>NZ_CP054424.1:1920187-2236885 GCF_013334205.1 Rhodoferax sp. BAB1 | reverse complement strand
CCACGCTCACCGCCCTGGTGCTGCGCGGGCATTCCTGGACCCTGGCCCATGTGGGCGACACCCGGGCCTATCTGCTGCGCGAGGGCCAGGTCACCCAGCTCACGGTGGACCACGTCATGCCCCACCCGGATTTCCGCCACCAGCTCATGCGGGTGGTGGGCGCGGAGGACCGGCTCGTGGTCGACTACATCCAGGGTGACCTGCAGGTGGGCGACGTCTTCATCCTGCTGAGCGATGGCGTGCACGGATCACTGCGCCTGCGCCAGCTGGCCGAGCGGGCCGAACTGGCCAACGCCCAGGTGATTGCTGACAGCCTGGTGCAGGCGGCCATCAAGGCCGGCAGCAACGACAACGCCACCGCCCTGGTGGTGCGCGTGCTGGGCCTGCTGGACGCAACGTTGCAGGACGTGAGCCGTAGCGCCCAGGCCCTGCCCGTTCCCGTGCGCCTCAAACCGGGTGACGTGATCGACGGCCTGCGTGTGGAGGAAGTGGCGGCCGACAACGGCATCAACCTGATCTACCGCGTCCGCGACGGACACACCCAGACCGACTACGCCCTCAAGACCCTGCACCCCTCGCGCGCCCACGACCCCGAGGAAGGCGCCGCGCTGGCCCACGAGGCCTGGCTGGCGCGCTGCATGCAGACCTCACGCGCGGCCGAGCACCTGGTGCAACTGCACGAGAAGCCGCCCGCCGGCAAGGGGCAGTCCGCCTTCTACCTGCTCTACGACTGGCACGCGGGCGAGACCCTGCAGCAGATGCTGGCCCGCCAGCAGCGTTTCAGCCCGGCCCAGGCCGTGGCCCTGGCCACCCAGGTGCTCAAGGCCCTGGGCCGCCTGCACCGCCAGAGCGTGGTGCACCGCGACATCAAACCCGCCAACCTGCACCAGGGGGAGGACGGCGTGTTGCGCCTGCTGGACCTGGGCGTGGCCCTGAGCGGGCGCGAACCCGAGGCCATGCGCCGCCTGCACGCGGGCACACCCAGCTACATCAACCCCGAGCAATGGGGCTTCACCGTGCGCGCTGGCGGCATCGACACCAACGTGCCGCCCGAAGACCCCGACGCCATGAGCGACCTCTACGCCCTGGGCGTCACCTTCTACCAGCTGCTGGCCGAGGGCAAGCTGCCCTACGGCGAGGTGCTGCCCTACCAGAGCGGCCGCTACTACCGCGACCCGACGCCGCCCAGCCGCCACAACCCCGAGGTGCCGATCTGGCTCGACCACGTGGTGTTGAAAGCCGTGGCCCGCGACAAGCGCCAGCGTTTCGAGACGGCGGAGGAATTCCTGCTGGCGCTGGAGCGCGGGGCTTCTCGGCCGCTCACCGCGCCGCCGGCTTCACCGCTGCTGCAGAGGGATCCGACCTTTGTGTGGAAACTGCTGTTCGGGGTCAGCGCGCTGTTCAATGTGCTGCTGGTGTACTGGTTGTTGTTTTTGCCGAAGTAGGGGCGGCTGGGCTGTGGCACTACCCTTTCTGTGGGGAGGCTGATATAAATCAGGCACTTACAACAGAAAACGGGAGGATGACTTGATGGACTTGAACTGTGTTCATAAGACAGGTCTGCTGTCTTCATCAAGTTAAGCAGCTACATCTATGACTTGCTTCGAAATTCTTTCAGCTCTAGCCAATATTGCTACAGCAGCGGCTGTGGGCGTGGCAGCCTGGCAACTCGTCCTTGCTAAACGACAGGCTATAACCAGTTTTGAAGATTCATTCGCCAAGGAGTACAGAGATTTGGCCTCAAAGCTTCCAACCAAGGCATTGCTTGGCGAGCCGCTAGACAATGAAGAGTACTCAACTCACTTTGATGAGATGTATCACTATTTCGATCTGTGCAATGAGCAAGCATTTCTTCACAAAGCCGGTCGGATATCTGACGAAACGTGGAAATTTTGGCGAGATGGAATTCAAACAAATTTGAATCGCCCGGCCTTTGAGCGTGCATGGTCAGAGATTGCAGAAAAGGCAAATGATGATTTCTCTGAATTGAAAGCTTTGTTTCCGCCTAAGCCGTATGCAGCCCAAACAGTCGCCGCTGCGGCGGCCCCTTACGGCAAAAGCTAGGCATCAGGAATATGCGGCGCAGCTACAAAATCCTGCTCTTCTACTCGCTGCTCATGCTTGCAGCTTTCGATCTACACGCGCTGATCCAGCGGTTCTTCCTTGCGTCACCGGAGCCAATCGCATGGGAGAAGGCCATTGTTGCAGTACTCCTGCAAGTCATCGCGGTTGGAGTCGCAGCTCTGTATCTGCGGTGGATCAGTATTTCCGACATCTCGCTCCTCGAGCACAACCCCAGCCTTCTTTCACGAGGTCTGAAGACCACGCCGTTGCTTGCTTGTGTCTTGCTGGCTGCGCTTTCGGTGACCGTGCTCTACAACGCCGTCAACTGCGGGAGTCATTCGTTTCCAGCAAATCGTGGAATGACAAGTTGCCCCCTGTAGCACGCGTCTGACGGTGTGCTGGGAGGAGCTCAGATTACTCTTCCGCTTGTGTCAATCCGAAGTGACGCCTAACCCTTTGTGTATGGACGCCTCCACACGTACATGAAACTGACCGACTAGAGGCGACCAAGCGGTCGACTATCCGATATGGAATCTGCGTCGCTGAAACCCATAAAAAAAGCCGGCCCTCCCGAACGGGAGACCGGCTTCTTAACGCTGCCGCGTATCAGGCCGCGATGGCTGCCTGGTCCTGATTGGCGGCCTTGCGGGTGGCGGCCTTGAGTTGCAGGTTGGCGCTGTTCAGCGCTTCGGCTTTTTGCTCTCGCGTGTGGGCTCGCTTTCGACACGTACCAAACGACGAGAGCGTCGGCTTATCGCAGGCGCCCGACGTAACGCGCGTCGGTCTTGGGGGCTTCTGCCTTGGTCTTGGGGTCGGCCGCGAGCAGGGCGGGACGGGTCCCTTCGCTGGAGGCCGTCATGCCCAGCGCATCCATGAGTTCGAGCCCTGCCACCAGCAGATCAGGGTCGGCCGTGTCCATCAACGCGGACAAGGTCTCGCGGGCGAAGGTGCGGTTGGCCGCGAACTGCACCACATCGAAGCTCTTGCCGTGACGTGCCGCCAGGGTTCGTAATTTGGCGATCTTGAGCAATGTTGCCTGTTCCATCTTGCTGTCTCCTAGGGTAAAAATTCACCTTGAGTGCCGATAAGTCAGGGGTCATGCACTGCGTGCACGACCACCTTTCTCCGCCCATGTCCTCGTCCAGCGTAGTTGCATCACGCGTGTCATGCCCAGCACCAGCAGCGAGAGCAGGGCGAACAAGGCGAAGCCCCAGAAATAGGTGCCGGTGTATTGCTTGGACAGGCCCATGGCATTGGGCACCAGGCCGCCGCCGAGGGCGCCGATCTCGCCGATCATGGAGCCGGCCACGGCCGTGGTCAGCGGCCAGCGCAGCGGCACCAGCTGGAACAGCGCGCCGTTGCCCGCGCCTAAAGCGGCGAAGCACAGCATCATGAGCAGGGTGGTGAGCACCAGCGAGCCGCCGGCCAGCCCGCACAGCAGCAGGGTGATGGTGATGATGACCATCACGGCGGTGAGCGTGTTGATGCCACCCCAGTGGTCCGAGATCCAGCCGCCGAAGATGCGCAGCGCCGCGCCCATGAAGGCGGCCAGCATGGTGAGCTGGCCGGCCTGCACCTTGCTCACGCCGAACTGGTCGTAGTAGTAGCTGGGCAGGAAGGTGGTCAGGCCGATGAAACCACCGAAGGTGATGGCGTAGATGACGCTGAAGGCCCAGCCGTCTTTTTCGAACAGGCAGGCGATGTGGTCGCGAAAGCTGGCGTGCTTGTCCACGTCGTCGGGCTCGCGCGCGATGAAGACCATCACCAGCACGGGCAGCAGCAGGCCCAGCGCCGCCAGGCCGTAGACGGCTTTCCAGCCGTAGGCCTGGGCCAGCTGTGGCGCCAGCAGGGCCGAGACCGAGGTGCCTACATTGCCCGCACCCACCAGGCCCATGGCCAGGCCCTTGTAGCGCGCGGGGAAGGAACCCGAGCCCAGCGAGAGCGCCACACCGAAGCTGGCGCCGGCAATGCCCAGCAGCACACCCATGGCCAGCAGGTCGTTGAAGGACTCGACGAAGAAGTAGCCAAAGAGCAGGGCGATGGCGATGCCGCCCATTTCCACCAGGGTGGCGTTCTTGCGCCCGATGTACTGGGCCAGGATGCCCAGCGGGAAACGCATGAGCGCGCCGGCAAAGATGGGGATGGAGAGCATCAGCCCGATCTGCGCGGGGCTGAGCTGCAGCGATTCCTTGATGAAGGGCGCCATGGCGCCGTTGGTCACCCAGACGCCGCAGCAGTAGGTGAAATACACGAAGGAGGCCAGCAGCGTGGGGCTGTGGCCGGCCTGAAGGAAATTGCGAAAGCTGTTCATCGTGCTTGTCCGTGGGCCAACAAAAAAGGCGTCGACACGTGCATGGCAGCAGGGCTGCGCACGTGTGGACGCCTTCGTCTGGAACGATCCGGTGCGTCTTTGCACCGAATGCGGGATTTCAAGCCGGCTTTGGCCTGTTCATCTCAGTGCAAGCAATATCTGCGCCCGGACTTGGGGCGGTCATCTCGACAGCCGCTGTGCCCGGTTTCCAACCCAGGGACACCGCGGAACCGGCTTCGCCGGGCCGCTGGTGTCGCCCCCTTGAGGGTGGGGCCGCGCTCAGGCGCGGCACGGGGGTGTACTTAATTCAAGCCGCTTTTTCCACGTGCGCCTGGCGCGTGTAGAGGAAGTCGATCACGGCCTTGCGGTAGTTGATGTAACGCGGGTCTTCGGCCAGCTCCACACGCTTGCGCGGACGCGGCAGGTCCACGGCCAGCACTTCGCCGATGGTGGCGGCGGGTCCGTTGGTCATCATCACGATCTTGTCGCTCAGCAGCACGGCCTCGTCCACATCGTGCGTGACCATGACCACGGTGCTTTTCGTGCGCGCCACGATCTCCAGCAACTCGTCCTGCAGCTTGGCGCGGGTGAGCGCATCCAGGGCGCCGAAGGGTTCGTCCATCAGCAGCACCTGGGGTTCCATGGAGAGGGCGCGGGCGATGCCCACGCGCTGTTTCATGCCGCCCGAGATCTCGCCGGGGCGCTTTTGTGCCGCGGGTGTCAGGCCCACCAGGGCCAGGGCGGCTTCGGTGCGGGCCTTGAGCTGGGCCTTGTTCTCGGCGGCGGCGCCCGTGCTCTTGCTGCCGGCGCCGAAGACGCGTTCCACGGCGAGGTAGACGTTCTCGTAGCAGGTCAGCCAGGGCAGCAGCGAATGGTTCTGGAACACCACGGCGCGCTCGGGGCCGGGGCCCGAGATTTCGCGGTTGGCGCACAGCAGGGTGCCGTTGGTGGGGGTGGTCAGGCCGGCGATCAGGTTGAGCAGGGTGGACTTGCCACAGCCCGAGTGACCGATCAGCGCCACGAACTCGCCCTTGGCGACCGTGAGGTTGATGTCGCGCAGCGCAGGGAAGGAGCCCTTGGCGGTCTTGAAGGTCTGCTCGACGCCCTGGACTTCGATGTACTTGGTGCTCAGTGATTCGTTCATGGCGGACTCCTCAGTTCTTGACTTCTTCGAAGGTGAAGGCGGTGGCCAGCTTGATCAGCGCGAACTCCAGCACCAGGCCGACGATGCCGATCACGAAGATGGCGATGATGATGTTCTTGACGTTGAGGTTGTTCCACTCGTCCCAGACCCAGAACCCGATGCCCACGCCGCCGGTCAGCATCTCGGCCGCGACGATCACCAGCCAGGCCGTGCCCACCGCCAGGCGCACGCCGGTCAGCATGTAGGGCAGCACGGCGGGGAAGAGGATCTTGGTGACGATCTTCCATTCCGAGAGCTGCAGCACACGCGCCACGTTCATGTAGTCCTGCGGCACACGCTGCACGCCCACCGCGGTGTTGATGATCATGGGCCAGATCGAGCAGATGAAGATGGTCCAGATGGCCGCCGGGTTGGCGCCCTTGAAGACCAGCAGGCCGATGGGCAGCCAGGCCAGGGGCGAGACCGGGCGCAGCAGGCTGATCAGCGGGTTGAACATGCGGCTCAGGAAGGTGAAGCGCCCGATCATGAAACCGGCCGGGATGCCCACCGCGGCCGCCAGGCCGAAGCCCAGGGCGACACGCTCGAGGGACATCAGCACGTTCCAGCCCACGCCCTGGTCGTTCGGTCCCTTGCGGTAGAAGGGATCGCTGAACACGTCGAGCGCCTGCTTGAAGGTCTCGGCCGGGCTGGGGATGCTGCTGTTGCTGGTGATGGCCACCAGCGCCCAGATGCCCACCAGCAGGGCCAGGCCCAGCACCGGGGGGATCACGCGCAGCCACAGGCCGCGCCAGTCGTAGCCCGGCGTCTTGACCGCCTCCACAGCGGGGGCTGCCGGGGTCGCGGCCTTTTTCCCGCCAGTGGGCGGGAGGGGAACGGGGGTGGCCCGTTCCAGGGGGGTGTGAAACACGGCGCTGACCATGATGCTTTCCTTTGCCGGCCCTCAGGCCTTGATCTTGAAACCGTCGGCGTACTTCTTCGGGTCCTTGCCGTCCCAGACCACGCCGTCGATCAGCTTGCTGGTGCGCATGACATCCTTGGGCACCGACACCTTCAGGGCCGAAGCCACCTGCTTGTACAGGTCGATCTGGTTGATCTGCTTGGCCACGCCCAGGTAGTCCGGGTGGTCTTTGAGCAGGCCCCAGCGCTTGTGCTGCGTCAGGAACCACATGCCGTCGGAGAGGTAGGGAAAGTTCACCGCGCCGTCGTTGAAGAACTTCATGTGGTTGGGGTCGTCCCAGGTCTTGCCCATGCCGTTCTGGTAACGGCCCAGGATGCGCTGGTTGATCGCGTCCACGCTGGTGTTGATGTAGGACTTCTGCGCCACGACCTCGGCCATCTTCATCTTGTTGGACAGCCCGGCGTCGATCCATTTGCCGGCTTCGAGCACGGCCATCATGACGGCGCGGGTGGTGTTGGGGTACTTCTTGGTGAATTCGGCCGTGGTGCCCAGCACCTTTTCGGGGTGATCCTTCCAGATATCCTGCGTCGTGTTGGCGGTGACGCCGATGCCGTCCATGATGGCGCGGTGGTTCCAGGGCTCGCCCACGCAGAAACCGTCCATATTGCCCACGCGCATGTTCGCCACCATCTGGGGCGGCGGCACGGTGATGAGCTTGGCGCCGGAGAGCGGGTTGATGCCGGCGGCAGCCAGCCAGTAGTGCATCCACATGGCGTGGGTGCCGGTGGGGAAGGTGCCGGCGAAGGTGTATTCGCGCTTGTTGGCCGCCATGAACTTGGCCAGCGAGGGGCCATCCACCGCACCCTTGTCGGCCAGGGCCTTGGACAGGGTGATGGCCTGGCCGTTGTTGTTCAGGGCCATGAGCACGGCCATGTCCTTCTTGGGGCCGGCCGTGCCCAGGTGCACGCCGTAGATCAGGCCGTAGAGCACGTGGGCCATGTCGAGTTCACCGTTGACCAGCTTGTCGCGTACACCGGCCCAGCTGGCTTCCTTGCTGGGGATGATCTTGACGCCGTATTTCTGGTCCAGGCCCAGTTCGGCGGCCATGACCACGCTGGCGCAGTCGGTCAGCGGGATGAAGCCGATCTTCACTTCCTTTTTTTCGGGCGCGTCCGAGCCGGCGGCGTAGACGGCGGCGCGCAGGGCGGGGTCGATGCCGACGGCACCGACGGCAGCGGTTTGCAGCACGGCGCGGCGGCTGAGTTTGGCGTTCAGAAGATCAGGCATGGCTAGCTCCTAGAGTTGACGAGAGAAACAAAAAAGGCGTCCTCACGTTGCTGGCGCGTCTGCATGACGCTGCCTGCTCTGTGGGGACGCCTTTGTCCGGATCGGTTGTTGCACCCGCCGTTGGATGCTTGACCGTTTGACCTCAGTGGTCTTATCTAGACTTAAGCAAAGGACGTGCCAGCCTGGGGAGGGGTGACTTGGCGTGCCTGGCCAGGCTGCAAGTCATTGATTTCATGGGGTTTTGTTTGAAGGGCCGGCCATCCGGGGTGAGCCGCTCTGGAATGGTGCGGCGCACCAAAAGAAGACGGCCGTCCCGGTTCAGAGCAGTTCGGCCACGTCCAGCATGCGCTGGGCGACCTCGGCCAGTTTCATGCCCTTGTCCATGGCGGTCTTGCGCAGCTTCTCGTACGCGGCCTGTTCGCTCAGGCCCTGGCGCTGCATGAGCAGGCCCTTGGCGCGGTCGATGGTCTTGCGGTCCTTGAGCTCGGCGCTGAGCTCGTCGAGCTCGTTGCGGGTCACGGCCAGTTCCTGACGCAGGGCCTGCTCGTGCTGGAAACGCGCCAGGGCCACGTCCAGGATGGGGCGGATGCGTTCGGCCGAGAGGCCGGCCACGATGTAGGCCGTCACGCCCGCGGCCACGGCGGCGCGCACGTGCGAGGTGTCCTGGTCGTTGGTGAACATGACGATGGGACGCGGCGCATCGCGCGTGGCCATCACCACGTGCTCGAGCGCGTCGCGCGCGTCGCTCTCGGCATCGACGATCACCAGGTCGGGTTGTAGCTGCGCCAGGCGTTCGTTGAGGAAGACGTCGGCCGGCAGCGAGGCGATGAGGTTGAAGCCGCTTTCCAGCAGGCCGATGCGCAGGCTGCGCGAACGCTCGGCCTGCTGCACGGCGTCCTCATCCCCGGAGTCACCCGTCCCCAGATCCGAGGTCACCACCACGATGCGCAGGGCTTCATTCATATCGATCAGCTTGCAAGAAATACGCCTAAACACGGCGGCAGGTTTGCCGCTTGGCATAGAATTATCCCTGCTCCGGGGTGTCGTCCGCGCAAGTGGAGGGCTGAGATGGTGAGGTTTGTCTTTGACAGGCCCTGATACCGAACCCGTGAACTTGACTCGGATCATGCCGACGTAAGAAGAGCTGTTTGCCAGGCCCCCCGGCCCCGCCACACCTTTCGGAGCAACGTGCGAAGCACACCAGGAAAGGCTATCGTGGCAGAGTCCGTACACCCATCGTCGCAACCAGCATCGGACATCGTTCCCGATCTGCTGGCCTTCATCGCCCAGGCCGATGCGGGCGAAGATGCGTTCAATGCCCTGGCCCTGCGCCTCTTCACCCACCAGTTCCGGCACAACGCTGCCTTCCAGAAGTTCTGCCAGCAGCGTGGCCGCACGCCGCGCACGGTGAAACACTGGCGCGACATTCCGGCCGTGCCCATCAACGGCTTCAAGGACCTGACGCTGAGTTGCACGCCGCCCGCGGCCTGCGAGCGCGTTTTCATGACCAGCGGCACCACGCGCGGCGACGTCAAGGGCCGGCACTACCACCCGCATCTGCAGGTGTACGACCTGTCCATGACACTGAACTTCCGCCAGCGCTTCATGGGCGGGCAGGACCGCATGCGCATGGGGCTCCTCTTCCCCAGCGAACAGCTGATGCCCAACTCCTCGCTGGCGCATTACCTGGCGCTGGCCCTGCACAACTTCGGCACACCCGAGAGCCGTTATTACCTGGACACCGAGGGCCTGCAGGTGGACGCACTCTGCGCCACGCTGGCGCAGGTGCAGGCCAGCGGTGAGCCCTTCGCCCTGCTGGGCGCGAGCTACAGCTTCGTCCACCTGATGGATGCACTGCAGGCGCGCGGCCTGCAATTCAAATTGCCGGCCGGCAGCCGCCTGCTCGATACCGGCGGTTTCAAGGGCCAGTCGCGTGAGATGGAGATGGACGCGTTCTACGACGCGCTCGCATCGACCTTCTGCGTGCCGCGCAGCGCCTGCATCAATATGTATGGCATGACGGAGCTCAGCACCCAGTTCTACGACGCGGGCAATGCCACGCTGCCGGCCCTCAAGTCCGGTCCGCACTGGATCCGCACGCGCGTGCTGGACCCGCTCACCGGGCAGGAGATGCCTCGGGGTGAGCGCGGCATCCTGGCCCACACGGACCTGGGCAACTTCAACTCCGTCATCACCATCCTCACCGAGGACGTGGGCGTGGCGGTGGACGGCGGTTTCCTGCTGCTGGGCCGCGCCCAGGGTGCGCAGGCCAAGGGCTGCTCGCTGGCGGTGGATGAGTTTTTGAAAGCTGCACGGGCATGAAAGTCACCGCCGGTTATCTGCCGGGCCTGAAGTCCAGCGAGGTGCAGTGGCACACGTTGAGCTTTGGCGCAGGGGCACAGCAGGTCGATGTGGTCGTGCCGCAGCTCACGCCGGCCCAGCTGCACACGCTGGCCGCACACGTGCGTAACCAGGGGCGCACGCAGCTCAAGTCCATGCCGGTGTCGCAGATCATCGCGGCCATCGACCGCGCCATCGAGCGCCTGCTCAATCCCGCCGACCCTTATCGTCTGGAACTGGAGCTGCTGCTGCCGCGCATCAGTGGCTTCGACGCCGAGATGGTGCGTTTGGGCCTCAACGCCTACCTCAAGACCTTTCGTGCGCCGCAGCTGCAGCGTTTCGTGGCCGAGGACTTCAGCAACCCCAAGCTGCTCGACGAATTCCAGCCGCGCGCCAAGGGCGGCATGGCGCGCGCGCTCGGCCCCGAGCTGCTGGTGCACGTATGGGCCGGCAATGTGCCGGGCCTGCCGCTGTGGAGCCTGGTCTGCGGCCTGCTGGTCAAGGCGCCGGCCATTGGCAAGGTGGCCAGTGCCGAGCCCCTGTTCGCTTCCCTGTTCGCGCGCCTGCTGGCCGAGGTGGAGCCGCGTCTGGCCGAGGTGCTGGCCATCGTCTGGTTCAAGGGCGGGGACACGGCCAGTGAGCGGGCGCTCTTTGCCGAGGCCGACACGGTGCTGGCCTACGGCGGCAACGACACGCTGACGGCCTTGCGCGCGCAGGTGCCGGTGAGCACGCGTTTCCTGCCGCATGGCCACAAGCTCAGCGTGGGCCTGGTGTCGGCCGCCGCACTCAATGTGCAGCATGTGCAGGCCGTCGCCCGCGCGGCCGCGCTGGACGTGGTGCGCTACGAGCAGCAGGGCTGTTATTCACCGCACACCTATTACGTGGCGCGCGGCGGCCGGGTCACGCCACGCGAATTCGCGCAGCAGCTGGCCGGTGAACTGGCCGCGCTCCAGCATAAATTTGCGCGCCGTACCCTGACACTGGAAGAAGCGGCCAGCGTCGCCGGCTGGCGCCAGGGCCAGGAGATGCAAGGTTTTGCCGGTGCCGGGGTGGAACTGCTGGGCGACGCGGATGCGGCCTGGTGCGTGGCCTATGCCGAACAGGCCAGCGCCTTGCTGCCCTGCGCGCTGAACCGCACGGTGCAGGTGCAGGCCGTGGACCATCTGGAAGAAACCGTGCCCCTGCTGGCCGTACAGCGCGATGTGCTGCAGACCGTGGGCCTGGCCGCTGCGCCGCAGGAATTACACATGCTGGCCGAGCGGCTGGGGGCGGCCGGTGCCACGCGCATCTGCGCCCTGGGCCAGATGACCGCGCCCGAGGCCGGCTGGCACCACGACGGGCGTTTCAGCCTGCTGGATCTGGTGCGCATGGTCGAGCTCGAACAGTCGGCCGAGGATGCGGCCGAGGCTTATGCGCCCTATCGTGATTGAGCGCGATTGAGATATGCCCATGAGCGCCACGCCCTTCCTCGACATGCAGCAGGTGAGCTACACCTTCCCCGGCTGGCCGCCGGTGGTGCAGCGCGTGGACTGGGACATCGCGCCCGGCGAGTTCCACTGCCTGGTGGGGCGCAGCGGCTGCGGCAAGACCACGCTGCTCAAGCTGGCCGCGGGCCTGCTGCAACCCGATGCCGGAGTGGTGCGCCTGCAGGGGCAGGCTGTCCACGCCCCCGGCCCGGGCACGGGTTTTGTGTTTCAGCAGCCCACGCTGCTGGACTGGCTCACGGTGCTGGACAACGTGCTCCTGCCCCTGACCCTGCAGCGCACGCCAACGGACGCCGACCGGGCGCGCGCCGAACAGTTGCTGGCGCAGATGGGCCTGGGTGCTTACCTGCGTCACCATCCGCGTCAGCTTTCGGGCGGGCAGCAGAGCCGTGTGGCGATTGCACGCGCATTGCTGCTGGACCCGCCCATCCTGCTGATGGACGAGCCCTTTGCCGCACTCGATGCCATCACGCGCGAGGAACTGCAGGACGAACTGCAGGCCATGTGCCGTGCGCGCGGCACCTCGGTGTTTTTTGTCACGCACGACATTGCCGAGGCGGTCTACCTGGCCGACCGCGTGGCGGTGATGGACGCGGGCCGCATCCGTCACGACATCCGTGTGGACCTGCCGCGTCCGCGTGGGCGTGAGCTGCGCTACGGCGCGGCCTTCAACGCCATCTGCGCCGAACTGCGGCACGCCATGGACGGGGAGGGCGCATGAGGTACCCGCGTCTGCTGGCCTTCGCGCTGCTGCTCGTCCTGCTGCTGGCCTGGGAGTGGGCCGTGTCGGCTTTCAAATTCTCGCCGCTGGTGCTGCCGGCGCCCAGCGTGATCGGCGCGGCGTTGCTGCGCGGCGTGTTGACGGGCTACCTCTGGCCGCACATGGCCCAGACCCTGCTGGAGCTGGGTCTGGGGCTGGCATTGGGCGTGGTGCTGGGTTTCACCGGCGGCGTGCTGCTGGGCGAGTCGGCCGCACTGCGCCGTGTGCTCATGCCCTATGTGGTGACCAGCCAGGTCGTGCCCAAGCTGGCGCTGGTGCCGCTCTTCATCGTCTGGTTCGGCTTCGGCACCGTGCCCACCGTGGTCATCACCGCGCTGATCTGCTTCTTCCCGCTGCTGGAAAACACGCTGACCGGCATCGCCCAGGTGGACGCCGCGCGTCTCGAACTCTTCCGCATGCTGGGCGCGACCCGTTGGCAGACCCTGTGGCGGCTCAAGGTGCCCGCCTGTCTGCCCGCTATCCTGGCCGGCCTGCGCGTGGCCGTGGTGCTGGCGCTGGTGGGCGCCGTGGTGGGTGAGTTCATAGGCGCCAGCAAGGGCCTGGGCGCGCTGATCATCGCCGCCCAGGGCTCCATGGACACGCCGCTGATGTTTGCCGTGCTGCTGCTGATCACGCTGATCGGCCTGCTGCTGTACGAGGCCACGCTCTGGCTGGAGCGTCGCTTGCTGCGACCTTATTCATCCAACCTTTGAGGACGACACCATGAAACGACATTTCCTGCGCACCCTTGCTGCGCTTGCACTCGGTGCCCTGTGCACCGGCGCCCGGGCCCAGGCCAAGCTGGACAAGGTGACGATCGCCGGCTGGGGCGGTCCCATCTCCGAGATCACCAACCTGCTGGTCGAGCCCGACAAGGGCTTCTTCCGCGCCCAGGGCATCGACATGGTCTTCATGCCCGGCACCGGGGGTGGCGATGCCGTTCGCAACTTGCTCAGCGGCCAGGCCGACGTGGCCTTCACCGACCCCGGCTCGCTCTACGCCGCGCTGGACAAGGGTGAGAAGCTGCGCGTCATCTATGACATCTACCCGCAGAACATCTTCAACGTGGTGGCGCTCAAGAGCAGCGGCATCACGAAACCGGCGGACCTCAAGGGCAAGAAGATCGGTGTCTACAGCCTGTCCAGCGGCACGCTGACCAATCTGCAACTGCTGCTGAACCAGGCCGGCCTGAGCGAAAAGGACGTGACCATCGTCGTCACCGGCCTGCTGAACTTCGCACCGCTGATGCAAGGCCAGGTGGACGCCGCCGCCGCCACCGACACCGGCCTGCTGGTGGCCCGCGCCAGAGGCGTGGGCGAGGTGAACGTGATGGAAGTGCGCAATTCGCTCAATGTTTCCAGCGACATCTTTGTGGTGCGCGAAGAAACGTACCAGCAGAAGAAGGACGTGCTCAGGCGTTTCCTGGCGGCTTACCGCGACAGCGCGCAGTGGATGATCGCCCAGCCGCAGGAAGCCGCCGCGTTGGCGGTCAAGCGCGCCATCAACGGCCAGAACGAAGCCGTGAACCTGGAAGTCATCAAGCTGCGCAATGCGTCGAGCGTCTCGCCGCTGACGCAGAAGAACGGCCTGGGCGCCATCGACGTCGACATGCTGCAAAAGGGCGCCGAAGCCTGGAAGAAGATCGGCCTGATCCAGCGTGAGCTGAAGATGAAGGACGTCGTCAGCCAGGACCTGCTGCCGCGCAAATAGAGCTTTCAGGACGCATCATGGACTTCGCAGGCAAGGTCATCCTCGTCACGGGCGCCAGCCGCGGCATAGGCGCAGCCATTGCCCAGGCCTTCGCGGCCGAGGGTGGCTTCGTGGTCGTCAACTACCTGCGCAACGAGGCCGCCGCCGACGCGGTGGTGGCGCAGTGCAAGGCCACGGGCGCTGCAAGAGGCGGCGATGCCTGGGCCATCCGCGCCGACGTCAACGACCCGGCCCAGGTGCAGGCCCTGGTGGTCCAGGTGCAGGCCGAACTGGGCCGCATCGACGTGCTGGTCAACAACGCCTTCGCCCCCTACCGCTTCGACCCCGAGCAGCGCAAGCGCTTCTGGGAAACCGGGTGGACTGATTACCAGACCCAGTTCGACGGTGCCGTGCGCGCCACGTACAACGTCTGCCAGGCCGTGCTGCCCGGCATGCGCCAGCGCGCGCAAGGTTGCATCGTCAACCTGGCCAGCGATCTGGTCGAGCGTCCGGTCGTGGCCTATCACGACTATGCGACGGCCAAGTCGGCACTCGTGGGCTTTAGCCGCAACCTCGCGGCCGAGTTGGGCCCCCTGGGCATACGCGTCAACTGCGTGGCGCCGGGTCTGGTCTACCCGACCGACGCCAGCCGCGCGACCAAAGAGGATGTGAAAGAGGCCATCGTGGCGCAGACGCCTTTGCGCCGCATCGCCCGGCCTGAAGACGTCGCGGGGCCGGTGCTCTTCCTGGCTTCGGACTGGAGCCGTTTTGTCACGGGCCAGGTGCTGGTGGTCGATGGTGGTTTAGTGATGAAGTAAGCGGTCATTCGCTTAGACTCGCTTCATGTCTGATGTTGCGCCCCTGATCCTGGGCATCGAATCCTCCTGCGACGAAACCGGCGTGGCCCTGGTGCAAAGCCAGGGCGGCCCGGTGCCGCAACTGCTCTCGCACGCGCTCTACAGCCAGATCGAGATGCACCAGGCCTATGGTGGCGTGGTGCCCGAGCTGGCCAGCCGCGACCACATCCGCCGTGTACTGCCGCTGACGAAACAGGTCATGGCCGAGGCTGGCAAGACCCTGAAAGACATCGACGTGGTGGCCTACACCCGCGGCCCTGGCCTGGCCGGTGCGCTGCTGGTGGGCGCAGGCGTGGCCTGTGCGCTGGGTGCAGCCCTGGGCAAGCCCGTGCTGGGTGTGCATCACCTTGAAGGCCATCTGCTTTCGCCCTTCCTGAGCGCCGACCCGCCCGAGTTCCCCTTCGTCGCTCTGCTGGTCTCCGGTGGTCACACCCAGCTCATGCGAGTGGATGGCGTGGGGCGCTACGAAATCCTGGGCGAGACCATCGACGACGCGGCAGGCGAAGCCTTCGACAAATCGGCCAAGCTCATGGGCCTGGGTTACCCCGGCGGCCCGGCGCTGGCGAAGCTGGCGGAGCAGGGCGACGGTGCGGCTTTCAAGCTGCCGCGCCCGCTGCTGCATAGCGGCAACCTGGATTTCTCTTTTGCCGGTCTCAAGACCGCGGTGCTGACGCAGGCGCAACGCCTGGGTGGCGAACTGGAAGCACGCAAGGCCGATCTGGCTGCCTCCACGCAGGCCGCCATCGTGGAAGTGCTGGTGAAAAAATCGCTGTCCGCGCTGAAAGAAACGGGGCTCAAGCGGCTGGTGGTGGCCGGCGGCGTAGGCGCCAACCGGCAATTGCGCGAACAACTCAATGCCCAATGCCAGAAACTCAAGGTGCGTGTGCACTACCCCGAGTTGCACCTGTGCACCGACAACGGCGCCATGATCGCCATGGCTGCCGCCATGCGCCTGCAGGCCGGCATGCAGGAAGCGACCCGCGCCTATACCTTCGAGGTCAAGCCGCGCTGGCCGCTGGATGCGATCAGCCAGTCCGTTTGAGGACTGAGTAGCTTCTTCTCTATCTCCGGAGACATAGCATGACCTGCGATCCTCATTGGACTGCCTATTCATCGGCGCTGTTGACACCAATCGTTGCGGTGTTTGGCGCATTCATTGCATTTCGGCAGTGGCGTCTCGGGCAAAACAAACTAAAACTGGAGCTTTTTGATCGACGGTTCTCTGTCTACGCCGCTTCACGAGACTTGCTTGCCGGAATCATGACGTCTGGACGAGCGAAGGACGAAGAGACATTCAAGTTCTTGGCCGCGACCCGTGAGGCAAAGTGGCTTTTAGATGCGGAAATTGAAGACTATCTTCACAAGGCGCTTTATCACCAGGCACTTCGGCTGGCTTGTCTTCAAGCAGAGCTAGAGGGGGTTGGTGTTGGTGATGAACGTACAAAGAATGTTCGCGAGCAGTCAGAGATCAAGAAATGGTTTATGTCTCAGTACGACGTTCTCGATGCTTATTTTTCGAAGTACATGCAGCTTGCGCACTAGGTCTTAGTAGGGTGCTCTACCAAACTAGTTGCAGTGGTGGCTCAAATCCAAAGTTGAACGTACAAAAAGGCCGCGAATTTCGCGGCCTTTTTGTTGGGAGGTGAGGATCAGTTGATCGCCAGCTTGACGGTCTTGTCTGCCGGCTGAACCTTGACCAGTTTGAGCGTGAGCACGCCGTTGTCCAGCTTGGCTTCGCTCTTGGCCAC
This sequence comes from Rhodoferax sp. BAB1, assembly GCF_013334205.1. Taxonomy (NCBI): domain Bacteria; kingdom Pseudomonadati; phylum Pseudomonadota; class Betaproteobacteria; order Burkholderiales; family Comamonadaceae; genus Rhodoferax; species Rhodoferax sp. BAB1. The sequence continues at coordinate 2,220,303 of NZ_CP054424.1, read as the reverse complement.
ATCAATGTCCTGCGGCAGCTCGTAGGCGGCCTTGTACTGGCGCTTGGCTTCGGGCAGGGTTTCGATGCGGATCACATTGCCTTCGATGCCGATGGACAGCTGCTCGCGGCTGACGCCGGGCACGTCGAAGCTCAGCTCGTAAGCCTTGTCTTCGGCGGCGCTGGCCGGCTGCTCGGCCGGTGCGGACTCATTGAAGAAGCGGTCGAAGGCGCGCAGCGAGGGGGAGAAAGCGGAACGGCGGATGACGGGAACAAACAGCATGGTTGAACTCCTGTGGTGTTAAGGGGTGGCTCGGTGTGCGGAGGCACTGCCGGCCGCAGGGCATAACTGGGCACGGGGTGAAAAGTTTTCAAGGCCCGGGGCGAGGGGCAAATTTTTCGGGGCCGGGTCTTGAAAATGGGGGCGCTGTCGCCATGCCCGGCCGCTGCGCACGTTCCGGCCAGGCGGCACAATCAAGCCCTTGTGAGGGAGAAGACATGCGACAAGTGATCCTTGACCTGGAAGAATCCAAAATCCGTGAAGTGGCCAATGCCGGCATCGGCCGCAGCGACGTGCTGGCCTTCTGGTTCGGTGAGGGCGACGAGGTCACCCCCGACTTCGTGCGCCAGGCGGCCATCGATTCTCTTAGTAAGGGCGAGACCTTCTACAGCCACAACCTGGGCCTGCCCGAGCTGCGCGCGGCGATTGCCCTGCACCTGAGTCGCCTGCACGGCACCGTGGCGCCGGACCGCATTGCCGTGACCTCGGGCGGTGTCAACGCGCTGATGATCGCCATGCAGGCCCTGCTGGAAGCGGGTGACGAGGTGGCCATCGTGACCCCGGTCTGGCCCAACCTCACGGCGCAGCCGCTCATCCTGGGGGCACGGCTCAAGCCCATCCCCCTCAAGCCCGTGGCGGGCGCCTGGACGCTGGACCTGGAGGCGCTGCTGGCCGCAGTGACCCCGGCCACCAAGGTGCTGATCCTCAACGCGCCCAGCAACCCCACGGGCTGGACGCTCACGCGCGAGGAGCAGCAGCGCATCCTGGACCATTGCCGCAAGACCGGCACCTGGATCGTGGCGGACGAGGTCTATTCCCAGCTTTTCTATGAAACCTCGCCGAATGGCTGCGCGCCCAGTTTCCTGGACATCGCCTCCTCCGAAGACCGGCTGGTCGTGGTGCACAGCTTTTCCAAGAGTTTCCTGATGACAGGCTGGCGCCTGGGCTGGCTGGTGCTGCCGCCTGCCATCACCCACGACGTGGGCAAGCTGATCGAGTTCAACACCTCCTGCGCCAGCGTCTTCACCCAGCGTGCCGCCCAGGTGGCGCTGGAGCGTGCGGCTGAGATCACGCCGCGGGTCGTGGCCCACCTTAAAACCTGCCGCGACACCCTGGTGCCCTTGTTGCAGGCCCTGCCGGGTGTGGAGCTGGCCAAGCCCGCGGCCGGCATGTACGCCTTTTTCCGCCTAGCCGGCCATGACGACTCCCTGGCCACGGCCAAGCGCCTGGTGCGCGAGGCCGGCCTGGGCCTGGCGCCGGGCGAGGCCTTTGCCCCGGAGGCCCAGGGCTGGCTGCGTTGGTGCTTTGCGTCCAAGGACCCGCAGCGCCTGGTGCTGGGTGTGGAGCGGCTGCGTGGGTGGCTGGAACGTAAGTAGGCACTACCGTCTCGCGGTTTGGGCTATAATTCCATGGTTCTGCGGCCTGCCAAGGCTTGCAGAGCGCACGTCAGTAGCAGTTCCAGCCGCTGACGCAAGTTGTAAACCCTGGGACGTCCCGACCGAAAGCGGCCGGTTTCGTCCCGCATGACAGGAAATAGAAATGATCGCTACCAGCATCAAGGCCGAAGTTGTCAAGGCCAATGCCCGTTCCGCTACCGACACCGGCAGCCCGGAAGTCCAGGTCGCCCTGCTGACCGCCCGCATCAACGAACTGACCCCGCACTTCAAGACCCACGCCAAGGACCACCACGGCCGTCGCGGTCTGCTGCGCATGGTGAGCCGTCGCCGCAAGCTGCTGGACTACCTGAAGTCCAAGGACTTCGACCGTTACAGCGCGCTGATCACCAAGCTGGGCCTGCGCAAGTAATCGCCCCGGACAGATGAACAGGAGCGCCTGAGTTGGATTTCTAGCTCAGGCGCTTTGTACTTCGGAGCAGACAGGAACAGAGCGAAGCTGTGTCATTCCAGAGGAAATCGGGTGAATTTCCTCGACTTTCTCTGGAATGGCATCGTGTTCTGTGATGTGGCTTCGAGCCCTAGGGGAGGCGGCTTAGACCTCCCTTGATCCATACAGGAGAAAACACATGACCATGTTCAACAAAGTCAGCAAGACCTTCCAGTGGGGCCAGCACACGGTCACCATGGAAACCGGCGAAATCGCCCGCCAGGCCACCGGTGCCGTGCTGGTCAACATCGACGACACCGTGGTGCTGGCCACCGTGGTGGCCACCAAGAGCGCCAAGCCGGGCCAGGACTTCTTCCCCCTGACGGTGGACTACACCGAGAAGTCCTACGCCGCCGGCAAGATCCCCGGCAGCTTCTTCAAGCGTGAAGGCCGTCCCAGCGAGCTGGAGACCCTGACCTGCCGCCTGATCGACCGCCCGATCCGTCCGCTGTTCCCCGAAGGCTTCTACAACGAAGTCCAGGTGATCGTGCACGTCGTGAGCCTGAACCCCGAAGTGCAGGCCGACATCGCCGCCATGATCGCCACCAGCGCCGCTTTAAGCATCAGCGGCATCCCCTTCAACGGCCCCATCGGTGCCGCGCGCGTGGGTTACATCAATGGCGAATACGTCCTGAACCCGGGCCAGACCCAGCTCAAGGACAGCCAGATGGATCTGGTCGTCGCCGGTACCGAATCCGCCGTGCTGATGGTGGAATCCGAAGCGCAACAGCTGTCGGAAGAGATCATGCTGGGCGCCGTGGTGTTCGGCCACGAGCAGGGCAATATCGCCATCAACGCCATCCACGAGCTGGTGCGTGACGCCGGCAAGCCGGCCTGGGACTGGAAGGCCCCGGCCAAGGACGAGGCCCTGATCGCCAAGGTCAATGCGCTGGCCGAAGAGAAGCTGCGCGCCGCCTACCAGATCCGCAACAAGCAGGCCCGCACCCACGCCTGCCGCGAGACCTATGCCGTCGTGATGGCCGACCTGAAAGAGTCCGGCGTCGAGTTCGACAGCGTCAAGGTCGAAGGCATGCTGTTCGACATCGAAGCGCGCATCGTGCGCAGCCAGATCCTGGCCGGCGAGCCGCGCATCGACGGCCGCGACACGCGTACCGTGCGCCCCATCGAGATCCGCAACGGCGTGCTGCCCCGTACCCACGGTTCCGCCCTGTTCACGCGCGGCGAGACCCAGGCCCTGGTGGTTGCCACGCTGGGCACCGAGCGCGACGCGCAGCGCATCGACGCGCTGGCCGGCGAGTTCGAAGACCGCTTCATGCTGCACTACAACATGCCTCCCTTCGCCACCGGCGAAGCCGGCCGTTTCGGCACCCCGAAGCGCCGCGAGATCGGCCACGGCCGTCTGGCCAAGCGTGCCCTGGTGGCCTGCCTGCCGAGCAAGGAAGAGTTCCCCTACACCATGCGTGTGGTGTCCGAGATCACCGAGTCCAACGGTTCCTCGTCGATGGCTTCCGTCTGCGGCGGCTGCCTGTCGCTGATGGACGCCGGCGTGCCGATGAAGGCCCACGTGGCCGGCATCGCCATGGGCCTGATCAAGGACGGCAACCGTTTCGCCGTGCTGACCGACATCCTGGGTGACGAAGATCACCTGGGCGACATGGACTTCAAGGTGGCCGGTACCACCAACGGCATCAATGCCCTGCAGATGGACATCAAGATCCAGGGCATCACCAAAGAAATCATGCAGGTCGCCCTGGCCCAGGCCAAGGAAGCCCGCATGCACATCCTGGGCAAGATGCAGGAAGCCATGGGCGAGGCCAAGACCGAAGTTTCCAACTTCGCGCCCAAGCTCTTCACCATGAAGATCAACCCCGAGAAGATCCGTGACGTGATCGGCAAGGGCGGCGCCGTGATCCGCGCGCTGACCGACGAGACCGGCTGCCAGATCAACATCGAGGAAGACGGCACCATCACCATCGCCGCCACCGACGCCACCAAGGCTGAGGAAGCCAAGCGTCGCATCACCGAGATCACCGCCGAAGTCGAAATCGGCAAGGTCTACGAAGGCCCGATCACCAAGATCCTGGACTTCGGTGCCCTGGTCAACCTGCTGCCCGGCAAGGACGGCCTGCTGCACATCAGCCAGATCGCCCACGAGCGTGTCGAGAAGGTCACGGACTACCTGTCCGAAGGCCAGATCGTCAAGGTCAAGGTGCTGGAGACCGACGAGAAGGGTCGCATCAAGCTGTCCATGAAGGCGCTGCTGGACCGTCCGGCCCAGAACAACGGCGGCGAACAGGCCTGATCCGACTTTGTCACCCTGACGACGGCGTCCTGCGGCGGGTCCGCAGGCGCTGTCGGAGCGAGAGACCATGAAAGCCATCGAAATCACTTCCTACGGTGCGCCCGAGGTGCTGCGTCTGGGCCAGCGCCCCGACCCGGTGCCGGGTGCAGGTGAGCTGCTGATCCGCGTGGTCGCCAGCGGCATCAACCGGCCCGACGTGTTCCAGCGCACCGGCAACTACCCGGTGCCACCGGGCGCCTCCGACATCCCCGGCCTCGAAGTGGCCGGCGCGATCGTGGGCGGTGATGCCGCGGCCCTGGCGCAAGCCGGTTTCAAGCTGGGCGACAAGGTGTGCGCGTTGGTGGCTGGCGGCGGTTATGCCGAGCTGTGCACCGCACCCATCGCGCAGTGCCTGCCGTACCCCAAGGGCCTGAGTGATGTCGAGGCGGCTTCGCTGCCAGAGACCTTCTTCACCGTCTGGAGCAATGTGTTCGACCGCGGTCGCCTGCAGGCCGGCGAGACGCTGTTGATCCAGGGTGGGTCGAGTGGCATCGGCGTCACCGCCATCCAGCTGGCCAAGGCCATGGGTGCGAAAGTGATCGTGACGGCCGGCAGCGACGACAAGTGCGCCGCCTGCCTGAAACTGGGCGCCGACCATGCCATCAACTACAAGACGCAAGACTTCAAGGACGAGGTCAAGCGCCTGACCGATGGCAAGGGTGTGGACGTGATCCTCGACATGGTGGGCGGCGAGTACGTCGCGCGCGAGGTCGAGAGCCTGGCCGAGGATGGTCGTATCGTCATCATCGCCGTGCAGGGCGGTACCAAGAGCAATTTCAACGCGGGCCTGGTCTTGCGCAAGCGCCTGACCATCACCGGTTCCACGCTGCGTCCGCGCCCCATCGCCTTCAAGCAGGCGATTGCGCAGGCCTGCCTGAAGCATGCCTGGCCGCTGATCGAGGCTGGCAAGGTCAAGCCCGTGATCCACAGCACCTACGCGGCCGTGGACGCCAAGGATCCCACCGGCAGCGGTGCGGCACGCGCGCATGCGCTGATGGAATCGAACCAGCACATCGGCAAGATCGTGCTGACCTGGAGTGCAGCATGAGCGCCGCCGGGCCGTCCCAAGGCGCGAAGGCCCCCGAGGGGGGCAGCGCAGTACATGAAATGACAAGCGTGGGGGCGCTATGACCAAGAAGCTGATCGCCGGCAACTGGAAGATGAATGGCAGCCTGGCGGCCAACCAGGCCCTGCTCAAGGGTCTGCTGTCCGGCCTGAAGGACCCGGCGTGTGACATCGCCGTCTGTGTGCCTGCTCCTTATCTGGCTCAGTGCCAGATGCTGCTGGCCACCAGCCCGGTGGAGCTGGGGGCGCAGGACGTCTCGCAGCATGAACTGGGTGCCTACACGGGCGAAGTGTCCGTGGCCATGCTCAAGGACTTCGGTGTGCGTTACGCCATCGTCGGCCACTCGGAGCGTAGGCTGTACCACGGCGAGACCGATGCCGTGGTGGCCGCCAAGGCGCAGCGCGCGCTGGCCGGCGGCGTCACGCCCATCGTCTGCGTGGGCGAGACCCTGGCCGAACGCGAGGCAGGCAAGACCGAGGAGGTGGTCAAGCGCCAGCTGGCCGCGGTGATCCACCTCAATGGCCACTGCATCAGCGAGGTCGTCGTGGCCTACGAGCCCGTCTGGGCCATCGGCACCGGCAAGACTGCCAGTCCCGAGCAGGCGCAGCAGGTGCACGCCGTGTTGCGTGCGCAGCTCAAGGCGGCCACGCCGCAGTCCGAGCGCATCAAGCTGCTCTATGGCGGCAGCATGAACGCGGCCAATGCCGCGCAGCTGCTGGCCCAGAGCGACATCGATGGCGGCCTGATCGGCGGCGCTTCGCTCAAGGCCCCCGATTTCCTCGCCATCATTTCCGCGGCCGGCTGAAGCAGCCGCTCGATTGCTACGAATTTAGGAGTAAACATGAGTTTCATCGTCACCATCATCATCACGGTGCAGATCGTCACGGCCGTGGCCATGATCGGCCTGATCCTGGTCCAGCATGGCAAGGGCGCCGACATGGGCGCGGCCTTCGGCAGCGGCTCGTCGGGCAGCCTGTTCGGCGCCAGCGGCAGCGCCAACTTTCTTTCGCGCACCACGGCCGTGCTGGCCACGGTGTTCTTCGTGAGCACTCTGGCGCTGGCCTATTTCAGCAATGTGCGCCCGGCCAGCACCGGCAGCGTGCTCGAAGGCAGTGCCGTGACCGCGCCGGCGGCGCCGGAAACGGCAGCCCAGATTCCGGGCACGACGGTACCGGTCGATGCCGCTCCCGCGTCCGCCCCCGCAGCTCCCGTTGTGCCGGGCCCGGCGCAGATTCCGGCACGATGACCTGAGTCAAGAATTCCGGAACTTCTCCCCGGGAAGAGGGGTGATTTCGGAGTAAACTCCAAGGCTTGCCGGGTGAGCTATCAGGCCCTCATGCAAGTCTGGCAACAGAGACAAGCCGTCGTGGTGAAATTGGTAGACACGCTATCTTGAGGGGGTAGTGGCGAAAGCTGTGCGAGTTCGAGTCTCGCCGACGGCACCATATAAATGACCGTCCGGGTACAACCCGGGCGGCCCAACGGTGATCAGCATTCAAGATGAGCCTCGATCAGTACCTTCCCGTCCTTCTGTTCATCTTGGTCGGCATTGCCGTCGGCGTCATCCCCCAGGTCATCGGCTACATCCTGGGCCCCAATCGCCCCGACGCGGCGAAAAATTCTCCCTACGAGTGTGGTTTCGAAGCGTTCGAAGACGCGCGCATGAAGTTCGACGTGCGCTACTACCTCGTTGCCATCCTGTTCATCCTGTTCGACCTGGAAATCGCCTTCCTCTTCCCCTGGGCCGTGGCGCTCAAGGAGGTGGGTGCGGTGGGTTTCTGGGCCGCCATGGTGTTCATCGCCATCCTCGTCGTGGGCTTTGTCTACGAGTGGAAAAAGGGCGCCCTGGACTGGGAATGAATATGGCCCCCACGCTTGCCACTTCGTGTGCTGCGCTGCCCCCCGAGGGGGCCCAGTCACCTTGGGGCGGCCCGGCGGCGACTGACGGTTTCAACAAGGTCATTAAGGATATTCGTCATGATTGAAGGCGTGATGAAAGAAGGCTTCGTCACCACCAGCTACGACACGGTGGTGAACTGGGCCAAGACCGGCTCGCTCTGGCCCATGACCTTCGGTCTGGCCTGCTGCGCGGTCGAGATGATGCATGCGGCAGCCGCCCGTTACGACATCGGCCGCTTCGGTGCCGAGGTCTTCCGTGCCAGCCCGCGCCAGTCCGACCTGATGATCGTGGCCGGCACCCTGTGCAACAAGATGGCCCCGGCCCTGCGCAAGGTCTACGACCAGATGAGCGAGCCGCGCTGGGTCATCTCCATGGGCTCCTGCGCCAACGGTGGAGGTTATTACCACTACAGCTACTCGGTGGTGCGCGGCTGCGACCGCATCGTGCCGGTCGACGTCTACGTGCCGGGCTGCCCGCCCACGGCCGAGGCCCTGATCTACGGCATCATCCAGCTGCAGCAGAAGATCCGCCGCACGCAGACCATCGCCCGCGTCTGAGGAACCATTGATGACTGCTTTTGCCGTTAATCCCGAAGCTCTCAAGGACACCGTGACCGCCGCTTTGGGCGGCAAGGCGCGCCGTGTCGACGTCAGGCTGGGCGAGGTCACCGTCGAGGTTGCCCCCCAGGACTACCTGGCCGCAGCCCGCATCCTGCGTGATGCACCCGACTGCCGTTTCGAACAGCTGATCGACCTCTGCGGTGTCGACTACTCCGCCTGGGGCGAGGGCGCCTGGGAGGGCGCGCGTTACTGCGTCGTCTCTCACCTGCTGTCCGTCAGCCTGAACCAGCGCCTGCGCCTCAAGGTCTTTGCGGCCGATGACGACTTTCCGGTGGTGGACACGCTCACCGAGGTCTGGCGTGCCGCCAACTGGTACGAGCGCGAGGCCTTCGACCTCTACGGCATCGTGTTCGAAGGGCACGACGACCTGCGCCGCATCCTGACCGACTACGGTTTCATCGGCCACCCCTTCCGCAAGGACTTCCCCCTGTCCGGCCATGTCGAGATGCGCTACGACGCCGAACTCAAGCGCGTGATCTACCAGCCGGTGAGCATCGAACCGCGCGAGATCACGCCGCGCATCATCCGTGAAGACAACTACGGCGGATTGAAATAATCATGGCCGAAATCAAGAACTACACCCTGAACTTCGGCCCGCAGCACCCGGCCGCCCACGGCGTGCTGCGCCTGGTGCTCGAGCTCGACGGCGAGGTCGTGCAGCGTGCCGACCCGCACATCGGCCTGCTGCACCGTGCCACCGAAAAGCTGGCCGAGAGCAAGACCTACATCCAGTCGCTGCCTTACATGGACCGTCTCGATTACGTGTCCATGATGTGCAACGAGCAGGCCTACTGCCTGGCCATCGAGAAGATGCTGGGCCTGGAAGTGCCGCTGCGTGCGCAGTACATCCGCACCATGTTCGGCGAGATCACGCGCCTGCTCAACCACCTGATGTGGCTGGGCTCGCACGGCAACGACTGCGGCAGCTCCACCATCCTGATCTACACCTTCCGCGAGCGCGAAGACCTGTTCGACATGTACGAGGCTGTCTCCGGCGCGCGCATGCACGCCGCCTACTTCCGTCCGGGGGGCGTCTACCGCGACCTGCCCGACAGCATGGCGCAGCACAAGGTCAACAAGATCCGCAATGCCCGCGCCGTGGCCGAGATCAACGCCAACCGCCAGGGTTCGCTGCTGGACTTCATCGACGACTTCTGCGCGCGTTTCCCCAAGTGCGTGGACGAGTACGAGACCCTGCTGACCGACAACCGCATCTGGAAACAGCGCACGGTCGGCATCGGCGTCGTCACCGCCGAGCGGGCCCTGAACCTGGGCATGACCGGTCCCATGCTGCGCGGCTCGGGCATCGCCTGGGACCTGCGCAAGACCCAGCCCTACGATGCCTACGACCGTGTCGACTTCGACATCCCGGTGGGCAAGACCGGTGACAGCTACGACCGCTACCTGGTGCGTGTGCAGGAGATGCGCGAATCCAATCGCATCATCCAGCAGTGCTCGGCCTGGCTGCGCGCCAACCCCGGCCCCGTCATCACGGACAACCACAAGGTGGCGCCGCCGGCTCGCGAGGCCATGAAGTCGAACATGGAAGAGCTGATCCACCACTTCAAGCTTTTCACCGAAGGTTTCCGCGTGCCCGCCGGCGAGGCCTATGCCGCCGTCGAGCACCCCAAGGGCGAGTTCGGCATCTACATGGTGAGCGACGGTGCCAACAAACCCTACCGCCTCAAGATTCGTGCCCCGGGCTTTGCCCACCTGGCCACGCTCGATGAACTCGCCCGCGGCCACATGCTGGCCGACGCCGTGGCCATCATCGGCACCCTGGATATCGTGTTTGGAGAGATTGACCGATGATCTCTGAGTCCATCAAAGGGCGCTTCGCCAAGGAAGTCGCCAAGTACCCGCCTGAGCAGAAGCAGTCGGCCGTCATGGCCTGCCTGTCCATCGTGCAGCAGGAACTGGGTTTTGTCAGCACCGACAGCGAGGCCGAAGTCGCCGCCTACCTGGGCATGGCGCCCATGGCCGTGCACGAGGTCACGACCTTCTACAACATGTACAACCAGCGCCCGCTGGGCAAGTACAAGCTCAACGTCTGCACCAACCTGCCGTGCCAGCTGCGCGACGGCCAGAAGGCACTGCACCACCTCGAGCACAAGCTGGGCATCCACATGGGCGAGACCACGGCCGACGGCCTGTTCACCCTGCAGCAGAGCGAATGCCAGGGCGCCTGCGCCGACGCGCCGGTGCTGCTGGTCAACGATCGCACCATGTGCAGTTTCATGAGCAACGACAAGCTGGACCAGCTGATCGACGGCCTGAAGGCTGGAGGGGCCAAGTGATGTCGGTCGAAAAATTCCTTTCGCAGTTCGCCGCCACCGGCACCGAGACCTGTTTCCACAACCGCCACATCGAGCCCCAGATCTACGCCGGCCTCAACGGCAGCAACTGGCACCTCAAGGACTACGAGGCGCGCGGTGGTTACCAGGCCCTGCGCAAGATCCTGGGCAAGGATGGCGGTGAAGGCTTGACGCAAGACCAGGTGATTGCCACCGTCAAGGAATCCGCCCTGCGCGGCCGTGGCGGCGCCGGTTTCCCCACCGGCCTGAAGTGGAGCTTCATGCCGCGCCAGTTCCCGGGCCAGAAGTACCTGGTGTGCAATTCCGACGAGGGTGAGCCCGGGACCTGCAAGGACCGCGACATCCTCATGTACAACCCGCACATCGTGATCGAGGGCATGGCCATTGCGGCTTATGCCATGGGCATCACGGTGGGCTACAACTACATCCACGGCGAGATCTTCTCCGCCTACGACCGCTTCGAGGCCGCGCTGGAAGAGGCGCGTGCCGCCGGCCTGCTGGGCAACAACATCGCGGGCAGCAACTTCAGCTTCCAGCTGCATGCGGCCCACGGCTTCGGCGCTTACATCTGCGGCGAGGAGACCGCGCTGCTCGAATCGCTCGAAGGCAAGAAGGGCCAGCCGCGTTTCAAGCCGCCGTTCCCGGCCAGCTTCGGCCTGTACGGCAAGCCGACCACCATCAACAACACCGAGACCTTCGCGGCCGTGCCCTGGATCATCCGCAACGGCGGCCAGGCCTACCTCGAATGCGGCAAGCCCAACAACGGCGGCACCAAGATCTACTCGATCAGCGGCGACGTCGAGCGCCCGGGCAATTACGAGATCCCCATGGGCACGCCCTTCGCCAAGCTGCTGGAGCTCGCCGGTGGCGTGCGCGGCGGCAGACGCCTCAAGGCCGTGATTCCCGGCGGTTCCTCCGCCCCGGTGCTGCCGGCCGACATCATGATGCAGTGCACGATGGACTACGACTCCATCGCCAAGGCCGGCTCCATGCTGGGCTCGGGCGCCGTCATCGTGATGGACGAGACGCGCTGCATGGTCAAGGCACTGCAACGCCTGAGCTACTTCTACATGCACGAATCCTGCGGCCAGTGCACACCCTGCCGCGAAGGCACGGGCTGGCTCTCGCGCGTGGTCGATCGCATCGAAAACGGCCAGGGCCGCCCGGAAGACCTGGACCTGCTGGACAACGTGGCCGAGAACATCCAGGGCCGCACCATCTGCGCGCTGGGTGACGCGGCGGCCATGCCGGTGCGCGCCATGATCAAGCACTTCCGGCCTGAATTCGAACATCACGTACAGCACAAGACCTGTCTGGTCCCCGCTTACGTCTGAGGCAGAGCACACCATGGTTGAAATCGAACTCGACGGCAAGAAGGTGGAGATCCAGGAAGGCAGCATGGTCATGCATGCGGCCGAGAAGTCTGGCGTCTACATCCCGCATTTCTGCTATCACAAGAAACTCAGCATCGCGGCCAACTGCCGCATGTGCCTGGTGGATGTGGAGAAGGCGCCCAAGCCCATGCCGGCCTGCGCCACCCCCGTCACGCAGGGCATGATCGTGCGCACCAAGACCGACAAGGCCCTCAAGGCGCAGAAGTCGGTCATGGAGTTCCTGCTGATCAACCATCCGCTGGATTGCCCCATCTGCGACCAGGGCGGCGAGTGCCAGCTGCAGGACCTGGCCGTGGGTTATGGCGGTTCTGCCTCGCGCTACCAGGAAGAAAAGCGCGTGGTCTTCCACAAGGACGTGGGCCCGCTGATCTCCATGGAGGAGATGAGCCGCTGCATCCACTGCACGCGCTGCGTGCGTTTCGGCCAGGAGATCGCTGGCGTGATGGAACTCGGCATGAGCCACCGCGGCGAGCATTCCGAGATCGAGACCTTCGTCGGCCACTCAGTGGATTCCGAGCTGTCGGGCAACATGATCGACATCTGCCCGGTCGGCGCGCTCACCAGCAAGCCCTTCCGCTACCAGGCCCGCACCTGGGAGCTGGGCCGCCGCAAGTCGGTCAGCCCGCATGACTCCACCGGCGCCAACCTGATCGTGCAGGTCAAGAACAACCAGGTGCTGCGTGTCGTGCCCCTGGAGAACGACGCCGTCAACGAGTGCTGGATCGCCGACCGTGACCGTTACTCCTACGAAGCCCTCAACGGCGCCGACCGCCTGACCACGCCCATGCTCAAGCAGGGTGGCCAGTGGAAGGAAGTCGACTGGCAGACCGCGCTCGAGTACGTGGCCAACGGCCTGAAGAACATCAAGAACGATCACGGTGCCAACAGCATCGGCGCCCTGGTCAGCCCGCACAGCACGCTGGAAGAGCTGTACCTGGCCGCCGGCCTGCTGCGCGGCCTGGGCAGCGACAACATCGATTACCGCCTGCGCAACGCTGAATTCGGCAAGGCCGAGGGCGTGCGCTGGCTGGGCCTGCCGATTGCCGAACTCACGCAGCTGCAGCGCGTGCTGGTGGTCGGCTCCAACCTGCGCAAGGACCACCCGCTGTTCGCGCAGCGTATCCGCCAGGCCGTGCGCCATGGCGCGCAGGTGAGCGCCATCACCTCGAAGAGCCTGTACCCGAGCGCCGATGCCTGGGCCATGAACGTGGCTCAAGCACAGGTGACGCCGGCCGCGCAGTGGGCGCAGGCCCTGGCCAATGTGGCCGCGGCCATCGCGGCAGAGAAGGGTGTCACCGCTCCGGCCGCCGGCCAGGCCACGCCCGAAGCCCAGGCCATCGCCAAGTCCCTGCTGGGTGGCGAACGCAAGGCCGTGCTGCTGGGCAATGCCGCGGCACACCATGCCAACGCTTCCAGCCTGCTGGCCCTGGCCAACTGGATCGGTGCACAGACTGGTGCCAGCGTGGGTTACCTGACCGAAGCCGCCAACACCGTGGGCGCGCAGTGGGTCGGTGCCCAGCCGCAGGCCGCCGGCCTGAACGCTGCGCAGATGCTGACGGGTGGCAAGCTCAAGGCGGCCGTGCTGCTGGCCGTCGAGCCTGAGTACGACACGGCTGCCGGCCAGGCCGCTGCCGCCACGCTGGACGCCGCCGAGATGGTTGTCACGCTCAGCCCCTTCAAGACCAATCTGGCCTTCAGCGACGTGCTGCTGCCCATCGCGCCTTTCAGCGAGACCTCGGGCAGCTTCGTCAACGCCGAAGGCCGGGTGCAGAGTTTCCATGCCGTGGTCAAGCCCCTGGGCGAGACACGCCCGGCCTGGAAGGTGCTGCGCGTGCTGGGCAATCTGCTGGGCCTGAACAGCTTCGACTTCGAGTCCTCGCAGGAGGTGCTGGCTGCGGCCACGACCAAGGCGGCGAACCTGTCCAACGCCACGCAGGCCGGCATCAACGTCGCTGCCACGGCAGGTGAGCCGGTGGTGGCTTCCATCTACCAACTCGACGGCCTGGTCCGTCGCGCGCCGTCGCTGCAGCTGACGGCCGACGCCCGTGAACAAGGGGTAGCCGCATGATCGATGCGTTTTACAACGGCGGCCTGAACCTGATTGCCGCCAGCTGGTGGGCCACCCTGGCCTGGCCGGTGCTCTGGATCCTGATCAAGATCGTGGCCGTGCTCGCGCCGCTGATGGGTGCGGTCGCCTACCTGACGCTGTGGGAGCGCAAGCTGCTGGGTTTCATGCAGGTGCGTTTTGGTCCCAACCGCGTGGGTCCCTTCGGCCTGCTGCAGCCCATCGCCGATGCGCTCAAGCTGCTGACCAAGGAAATCATCACGCCCAGCGCGGTGAGCGGTGGTCTGTTCCGGCTCGGCCCCATCATGGCCATCATGCCGGCCCTGGCCGCCTGGGTGGCGATCCCCTTCGGCCCTGATGTGGCGCTGACCAACGTCAACGTGGGTCTGCTGCTGATCATGGCCATCACCTCGATCGAGGTCTATGGCGTCATCATCGCCGGCTGGGCATCCAACTCCAAGTACGCCTTCCTGGGCGCGCTGCGCGCCTCGGCGCAGATGGTGAGCTACGAGATCGCCATGGGCTTCTGCTTCCTGGTGGTGCTCATGGTCTCGGGCAGCATGAACCTGACCAACATCGTGCTGGGTCAGGGGCAGGGCTACTTCGCCGACATGGGCCTGGGTTTCCTCTCCTGGAACTGGCTGCCCCTGCTGCCCATCTTCATCGTCTACCTGATCTCCGGCGTGGCCGAGACCAACCGCCACCCCTTTGACGTGGTCGAGGGCGAGGCCGAGATCGTGGCTGGCCACATGGTCGAGTACTCGGGCATGGGCTTCGCCATCTTCTTCCTGGCCGAATACGCCAGTATGTGGCTGGTCTCCATCCTGGCCGTCATCATGTTCCTGGGCGGCTGGATGCCGCCCATCGACAGCGCCCTGTTCAACTGGATCCCCGGCTGGATCTGGCTTGGGCTGAAGACCTTTGTCGTGGTGTCCATGTTCATCTGGATCCGCGCCACCTTCCCGCGTTTCCGTTACGACCAGATCATGCGTCTGGGCTGGAAGATCTTCATCCCGGTCACCCTGGTGTGGCTGCTCGTCGTCGGCATCTGGATGCAGACGCCGTGGAACATCTGGAACTAAGGGGCTGACGACATGCAAGCCGCTTCAAGCAATACCGCCTTTTCCCTCAAGGACTTCTTCAAGAGCTTCATGCTCGTGGAGCTGTTCAAGGGCATGGCCCTGACGGGCCGTTACGCCTTCGCCCGCAAGGTGACGATCCAGTACCCCGAAGAGAAGACCCCGCTGTCGCCGCGTTTCCGCGGCCTGCACGCGCTGCGCCGTTATGACAATGGTGAAGAGCGCTGCATCGCCTGCAAGCTGTGCGAAGCCGTCTGCCCGGCCATGGCCATCACCATCGAGTCCGAAGTGCGCCAGGATGGCAGTCGCCGCACCACACGCTACGACATCGACCTGACCAAGTGCATCTTCTGCGGCTTCTGCGAGGAAAGCTGCCCGGTGGACTCCATCGTCGAGACCCACATCCTCGAATACCACGGCGAAAAACGCGGCGACCTGTACTTCACCAAGGACATGCTGCTGGCCGTGGGCGACCGCTACGAGACCGAGATCGCTGCGGCCAAGGCGGCCGACGCCAAGTACCGCTAAGGCGCCACGAACCACTACGAACCGATCATGGACGTCAAAACCGGCTTCTTCCTCCTCTTCTCGATCGTGCTGATCCTGTCAGCCCTTCGGGTGATCACGGCACGCAACCCCGTGCATGCCGTGCTCTTCCTCATGCTGGCCTTCTCGCAGGCCTCGGGCATCTGGCTGCTGCTCAAGGCCGAGTTCCTGGCCATCACCCTGGTGCTGGTCTACCTGGGCGCGGTGATGGTGCTCTTCCTCTTCGTGGTCATGATGCTGGACATCAAGATCGACCAGCTGCGCCAGGGTTTCTGGAAGCACCTGCCGCTGGCCGCGACCCTGGGCGCGGTGGTGGTGCTGGAGATGGGCGCCGTGCTGCTGACGGGTTTTCGCGTGAGCGACGAACCGGCGATGGCCCAGGTGGTCGGCCAGCCGATGGCAGAAGTCGATAACGCCAAGGAACTGGGCATCCTGCTCTACACCGAATACGTCTACCCGGTCCAGGTGGCTGCCGCCATCCTGCTGGTGGCCATGATCGCCGCCATCGCGCTGACCCTGCGCCAGCGCAAGGACAGCAAGGCCATTGACCCCTCGCTGCAGGTGCGCGTGCGCGCCAGCGAGCGCATGTCCATCGTGAAAGTCGAGCCCACCCGCGCTGCCCCCCCGGCGCCGGCGGCGCCCGAGGAGACCAAGCCATGACTCTGACCCTGGGCCATTACCTGACGCTGGGCGCCGCGCTGTTTGCCATCGCGGTGGTCGGCATCTTCCTGAACCGCAAGAACCTGATCGTGCTGCTGATGGCCATCGAGCTGATGCTGCTGGCGGTCAACCTGAACTTCGTCGCCTTCTCGCACTACCTGGGTGACATGCACGGCCAGGTCTTCGTGTTCTTCATCCTCACCGTGGCCGCGGCCGAATCGGCCATCGGCCTGGCCATCCTGGTGCTGCTGTTCCGCAACAAGTCCAGCATCAACGTGGACGAACTCAACGAGCTCAAGGGTTAAAGGTTAGAAGAAGATGAGCACAACCCTGAACGCATCCACCCTGCTGGCCGTGCCGCTGGCGCCCCTGGTCGGCTCCCTGCTGGCCGGCATCTTCGGCACCAAGATGGGCGGCAACTGGATCGGCCGCCGCCTCTCGCACACCTTCACCATCCTGGGTGTGCTGGTGGCCTTCATCATCTCCGCCATGACACTCAAGAGCGTGGCCATGGACGGCGCGCGCTTCAACGAAACCATCTACGAATGGATGGTGGTCGGCGGCCTGAAGATGGAAATCGGCTTCATGGTCGACGGCCTCACCGCCATGATGATGTGCGTGGTCACCTTCGTCTCGCTCATGGTGCACATCTACACCATCGGCTACATGGAAGAGGACGAGGGCTACAACCGCTTCTTCGCCTACATCTCGTTGTTCACCTTCTCCATGCTCATGCTGGTCATGAGCAACAACCTGCTGCAGCTCTTCTTCGGCTGGGAGGCGGTGGGCCTGGTGTCCTACCTGCTGATCGGCTTCTGGTTCAACAAGCCCACGGCCATCTTCGCCAACATGAAGGCCTTCCTGGTCAACCGTGTGGGTGACTTCGGCTTCATCCTGGGCATCGGCCTGATCGCCGCCTACGCCGGCTCGCTCAACTACACCGAAGTCTTCGCCAAGTCCGGCGACCTCGGCAAGCTGATCTTCCCTGGCACCGAGTGGCTGCTGATCACCGTGATCTGCATCTGCCTGTTCATCGGAGCCATGGGTAAGTCGGCCCAGTTCCCGCTGCACGTCTGGCTGCCCGACTCCATGGAAGGCCCCACGCCCATCTCCGCGCTGATCCATGCCGCCACCATGGTGACGGCCGGCATCTTCATGGTGGCGCGCATGTCGCCCCTGTTCGAGCTGTCCGACACGGCCCTGAGCTTCATCATGGTCATCGGCGCCATCACGGCCCTGTTCATGGGTTTCCTGGGCATCATCCAGAACGACATCAAGCGCGTGGTGGCCTACTCCACGCTCTCGCAGCTGGGTTACATGACGGTGGCGCTCGGCGCTTCCGCCTACTCGGTCGCCGTCTTCCACCTGATGACGCACGCCTTCTTCAAGGCCCTGCTGTTCCTCGGCGCGGGCTCGGTCATCATCGGCATGCACCACAACCAGGACATCCGCTGGATGGGTGGCGTACGCAAGTACATGCCCATCACCTGGATCACCTCGCTGCTCGGTTCCCTGGCCCTGATCGGCACGCCGCTGTTCGCCGGTTTCTATTCCAAGGACAGCATCATCGAGGCCGTGCACTTCAGCACGCTGCCGGGTGCGGGTTTTGCCCATTTCGCAGTGCTGGCCGGCGTCTTCGTCACGGCCTTCTATTCCTTCCGCATGTACTTCCTGGTCTTCCACGGCAAGGAACGCTACGACCAGAACCCCGACGCGCACCATGACGACCACCACCACGACGACCACGGCGACGGCAAGCCGCACGAGTCGCCCTGGGTCGTCACCGTGCCCCTGGTGCTGCTGGCCATCCCCTCGGTGGTGATCGGCTACCTCACGCTCATGCCCATGCTCTTCGGCGACTTCCTCAAGGACGCCATCACCGTCAATGCGGCTGCGCACCCGGCCATGGCCAGGCTGGCCGAACTCGTCCACGGCCCGCTGGCCATGGCGGGCCATGCCTTCAGCACCCTGCCGTTCTGGCTGGCGCTGGCCGGTGTGGCGCTGTCTTATTACATGTACATGGTCAACCCGGCACTGCCGGCGGCGATCAAGCGCATTTTCCAGCCGGTCTATACCCTGCTGGAGAACAAGTACTACCTGGACTGGATCAACGAGAACATCCTGGCGCGCGGTGCCCGCATGCTGGGTGTTGGCCTGTGGAAGGGCGGCGACCAGGCCGTCATCGACGGCACCCTGGTCAACGGTTCCTGGAAGGTGGTGGGCTGGGTGGCCGGTGTCGCGCGCTGGTTCCAGTCGGGTTACCTCTACCACTATGCCCTGGCCATGATCCTGGGCATCGTGGTACTCATGTCGTATTTCGTGACCTGGCCCATGCTGGACCAGTGGCTCGGCCGCTAAGGAGAAGAACAATATGGGTTTGTTGAGCCTTGCCATCTGGATGCCGATCGCTTTCGGCATCCTGCTGCTGGTCCTCGGGCGTGATGACCAGGCGCGCACCGTGCGCTGGGTCGCGCTGGTGGGGGCGATTGCCAGTTTCCTCGTCACGCTGCCGCTGTACACCGGTTTTGCACTCGGCACGGCCGAGATGCAGTTCGTCGAGAAGCTGGTCTGGATGGAGCGCTTCAATGTGCACTACCACCTGGGCCTGGACGGCATCTCCTTCTGGTTCGTGCCGCTGACTGCCTTCATCAACGTGATCGTGGTGATCGCGGGCTGGGAGGCCATCACCAGCCGCGTCAACCAGTACATGGGCGCCTTCCTCATCCTGAGCGGCCTCATGATCGGGGTGTTCTCCGCGCTGGACGGCCTGCTGTTCTACGTCTTCTTCGAGGCCACGCTGATCCCGATGTACCTGATCATCGGCATCTGGGGCGGCCCCAACAAGATCTACGCGGCCTTCAAGTTCTTCCTCTACACCCTGCTGGGTTCGCTGCTGCTGCTGATCGCGCTGATCTTCCTGTACACCAAGTCGGGCGGCAGCTTCGACATCGCCACCTGGCACGCCCTGCCGCTGGACCGCAGCACGCAGACGCTGATCTTCTTCGCCTTCTTCGCGGCCTTTGCCGTGAAGGTGCCGATGTGGCCGGTGCACACCTGGCTGCCCGACGTGCACGTGGAAGCGCCCACCGGCGGCTCCGCCGTGCTGGCGGCCATCATGCTGAAACTCGGCGCCTACGGTTTCCTGCGTTTCTCCATGCCCATCGCCCCGGATGCTGCCCGTGAATGGGCCTGGCTGATGATCGCGCTCTCGCTGATCGCCGTGGTCTACGTGGGCCTGGTCGCCATGGTGCAGCAGGACATGAAAAAACTCGTGGCCTACTCCTCCGTGGCCCACATGGGCTTCGTCACCCTGGGTTTCTTCATCTTCAACGACCTCGGCGTGGCCGGTGGCCTGGTGCAGATGATTGCCCACGGCTTCGTCTCCGGCGCCATGTTCCTGGGCATCGGCGTGCTGTACGACCGCGTGCACTCGCGCGAGATCGCAAGTTACGGCGGTGTCATCAACACCATGCCCAAGTTCACCGCCTTTGCCCTGCTGTTCGCCATGGCCAACTGCGGCCTGCCCGCCACCGCCGGTTTCGTCGGTGAGTGGATGGTGATCCTGGGCGCCGTGAAATACAACTTCTGGATCGGCCTGGCCGCCGCCTCGGCGCTGATCTTCGGCGCCGCCTACACGCTGTGGATGTTCAAGCGTGTCTACCTGGGCCCCGTGGCCAATGAGGACGTCAAGGGCCTGAGCGACATCAACAGCCGCGAGTTCCTCATGCTGGCCCTGCTGGCCATCGCCGTGCTCTGGATGGGCATCCATCCCAAGCCCTTCACCGACGTGATGGACAGCTCGGTGGCCGAGCTGCTCAGGCACGTGGCCCAGTCCAAGCTGAACTGACGCGGCCGAACCGAATCAAAGAGACCGAACATGACCGACACCATCAGCTGGATCGCGGTATTCCCCGAGGTCATCCTGCTCGTCATGGCCTGTGCCATCACGCTGCTGGACCTGGCCGTCAAGAGCCGCCTGCGCACCACCACCTATGTGATCACCCTGCTGACCCTGGCCGTCGTGGCCCTGCTGCAGGCCCTCTACGCCAACACCGGCGGCACGCTCTATGGTCTGAACGGCATGGTCGTCAGCGATGCCATGGGCAACTGGCTCAAGTGCTTCGCCACCATCGCCGTCATGGTGACCCTGGTCTACGCGCGCCCCTACGCCGCCGACCGCGACATGCTGCGCGGCGGTGAACTGTTCAGCCTGAGCCTGTTCGCGCTGCTGGGCATGTTCATCATGATCTCGGGCAACAACTTCCTGCTGATCTACCTGGGCCTGGAACTGCTCACCCTGTCCAGCTACGCCCTGGTGGCCCTGCGCCGCGACCACGCCGTCTCCACCGAAGCCGCCATGAAGTACTTCGTGCTGGGCGCGCTGGCCTCGGGTTTCCTGCTCTACGGCCTGTCCATGATGTACGGTGCCACCGGCACGCTGAACATCAACAAGGTCTTCGACGTCATCTACACCACCCAGATCAACCCCACCGTGCTGACCTTCGGCCTGGTCTTCGTGGTGGCCGGCCTGGCCTTCAAGCTGGGTGTCGTGCCCTTCCACATGTGGATCCCCGACGTCTACCAGGGCGCGCCCACCGCCGTCACGCTGATGATCGGCGGCGCGCCCAAGCTGGCCGCCTTTGCCATCGTCATGCGCCTGCTGGTCGAGGGCATGCTGCCCCTGTGGTTCGACTGGCAGCAGATGCTCATGCTGCTGGCCATCGCCTCGCTGCTGATCGGCAACCTGGCCGCCATCATGCAGACCAACCTCAAGCGCATGCTGGCCTACTCCACCATCTCGCAGATGGGTTTCGTGCTGCTGGGCCTGATGTCCGGCATCATCGACGGCGACGGCCATTCCGCCGCCAACGCCTACAGCTCGGCCATGTTCTACGTCATCACCTATGTGCTGACCACGCTGGCCTCCTTCGGTGTCATCCTGCTGCTGGCCCGTGAAGGCTTCGAGAGCGAGGAGATCGCCGACTTCGCCGGCCTCAACCAGCGCAGCCCGCTGTACGCCGCCATCATGGCCATCTGCCTGTTCTCGCTGGCCGGCATCCCGCCCATGGTCGGCTTCTACGCCAAGCTCTCGGTGCTGCAGGCCCTGATCGCCTCGGGCACGGCACTGCACATCGGCCTGGCCGTGTTCGCCGTCATCCTGTCGCTGATCGGCGCCTTCTACTACCTGCGTGTCGTCAAGGTCATGTACTTCGACGAGCCCATCACCGCCAGCACCGTCTCGGCCCCGCTGGACGTGCGCGCCGTGCTGTCCGTCAACGGCCTGCTGGTGCTGGTGCTGGGCATCGTGCCCGGCGGCCTGATGGCGCTGTGCGCCCAGGCCGTGGTGCAGATGCTGGGTACCTGAGCGCCATGAGCCAATCCGTTGCGGTGTGGTTCGTGGTGCTGACCGCCGTGGTCGGCGCCAACCTGCCTTTTGTCAACGGCCGCCTGCTGGCCGTGCTGCCGCTGAAGTTCCCCAAGAACCTCGGTGTGCGCCTGCTGGAACTGGTGCTGTTCTACTTCATCGTGGGTGGCATGGCCCTGCTGCTGGAGCAACGCGCCGGCCGCATCGCCCCGCAGAACTGGGAGTTCTACGCCATCACCGGCACGCTCTTCCTGACCCTGGCCTTCCCCGGCTTCGTCTACCGCTACCTCTACAAGCGTCACGGCTGACACGCTCGCGCGATCATGGATGACCGCCACCTGATCGAAACGCAGCAGAGCAGCGAGGAGCTGCTCAAGGGCCGTTTCCTGCACGCCTTCCGCGACACCGTGCGCCTGCCCGACGGCAGCAGCGCCGTGCGTGAATACGTCAAGCACCCCGGCGCCGTCATGATCATCCCGCTGCTGCCCGATGCACCGGGCGGCCTGCGTGTGGTGCTGGAGCGCCAGTACCGCTACCCCGTCAAACAGGTGATGATCGAATTCCCCGCCGGCAAGCTGGACCCGGGCGAAGACGTGCTGGCCTGCGCCCGGCGCGAACTGCAGGAAGAAACCGGTTACCGCGCCACCGAGTGGGCACGCGCAGGTGTGCTGCACCCCGTCATCTCCTATTCCACCGAGTTCATCGAAGTCTGGTTCGCGCGCGGCCTCACGCTGGGCGAGCGCCAGCTGGACGAAGGCGAGTTCCTCGACGTCTACACCGCCACCCCGGCCGAGCTGCTGCAGCAGTGCCGCACGGGCCAGGTGACCGACGCCAAGACGCTGACCGGCATGCTCTGGCTGCAGAACGTCCTGTCGGGCGCATGGGCATTGGAGTGGCAGGCTGTCGCTTGATGTCTGCGCCGCGGATAATCGTGTCATGAAGGTCTTCAACCTCCAGTGCAGTGCACACCACGGCTTCGAAGGCTGGTTCGCGTCCGACGAGGACTACAGCAGCCAGGTCGAGCGCGGCCTGCTGGAGTGCCCGCTGTGTGCTGACAAGACCATTCACAAGCTGCCCAGTGCCCCGCGCCTGAACTTCGGCGCGGTCGAGGCACCGCAAGCCAAGGTGCCCAACGAGAAACAGGCCGTGGTGGCCGGTGACCCGGCCCAGGCCCTGCAGGCCGCCTACCTGCAACTGGCGCGTCGTATCGTGTCCGAAACGGAAGACGTGGGTGAGCGCTTCGCCGAAGAGGCGCGCAAGATCCACTACGGCGAGACCGAAGAACGCGGCATCCGCGGCCAGGCCTCACGCGAGGAGACCGAGGCGCTGATGGAGGAGGGCATCGCGGTGATGCCGCTGCCTTTGCCGGAGGGACTCAAGGGGCCGTTGCAGTAGATGATCAGATTCTTAGAACAAGAAAGCCCGGCATGCCGGGCTTTCTTGTTTTTCGTTGCGCGGCGCTAATGTTGTGACTCGACTCGTAGCTCGTCAGAGCCGTCGCGGCTGCAGCAAATGGTTATGCCCCGATGAACTACTTGATTGCCTCGTATGCGAACGAGGCAATGACAGATGCAAGTACTCCAAGAAGCACAGCAAATGCACTGGATATGAATAGCGCCAGCAAGGGACGCTTCTTTACAAAATTCAGCAAGAGGTAGTAAGTGTCTAAGGAAATTGCCTTGATTTCCTTCTGAACCGCTTCGATCACTTCATCGGATACGCGTTCTTGGCGGAGCTTTTCCTGACATTCACCGCAGATGATTGGATGATCGCAGGAAGCCACTAAATCTGTCTTAATTCCATTCATGTCGAAAAGGCAACCGCGGGTTTCATCATGCGTGTAACCAGGTACCTCACCGTAGTTAGGAATGCAATTTCCAGATCGGCGATAGAGGAGCGTATACGCATAAAGAATGCGGTAAATGACATTCTCTAGCGGGATATTGGAGTACGACAGAATTTCCTTGACTTGGTGGAAAGTAAAGACAATCTGATTGTTTCCTAAACGCCTTGCGTACCAGTTGTACTGGATCGGAACGCTCACGATCGCGATGGTGAAATCCACATCTGGGACTACCGGAATTTGGGTTTTTACCAAATCATCAGAGAAGACCCAGTCTTCACTGTCGGAGTCACAGCGGAGAGCGTAGCTGTCGATTTCCCCCATCACTTCAAATACAGACGATTGCCAAGACTTGATCTTGGCCCGCGAAAAATCCATTGGGAGGTGCCCAATGCTGAGGAGCTTGATTCGAGTTCTATTCATGGAACTCTCCGGTGCCCAATACGCGATATGGAACGCAAAGTGCGGAATAACATGGACGGACGTTCATCCTGGCGCCTCCCTTGCTGCAAGCTAAGTGCTTGTTTTGTTTGAAGAATTTGCGCAAATATAACGCAGTGCTGCACTCATGACAAACCGTGAGACCACGCCGGGCCGTCTGTTTCTCTGCGTGAGACAACGCCGTCTAGGATTTGAACTGCAAGGCCGCCAGCCGCGCATACAGCCCATTCGCCGCCACCAACTGCTCGTGCGTCCCCTGTTCCACCAGCCGCCCCCCGTCGATGACCACGATGCGGTCCGCCTGCTGCACCGTGGCCAGCCGATGCGCGATAACCAGCGTCGTGCGCCCGCGCATGGCGGTTTCCAGCGCGGCCTGCACCATGCGTTCGCTCTCGGCGTCCAGCGCGCTGGTGGCTTCATCGAGCAATAACAGGGGCGGGTTCTTGAGCATGGCGCGCGCGATGGCGATGCGCTGGCGCTGGCCGCCGGAGAGGCGCACACCGCGTTCACCGAGGAAGGTGCCATAACCCTCGGGCAGGGCGCGGATGAAGTCGTCGGCGAAGGCGGCGCGGGCGGCAGCTTTCACCTCTTCGTCTGTCGCATCGGGGCGGCCGTAGCGGATGTTCTCCAGCGCGCTGCTGGAGAAGATCACCGGCTCCTGCGGCACGATGGCGATCTGTGCGCGCAGTTCCTGCAGGCTTTGCTGTGGCAGGGGCACGCCGTTGAGCCTGAGCGTGCCAGCGCTCGGGTCGTAGAAGCGCAGCAGCAGCTGGAACACCGTGGTCTTGCCCGCGCCGCTGGGGCCCACCAGGGCCACGGTCTCGCCGGGGGCGACGTGCAGCGTGAAGTCGCTCAGCGCGGCCTGCGCCGGGCGCGAGGGGTAGTGGAAGGTGAGGGCCTCGAAGGCGATGGACGTGCCGGCGGCCGGGGAGGGCGCGGGCAGGGCCAAGACGGGCGAGGTGATGGGCGAGCGGCTGGCCAGCAGCTCCATCAGGCGTTCGGTGGCGCCGGCGGCGCGCAGCAGTTCGCCGTAGACCTCGCCCAGCACGGCAAAGGAACTCGCCAGCATGATGACGTAGACCACAGTCTGCCCCAGGTGGCCGGCGCTGATCTCGCCGGCCAGCACGGCCTGCGTGCCCTGGTACAGGCCCCAGAGCAGGGCGCCCGAGGTGGCGACGATGATGAAGGCCATCAGGGTGGCGCGGGCGCGCACGCGGCGCTTGGCGGTGCCGAAAGCGTGCTCGGTGGCGGCGTCGAAGCGCTGCGCCTCGCGCGCCTCGGCGGTGTAGCTCTGCACCACGGGCACGGCGTTGAGCACCTCGGCAGCGATGGCGCTGGAGTCGGCCACACGGTCCTGGCTGGCGCGCGAGAGGCGGCGCACACGCCGCCCGAACCAGACGCTGGGCGCCACCACCAGCAGCAGCACGCCCAGCACCTGGGCCATGATCCAGGGGTTGGTCCAGACCAGCATGCCCAGCGCGCCCAGGCCCATCACCGTGCTGCGCAGGCCCATGGAGAAGGAGGAGCCCACCACGGTCTGCACCAGGGTGGTGTCGGTGGTCAGGCGCGAGAGCACCTCGCCGGTCTGTGTGGTCTCGAAGAATTCGGGGCTCTGCAACAGCACGTGGCAGTAGACCGCGTCGCGCACGTCGGCGGTGACGCGCTCGCCCAGCCAGCTCATGAGGTAGAAGCGCACCGCCGAGAACAGGCCCATGGCCACGGCCACGCCGAACAGCAGGGCGAAGTGCTGGCGCAGCGCCAGCAGCTGGACGCCGCGGTCCTGCGGCTGCAGGCCGCCGTCGATCAACTCGCGCAGGGCCAGCGGGAAGGCCAGCGTGGCCGCCGCTGCCAGCAGCAGGAAAAGCAGGGCCAGCGCGATGCGTGCGCGGTAGGGTCGCAGGAAGGGCAGCAGGCCGCTGAGGGAGCGGGGCGTGCCGGCGCGGGGGCGGTCAGACGACATGGGCGGAGTGGGTGCTGTGGCGACGCATGAGCTTAACGCGTCGCCGGGCAGCCCCCGCCTGCCCGGGCCGGCTAGCGTTCAGCGTTTGGACAGCACTTCGCGCAGCGTGGCGGCCAGGTCGTCGATATGGAACTTGGCGATGTAGGCGTCGGCGCCGGCGCTCTGCACCTGGGCCTCGTTGGCCGTGCCCGTGAGCGAGGAGTGGACCACCACCGGGATGCCGCTGAACTGCACGTCGGCCTTGACGTTGCGCGTCAGCGTGAAGCCGTCCATCTCGGGCATTTCCAGGTCGGTGAGCAGCAGCGCGACCTTGTCCCTGACGGACTTGCCTTCGGCCTTGGCCTGCACGGCCAGGCTTTGCAGGCGTTCCCACGCCTCCTTGCCGCTGTGGGTCATGATGAAGGAGATGCCCAGGGAGTTCAGGCCTTTCTCCAGGATGCCGCGCGCCATGGCTGAATCGTCGGCCGCCAGCACCACGCTGCCCGGCGGGAGCTGGATCTTGGGGCCCGTGGGCTTGCCGAAATCCGCCGTGTCTGGCATCACGTCGTGCAGGATGCGTTCCACATCGAGCACCTGCGCCAGCCGGCTGTTCTCTGCGTCGCCATCCAGGCGGGCGATGCTGGTGACCAGTTCGCCACCGCGGCCTTCGGCGGAGAGCACATGCTTCCAGTCCACCTGCACGATCTCGGTCACGTTCTCCACGAAGAAACCCTGGGTGGTGCGGGCGAACTCGGTGACCAGCAGGATGCCGTCACCCTTGGCCGGCGTGCGGCCCGTGATGGCGGGCAGGTCGATCACGGTGATGATCTGGCCGCGGATATTGGCCACGCCCAGCACATGGGCCGGCGCATTGACCATCTTGGTGAGCTGGGGCATGACCATGATTTCGCGCACCTTGAACACATTGATGCCGAACAGTTCGCGCTGCTCGGAGCCGGCGGCGGTGCCCAGCTGGAAGAGCAGCAGTTCGAACTTGCTGCTGTTGCCGGCAGTGTTGCGGGTATCGGTGGTGCGGGAGGAGGGCTGGGAACTCATGCGGGTCGTCCTTGTTGATCTCAGTTGACAGCGTAACGGCTTGTCCGGCTGCCGGCAAGGCAGGCCGGCTGAAAATACCCGATTTCACTGTGCAATTGCGCAAGAATCGGGTGGCGGTGGCCCGGCGCGGGGGTGAGAATAGGCCCGTACTGCGAACCACCGAACACCCATGACACCCGCCAACCTGCTCCAGCTGATCATCCTTGCGGCCATCTGGGGCGCCTCCTTCCTGTTCATGCGCATCGCCGTCCCCGCGCTGGGGCCGGTCTGGCTGATCGAGTGGCGGGTGCTGCTGGGGGCCCTGTTGCTGGCGCTGGCGGGGCGCTGGTTCCGTCACAGCCTGGCCTTGCGTGCGCACTGGCGCCACTACCTGGTGCTGGGTCTGTTCAACAGCGCGCTGCCCTTTGTGCTCTTCGCCTGGGCGGCGCAGACGCTCACGGCTTCGCTGCTCTCGGTGGTCAACGCCACGGCGCCGATCTGGGGCGCGGTGATCGCCTGGGCCTGGGGCCGTGAACCGCTCAAGGCCCGTGTCGCGGCGGGCCTGGCCCTGGGCGTGGCGGGGGTGGCGCTGCTCATGGGGCTGGACCCGGCCATGCTGAAGCCCGGTTCGGGCTGGGTGCTGGCGGGGGTGTTGCTGGCGCCTTGCTGTTACGCCATCGCCAGCCACTACGCCAAATCGGCCGACAATGCGCTCACGCCCTATGCCAATGCCCACGGCAGCATGTGGGCGGCCACGCTGCTGCTCTGGCCGGTGCTGCCTTTCGCGGGCCATGCACCGCTGCCTGAGACGGCCACGCCGGTGCTGGTCTGGGGCGCGGTACTTGGCCTGGGCCTGCTCTGCACGGGCCTGGCCTACCTGATGTACTTCCGCCTGGTGGCGGCACTGGGCGCGGCCTCGGCGCTCACCGTGACCTTCCTGATCCCGGTCTTCGGCATCCTCTGGGGCCACCTCTTCCTGAGCGAGGCCGTGGGCTGGCAGACCCTGGCCGGCGCGCTGGTGGTGCTGACGGGGACCGCGTTGGTGACGGGCTTCGACCCGCGCACGCTGTGGGTGCGCAAGGCGGTGCCGCATGGATGAAACCATGCTCGACCAGCCGCAGCGCCAGTACGAGGTGGTGGCCCAGGCCATACGCTACCTGCGCGCGCAGGCCCTGCAGCAGCCCAGCCTGGCCGAGGTGGCGCAGGCCGTGCACCTGAGCGAATACCATCTGCAACGCGTGTTTGCCGCCTGGGCCGGCATCTCGCCCAAGCGTTTCCTGCAGTACCTGACCAAGGAGTACGCGCGGGAGGCGCTGCGCGAGGCGCAGGATGTGCTCAGCGTCACGCAGGCCAGCGGCCTGTCCAGCGCCAGCCGCCTGCACGACCTCATGGTCAGCTGCGAGGCCATGACCCCCGGCGAGATCAAGAGCGGCGGTGCCGGTCTGACGCTGGGCTGGGGGCAGGCCGATACACCGTTTGGCACCGCGCTGGCGGGCTGGACGTCGCGTGGACTCTGCTACCTGGCTTTTCTCGACGATGACGCAGCCCCGCGCCAGCAGGAGTTGTGCGCGGCCTGGCCGGCGGCGCAGCTGCAGCGTGACGACACGCAGGCCCGGCGCCTGCTGGAGCAGGTCTTCCCCGGCACGCCGCAGCCCGGTCGCCTGCACCTGCTGCTGCGCGGCACCAACTTCCAGCTCAAGGTCTGGGAGGCGCTGCTGCGCCTGCCGCCGGGGCGGCGCGTGTCCTACACGCAACTGGCCGCGCTGGCCGGCACGCCGAAGGCGCAGCGTGCGGTGGGCAGCGCGCTGGCAGCCAACCCCATCGCGTACCTCATCCCTTGCCACCGCGTGATCCGCGAGAGCGGCGACAGCGGCTTGTACCGCTGGGGGGGTGAACGCAAGGCGGCCATGCTGGCCTGGGAGGCCGGGCGTTACCCGACCTAGGACAGCAGGGCGCGGCCGGCCTGCAGGAACTGCGCGGCCTTTTTTTCGTCGATGGTGAGCTTGATGAACTTGTGGCAGCGCTCGATGGCGGCCTGCAGTTCGGCAGCGCTGTCGGGTACGTCCTTCAGGCGCTCGATCACCTTGGGGGCATCGGCGCCCAGGATCTCGCGGCTCAGGGCGA
Organism: Rhodoferax sp. BAB1; assembly: GCF_013334205.1. NCBI lineage: Bacteria > Pseudomonadati > Pseudomonadota > Betaproteobacteria > Burkholderiales > Comamonadaceae > Rhodoferax > Rhodoferax sp. BAB1. The sequence continues at coordinate 2,191,467 of NZ_CP054424.1, read as the reverse complement.
TCAGCGCCTCGCGCGCCGACAGCCGCGAGGCCGGGTGGCCGCCGGGCTGCACCGATTCCACGAAGCCTTCGCTGACCAGCCACTCGATGTTCTCCTGCACCTTGGGCAGCTGGGCCGTGCGGCTGAGCAGGCCGGAGAGGCTGATCGAGCCGTCAGCCATGATGAGCAGGGCGCGCAGTGTCTGTGGCAGGCCGAAGGAGCGGCTGCGGATCTCTTCGACCCCCTTGTTGGTCTTGACCAGGATCAGCGACGTGTCCATGGCGGGCAACTCCTCAGCGTGTCATTTCTTCGATGATGCGGTAGATCAGCCGTACCGTGATCAGCACGTAGACCGCGCCGAAGAAGAAGATCATCGCCACCACCAGGCTGATGATTTCGGGGGGCAGGCTGGTGAAGAAGGGGGTGACGAAATAGCCCAGCGTGAACAGGGTGACCAGCGACGTCAGGTAACCCCACTGCTTGCCGACCACGCCACCCGGGATGTTGCTGCGCAGGCGGTAGACGGTGGTCAGGCACAGCAGCATGACGGCAATGGCGGCGATGTTGATCGCCAGGATCAGGGTGGGGGTCATTCTCAACGCTCCTTGTTAGGCGGGTGGATACCGCAGCCATGATACGGGGGGAGGCATGTTCTGAGAACCGGTTCGGTGCCCTCATTAGGGTAAATCTGGATGCCTGGGGGGGTGTTTGTGAGCCGGGCCGTGTTTGATCTGCGTCAACGGTGCCGCGTCCGGCCCTTGAGAACGGCGGGGGGCTCCCTATATTTTTTTCATGGTCGTAGCCGGTCGTGGTGACCGCCGGCCTTCAACCCCAGGAGGAAGATATGAACGCTCTCATCTCGCGCGGCAGCCTGTTCGACGACTTTTTCCGCGACGTGGCGCCCGGTTTCTACGTCAAGCCCCTGCACGGCGACCCGCTGCCCAGCGCGGGCCAGATCAGGATGGACGTGAAGGAAAACGGCGACGCCTACACCGTCTCGGCCGAGATCCCCGGCGTGCGCAAGGAAGACATTCACGTCACCATCGAGGGCAGCATGGTCATGGTGCGCGCCGAGGTGAAGCAGGAAGACAGCCAGACCCAGGACGACAAGCTGCTGCGCAGCGAGCGTTACTTCGGCTCGGTCTCGCGCGGCATCCAGCTGCCGCAGGACGTGGACCAGGGCCAGGCCAAGGCCAAATACGACAACGGCGTGCTCATGCTGACCCTGCCCAAGAAGCAGGGCAAGGGCGGGCAGAAGCTGCGCATCGAGTGAAAGAAAAACGGGGGCCGCGGCCCCCGTCCTGTTCTTGAGCCGGCGCGCGCTCAGCGTGCGTTCAGCAGCTCGGGCACGTGCAGCAGGATGAACTCGTTGTCATCGTTGCGGCCCAGCTGGCGGCCGGAGGAGTAGGGCAGGTTGTTGTCGTTGGCGACGACGATGTGCTCGGCGTCCACCACGTCCACGTCCTCGATGGTCACGAAGGGGAAGGTGAAGCGGCCGTTTTCGCCGCCGACCTTGGCCACACCCTTGGGGTCCTGGATGTCCATCAGGTCCACGTAGCCGATCTTGCGCATGAAACCGTCGGCATCCACTTCCTTCAGGCTGACCTTGTAGACACGCTTGAACCTGGCGGGCACGTTCTGGCAGTCCGGGCGGGCCGGGCCGTTGCAGGCCGTACGCTCCAGGCCCTCGCCGTTGTCACGCTCGATGATGAGGCCGGTGTCGGCGTCGATCATGTTGAAGTCGCCGATGTTGTTGCCCTTGAGCTCCAGCGCGTACTTCCAGGAGCGGCCCGTCCACTCGCCCTTGGCCACGTTGAACTCCAGCACGCGCAGGTACTCGCGGCCGTCCTTGTTCTCCCATTGTTTTTCAGTTTCGTTCCACAGCGGGCCTTCGAGCAGGGGGTAGAGGAACTGGCCGTCTTTCGAGGCGGCCATGCCTTCGTAACCGCGCGAGCGGCGCACCGGCGTGCTGAAGGCACCCGCCGTGGCGGGGGTGCTCACGCTGAAGTGGTCGGGCGAGCGGGCCAGCTTGCCGTCGACCAAGGTGTCGTACACGGCCAGCACCTTGCCCTGGCGGTCGGTCTTGATCAGGTAGGGGCCGAGCTCGTCGCCGAACCAGACGTGCTCGCCGATGAACTGCATGGACTCGATGTCGAAGTCGGCGCCGGTCAGGTAGCGCTTGCTCGTGCCTTCGTTGACGATGAGGAAGGGCACCTTCTTCTGCGGGTCGTGCAGGAACACGGTCTGCAGGCGTTTGACGCTGCCGCTCTTCCAGTCGGGCAAGACGCGGTGGAACATCAGCATGGCGTCGGCCGAGTTGGCCTTGCTGCCGTAGCCGTTGTCGGTCAGCACCCAGTAGCTGCCGTCTTTCATGGCCTTGATGCCCGAGAAACCCTGCACGGGCTGGCCGGTGAAGGGCAGGCTGATGCCGGTGGGCTTGGGCGCGTCCTTGGCCGAGAGGTAGGAGCTGCCGGCGATCACGCCCAGGCGGTCCTCGCGGCGGCCGTTGGGCGTGGTGTACTTGCCCGAGGTCTGCAGGCTGGCCGGCGCATCCTTGGGCGCGGCGATGAAGCTGGTGGCCGGCAGGGCGGCGTGGCCGGCCAGGGTGGCGGGGAAGGCCGACTGGGCCTGGGCGGTCGATGCCGTTGCAAGGAGCAGGAGTGACAGCAGAGGAATGCGCATGATGGACTTGGGTTGGTTGAACACGCAAGTCGCATGCTAGGAAGCGCAGATGACAGGACTGTGAAGGCTGTCGTGGCAACAGCCATGCTGTGCTGCACCTCCAGTGCCGGGCACGGCCCGGACTACATCATCGCGTAGCGTTTCTTGGCCTGCACCGCATTGGCGATGTAGCCGCGGGTCTCCGCGTAAGGCAGCTTGCCGCGCAGGGCGTTGTAGACCGCGTCCGGCCGTTGGGCGTTGATGGCGTCCAGCGCCTCGTCCTGGCGCGCCCGCCCGTTCTTGTTGCTGAAGGCGCGGTACACATTGCTGGGGCCGGTGTTGTAGGCGGCGATGGCGCAGTATTCGCGCGAGACCGGGTCGCGGATCTCGCGCAGCGGGCTATCAAAAAGCAGCACGCCCAGGTAGGCGGTGCCGAACTCGATGTTGTTGGCAGGGGTGAAGAGGAATTCCTTGCTGGGGATCACGTCCTCGCCGCGCGACTTGCGGTAGGCCTCGCGCCCGCCGCTGGTGGGTACGAGCTGCATCAGGCCGTAGGCCGGGGCGCTGGAGACCGCGTAGGGGTTGAAGGCGCTCTCGATGCGGATGATGGCGTAGACCAGGCTGCGGCTGACCCGGGTCTTGTCCGAGTTCTGGCGCACCAGGCTGGCGTACTGCAGTGCGCGCTTGTCGATGGCGGCATTGACCATGGCCATCTGCACGTAGAACACCGTCCTGGGCTGGCCCTTGACGTCGATGCTGCGCTGCTGCAGGCGGTTGCTGACCAGGTAGTCCGCGTAACGTTCCACGTCCTCGCGCGTCTTGAGGACAACGTTGTTCTGGTCCACCACCAGGTCCTGCAGATAGGGCTGGCCGTCGAGCGTGATCTCCTTGTCCGAGAACAGGTCGACGGCGCCGGGATCGCCGGGCGTGAGCAGGGCCACGACGGTGGCGCGGCGCAGCTTGTCGCGCACGGCGTCGTCTTCCAGGTGCTCGATCAGGATGGTGCCGGCGTCGTAATCGACCACGACCCGGTTCCTGTAGTTCTCCGTGTATTTCACATAACGCGTGCGGCTGGGCAGGGTGCCCGCTTCGCGCTGGCCCCACTGCTCGCCGCTTTCCTTCTGCAGATTGCCCATGAGCCGGTTGTATTCGGTCTTGATGCGGCGCAGGTCGGCCACGGCAAGCTGCGGGTTGTAGACATAGGAGTTGACCCGGCTTTGTGCCATGTTGCGCAGGGCCGATTCCGGGTTTCTGGACGTGGCGAGGGTCACCATCTGCTGCGTGCTGCAGGCCGACAAGGTCAGGGCGCCGGCGGTGCCCAATAGCAAGCGTCTGTTCATGTCCATGTGCTGCGTTCCTCCGGAGGTCTGCGCGATATTGGCCCGGTTGCGTGGGGCCATGGTAACGAATTACCGGGGTCTAGGCGGCCCTTGTGGCGGCCCAGTCACGCGCGATTTGCAACACTTGTTGCAGAGCGTCGGGCGCGTCGCAGGCCACCACACGGCGCTGCGGCATGGAACGCAGCCAGGTGATCTGGCGCTTGGCCAGCTGGCGCGTGGCGGCGATGCCGCGCTCGCGCAACTCGCTCAGGGGGAAGCTGCCGTCCAGTCCGCGCACTTCGTGCGCCTCCAGATAGTCCCAGGCCTGGCGATAACCCACGCAGCGCATGGAGGGCAGCTCGGCGTGCAGGTCGCCGCGCGCGCGCAGGCGCTGCACTTCGTCCAGCAGGCCGGCGGCCAGCATGGCGTCGAAACGCTGCGCGATGCGCGCGTGCAGCCAGGCGCGGTCGGCCGGCTCCAGCGAGATCAGCGTGATGGCTTGTGCCATGGCCGAGGGTTGGGTGGCATCCCCGCGTGTGTGGAAAGACGACAGGGCCTGGCCCGAGACGCGGTACACCTCCAGCGCGCGCTGGATGCGCTGCGAGTCGCCAGGCGCCAGGCGCGCGGCCGTGAGCGGGTCCACCCGCATCAGTTCGGCATGCAGGGCCGGCCAGCCTTTGTCTTGGGCTTCGGCCTCGATCTGTTCGCGCACCTGCGCATCGGCCCTGGGCATGTCGTCGATACCGTCGAACAGGGCCTTGAAGTAGAGCATGGTGCCGCCCACCAGCAGGGGGTGCCGGCCGCGCGCGTGGATGGCGTGGATGAGCTGCGTGGCATCCGCCACGAACTCGGCCGCGCTGTAGGCCTGCAGCGGGTCGCGGATGTCGATCAGGTGGTGTGGCACCGTGGCCAGTTCGGCTGCGCTGGGTTTGGCCGTGCCCACGTCCATGCCGCGGTAGACCAGGGCCGAATCGACGCTGATGATCTCCACCGGCAGTTCGGCCGCGATGGCCAGCGCGGCCGCAGTCTTGCCACTGGCGGTGGGGCCAGCCAGGGCAAGAATGGCCCCCACGCTTGGCACTTCGTGTGCTGCGCTGCCCCCCGAGGGGGCCGTCGCGCCTTGGGGCGACCCGGCGGCGCTCAGCGCGGCTTTCGGGTCAGTGCTCGGACTTGCCATGCTTTTGCACCAGGGTCCAGGCGGTGAGCGCGATCATCACGCTCCAGAACCACACGCCGTACATCAGCGGGCGCGCCGTGCCGTCCATGATCTCGCCCAGCACGCTGCCGACGATGAAGGACCCGAGGGCCATGAGGAAACCGTTGAGCGCCGAAGCCGCGCCGGCCGCGTAGGGGAAGGGGCCCACGGCGCCGCTCTGGCTGCAGGGCTGGTGCACGCCGTGCGCGAGCATGAAGAGGTAGAAGGGCCCCATGATGGTCCAGCCGTTGTGCAGGCCGGCCAGCGCAAAGAGACCCATGAGCGTACCGCCGGCCAGCGTGAAGCCCGCGGCCAGCGCCACCGTACGCCGTACGCCGAAGCGCGGCAGCAGGCGGCGGCAGGCCAGGGTGCCGAGGATGTAGGTGAGGGACACGGAGCTCATGATGAAACCATAAGCCGGCCGCGAGACACCGAGAACGTCGATGAAGACGAAGGACGAGGAGGCCAGCACCGTGAACAGGCCGCCATAGGAGGCGGCCGACAGCGCCGACCAGGCCCAGAAGGTCGGGTGGCGCACGATGCCGCCCCAGGTCTGCAGCAGGTTGGCGGGCTGCAGCGCCTGCGGGTTCTTCTGCGGGATGGTCTCCTCGAAGCGCCATAGCACCAGCGCCAGCGTGGCCGCGCCGAACACGGCCAGCGCCAGCAGGGCGAAGCGCCAGCCGATCCAGCCCGACAGCAGGCCGCCCAGCGGCCCGCTGAGGCAGGCGATCACGCCCAGGCCGGTCAGGCCCTTGGACATCATGCGCGCTCCTTCCACGGGTTTGTACAGGTCGCGCACGATGGCGCGCGCGCACATCACGCCCGCGCCCATGGCCGCACCCTGCAGCACACGCGCGGCGATCAGCAGCTCCATGGTGGGCGCCAGCGTGCTGACCACCGAGGCCAGCACATAGGCCAGCAGGCCCCAGAGCAGGACGGGCCGGCGCCCGTAACGGTCCGAGATCGGGCCCCAGACCAGCTGCGAAAGGCCGAAGGCCAGCAGCAGGGCGGTGAGCGTGAGCTGCGCCTGCGGCAGCGTCGCGCCGAACCCTTCGGTCAGCGCAGGCAGGGCAGGGAGGTACAGGTCGGTGGTGATCGGTTGCAGGCCCAGCAGCAGGGACAGGAAAAGCACGATCAGGGCGGGGGACATGGCGGTTGCGGGAGCCGCAGGAGACGGGAGGGACATCGCCCCCGAGACTACCAGATCAGGGCATACCCTGAGTTCGCGTGACGGCCTTGCAGCAGGCCGTCGGCGTTGCCGTCGGTCAGCGCAAACCGAACAGCTCGTTCAGCGCCACCCGGTACTGCGCCTGTCCCACCGAGTTGGTGTTGTGGTGCGAGCCGCCCTCGACCAGCACAAAGGCCTTGCGGCCCGTGGCGGCGTCAAAGAGCTTGCGGCCCAGTTCGGGCGGGATGAGCTTGTCGTTGGCGCCGTGCACCACCAGCAGGGGGGAGCCGACGTCGGGCACGCGCTTGACGGCCTCGAAGCGCTGGGTGATCAGCGGGCCCACGGGCAGCCAGCCCCACTTGAAGCTGCTGACCACATCGGGAATCGAGGTGAAGGTGCCTTCGACCAGGGTGCCGACCTCGTCTTCGACCTGCGCGGCCAGTTCGATGGCGATGGCGCCACCCAGGGAGTGGCCGAAGATGTAGCGCGGCCGGCCGGGGTATTGCCGGCCCAGCCAGTCCCAGGCGGCGCGGGCATCCTCGTAGGCCATGGTCTCCGAGGGCAGTTCCTGCGAGCTCTTGCCGAAACCCCGGTAGTCCACTGCCAGCACCGAGAAGCCCAGCTCCTGCATGCGCCGCGCGCGGAAGGCCGAGCCCACCACGTTGAAGCGCGCGCCGTGCAGGTAGAGCAGCACCGGGGCATGGGGCTTGGGGTGCGCCAGCCACAGACCGTGCAGCTTGACGGGCTGGCCGGTTTCCTGCGAGTTGAAGGCTATCCAGACATCGCTCATGCCCTGGGCGGCTTCGTCGCCGCGCCACCAGCTGCGGTCCGAAGGCTGGAAGATCCAGCCGCGCTGTTTTTCGTCGAGGGTGGCGCAGCCCGTGACCAGGGCAAAGGCGGTGAGCAGGGCGAGCAGCAGGAGGAACCAGCGTTTCATGGGGTTCTATGATGCGCCGGGTGGCCGGAAAGTTCAGGGCAGCCCGCACAAGACCCCTGAATCCTGCCGCCCATCCCGCCATTGCCGAGACCCGCCATGACCGACAGCGTCTTCACCCGCATCATCCGCCGCGAGATCCCGGCCGTTTTCGTCTACGAGGACACACAGGTCATCGCCTTCATGGACGCCGGCCAGGTCAACCCCGGCCATGTGCTGGTGGCGACAAAACGCCAGGTCGAGACCGTGATGGAGCTGGAGGAGGCCGAGGCCGCGCATCTGTTTGCTATCGCCACGCGTGTGGCCAAGGCGGTGCAGGCGGCCTTCGAGCCCGAGGGCATGACCCTGCTGCAGACCAACAAACCGGCGGGCTGGCAGACCGTGCCCCATGTGCACATCCATGTGCTGCCGCGCTACGCGGGTGACGGGGCCGACCTGGTCTGGCCGCGCAAGGAGCCGGGGCTGGAGAAGCTGCGGGAGTACGCCGCCCGCATCCGGCTCTGAGTGCCCGCAGGCTGGCCCGGCGGGCATCACCCGTTCGGGCTATGGCGGCCGGCACGGGGGCGGGCTAGGATGCAAGGCCTCTGCCCTGCGCCGCTGCCATGAAACACTACGCCGACCTGCTTGCCGAATGCCTCACCGAGGTTCGTGAAATCATGCCCTGGGACCTGGCGGAGCAGCTTCGCCAGCCCACGCCACCGCTGCTGCTCGACATCCGCGAACCGGCGGAATTTGATGCCGCGCACATTGCCGGCGCCATCCACGTGCCGCGCGGCATCCTGGAATCGGCCTGCGACTGGGACTACGACGACACCGTGCCCGAACTGGCCGGCGGGCGCGAACGCGAGATCGTGGTGATCTGTCGCTCGGGCAACCGCAGCGTGCTGGCCGCCCACACGATGCAGCGCATGGGGTTCAGCAAGGTGGTTTCGCTCAAGACCGGCGTGCGCGGCTGGAACGACTACGAGCAGCCGCTGGTGGACCGCAGCGGCCAGGCGGTGGACATCGATGCGGCCGATGCACTGCTGGCCAGCCGCGTGCGACTGGAGCAGCGGCGGCCGGCCTGAGCCTGAACCCGGCTGTCGACTGCGGATGGATTCAGGGGCAAGGCCAGTTCACTTCCGGGCCACGGACCGGACTTCAACGCCCGCGCAAAAACAGCGCGTCCAGATCCTTCAGCGTGACCTGCCGCCAGGTCGGGCGGCCGTGGTTGCACTGGTCGGAGCGTTCGGTCTGCTCCATGTCGCGCAACAGCGCGTTCATCTCTTCCAGCGTGAGTTTGCGGTTGGCGCGCACGGCGCCGTGGCAGGCCATGGTGCCCAGCAGTTCGTTGCGGGCGCGCTGGATCACGGTGCTGGCTTCGTGCTGGCCCAGCTCGGCCAGCACGCTGCGCGCCAGTTCCACGGCATCACCCTGGGCCAGAGTGGACGGCACGGCGCGCACGGCCAGGGTCTTGGGCGAGAAGGAGCTGATCTCCAGGCCCAGGGTCGACAGCGTGGCAGCGTGGGCCTCGGCCGTGGCCACTTCCTGCGGTGTGGCAGGGAAGGTGGCGGGAATCAGCAGGGGCTGGCTGGAAATGGCCTGCAGGTCGAGCTGGTTCTTGAGCCGTTCGTAGACGATGCGTTCGTGCGCGGCGTGCATGTCCACCACGACCAGGCCCTGGGCATTCTCGGCCAGGATGTAGACGCCCTGCAACTGCGCCAGGGCGCGGCCCAGGGGCCAGGCCGCGGGCGTCGCTTCGGCGGGCTGAGGCCTGGCCTCGGCCAGGGCCGCCGAGCCGGGCTCGCGCACGGCCCAGGCCGTTGGTGCGGGCGTTGCCGTGGATGCGGGCTGCCACAGTGCGGCCAGGTCGTGCACTTCATGGCCGCGATCCGAGGTGCTGGCCGCTCCGAAATTGATAGCGGGCTGCGCCCAGGGGGAGGACGCGACGGGGCGTGCGATGTCGGCCAGGTGGGCCGGCACCGCAGAACCGCCGTGCACGGCGGCCTGCGCGCGCGGCGCGGCCAGGGCGTTTTCCACGGCGTGGCGCACGGCCTGGTGCACCTCGCGGCTGTCGCGGAAGCGCACCTCGATCTTGGTGGGGTGCACGTTGACGTCCACGCGCGCCGGATCGATCTCGATGTACAGCGCGTAGACCGGCTGCTTGTGGCCGTGCAGCACGTCCTCATAAGCGCTGCGCGCGGCGTGCGTGAGCACCTTGTCGCGCACGTAACGGCCGTTGACGTAGCAGAACTGGTGGTCGGCGCGCGCGCGGGCGGCGTCCGGAATGCCGGCGCGGCCCCGGACGCGGATGCCGTGGTACGCACCCGGTGCGGCGGCCGTCTGGAAATCCACGGCCACCGACTCGGTGATGAAATCCTCGCCCAGCACGTCGGCCAGGCGCTGGTTCTGCGCGTCGGCGCCGCTGCACACGCGCCACTGCTCCACCAGCTTGCCCTCGTGCCAGATGGCAAAACCCACGTCAGGCCGGGCCAGGGCATGGCGGCGCACGGATTCGATGCAGTGCGCCAGTTCGGTGGCATCGGTCTTGAGGAACTTGCGGCGTGCCGGTGTGCTGAAGAACAGCTCCTTCACTTCCACCGTGGTGCCGGCGCTGCGCGCCACGGGCCGGATCTCGCCGGTGCGGCCGTCCAGCAGGAAGGCGCTGGACTGCTCGGCCACGCGCGAGAGGATGGCGCAATCGGCGATGGAGTTGATGGCGGCCAGGGCCTCGCCGCGAAACCCCATGGTGCCAACGGACTCCAGGTCGTGCAGGCTGGCGATCTTGCTGGTGGCGTGGCGTTTCAGGGCGATGGGCAGCTCGTCGCGCGGGATGCCGATGCCGTTGTCTTCCACCGCGATCAGGCGCACGCCGCCGGCCAGCAGGCGCAGGGTGATCTGGGTGGCGCCGGCGTCCAGCGCGTTGTCCACCAGTTCGCGCACCACCGAGGCGGGGCGCTCCACGACCTCGCCGGCGGCGATCTGGCTGATCAGCTCATCCGGCAGTTCACGGATGGGGCGGCGCGGGGCGGGGGAGAGGACGGCGTTCACCAGGGCATTTTAGGCTGCCACTGCCGGCGTCTTGTACGATGCCGGCCAGGAGTACACACCCATGGCCGGAACCACCCTGTTAACACTGATCGACGACATCGCCACCATCCTCGATGATGTGGCCACCATGACCAAGGTCGCCGCGCGCAAGACCGCCGGCGTGCTGGGCGACGACCTGGCGCTCAATGCCCAGCAGGTCACCGGGGTGCAGGCCGACCGCGAACTGCCCGTGGTCTGGGCCGTGGCTCGGGGCTCGATGATCAACAAGGCCATCCTGGTGCCTGCGGCCCTGCTGATCAGCTGGCTGGCGCCCTGGCTGATCACGCCGCTGCTGATGCTGGGCGGGGCTTTCCTCTGTTTCGAGGGTTTCGAGAAACTCGCGCACAAGTGGCTGCACAGCCCCGAAGAGGACGAAGCCGAACACCAGAAGACGCTGCAGGCCCTGGCCGATCCGGCGGTGGACCTGGTGGCCTTCGAACGCGAGAAGATCAAGGGCGCGGTGCGCACCGACTTCATCCTCTCGGCCGAGATCGTGGTCATCACCCTGGGCACGGTGGCGGCGGCCTCGCTGATGCAGCGCGTGGGTGTGCTGGTGGGCATCTCCCTGCTGATGACGGTGGGGGTGTATGGCCTGGTGGCGGGCATCGTCAAGCTCGACGACCTGGGCCTGCGCCTGCAGCGTTCGGCTTCGGGTTTTGCGCAGGCCGTGGGCACGGGCCTGCTGCGGGCCGCGCCCTGGCTCATGAAGACGCTGTCGGTCGTGGGCACGGCCGCCATGTTCATGGTGGGCGGCGGCATCCTGCTGCACGGCTGGCCGGCCCTGGCCCATGCGGTCGAGGCCTGGGCCGCGGGCTGGGGCAGCCTGCTGGCGGCTGTGATCAACACCTTGGCCGGCGCCGCGGTGGGTGTGGTGGCCGGTGCGCTGGTGCTGGCCGTGGTGATGGGGGTGCAGCGCCTGCGCCGCTGATTTCCACGCAGCGTGCGGGGATCAGGGCAAGCAGCCGGAGGCGGGCAGGGATAATCACGCCCCATGGAACTCATCACATTTCTGCTCGACTTCATCCTCCACGTGGACAAGCACCTGGAGGCCTTCGTGCAGGCCTACGGTGCCTGGGTCTATGCGCTGCTCTTCCTCATCGTCTTCGTCGAGACCGGCGTCGTGGTCATGCCCTTCCTGCCGGGGGACTCGCTGCTCTTCGTGGTGGGGGCCCTGGCCGGCGCCGGCCTGCTGAGCTACCCGGTGGCGGTGGTCGTGCTGCTGGCGGCGGCCATCCTGGGGGACCAGTGCAACTATTCCATCGGGCGTTACTTCGGCCCCAAGGTCTTCCAGTGGGAGGATTCGCGCTTTTTCAACAAGCGCGCCTTCCAGCGCGCGCACGACTTCTACGAAACCTACGGCGGCATCACCATCATCGTCGCGCGGTTCATGCCCTTCCTGCGCACCTTCGTGCCCTTCGTCGGCGGCGTGGCCGAGATGAGCCGCGTGAAGTTCACGCTCTACAACATCGTGGGTGCCTTCATCTGGGTGCTGGGCATCTGCACCGCGGGTTATTTCCTGGGCAGCCTGCCCTGGGTCAAGGCCAACCTGGACAAGATCATCTGGGCCATGATCCTGATCCCCGGCCTGGTCGTGATCTATGGCAGCTGGAAAGCGCATCGCCAGGCCAGCCGCACCTGAAAGTCCGTGCTGCGGAGGTGGATGAATGACCAGCTTGCCGGTTGTGGCCGGCTGTGTGCATCATTGCGGCATGGAGTCAGGGAGTTGGTTCAGGCCGGCCGCCACGATGCCGGTTCCCGGTCAGCAGGAAGGTGCAGACATGCCACGCAAGAAAGCCGATGCCAGCAGCCACGAGACGCCCAGCATGAAGGCGGTGCCCGAGACCGTGGAAGTGCTGGTGGGGCAGGTGCTCAGGCGCCCCGGGGGCTATTACTGGAGCCTGACCGACGGCGGGCGCGAATTCGGGCCCTACGACAGTTTCGAGGAGGCGCAGGCCGATATGGAGGCCGCCGCGGATCTCGAAGCCCCCGAGCCGGGTGAAAGCCTGCAGGAGGCCGAGAGCGAGCTGGGCATTGCCGACTGGATCGATCCCGACACCGGTGAGCCGGCCGAGGGGATGTCACCCCCGCACCTGGACAACGACTGAATGTGCGAATAAATCTACTGCGCGGGCCGATGGTGGCGTTGCGCAGTGCTCATTTCCTCGCCTATCGGTTCGATATGTCTCGGTCATTGCGCGCTGGGCGCCTTGCCCTCGGCCCGCTCGCTACGATTTCTTCACACATTCAGGACCTCAGTCGTCCCAACTGGCGAACAGCCCCCAGGGCGAGTGGGTCAGTGCCACCGACACCATGAAACCGTAGCAGGCCAGCGCACCGATGTAACACAGCGCCTTGGCTTCCCGCCGTCGTGCGTACTTGAGTGCGAGCATGCCCAGCACGATGTACAGCGGTAGCACGGCCAGCTTGACCTGCAGCCAGGGCGTGAGCAGGGGGTTGAGGCGCAGCTCCCACAGCAGGCGCAGGGCCGCGGCCAGCAGGCCGGTGTCGATGATGGCGCTGACCCGTCCCAGCACGGGGTGCAGGGGCCAGCGCTGGCGGGTCAGCACGGCCGCGCCGCGCAGCGCGAACAGGGCACCGCTGGTGAAGGCCAGGCCCATGTGCAGATGGCGCAGGGCCGGGTAGTGGACGATCCAATCCATCAGAGAGAGGCTGCGTTCAGACGCTGCGGTTGCGCGCCAGCGGCGGGTTCTTGGCGAAATAACCCTCGATGCCGCGCATCAGCGCCTGGGCCAGCTGCTCCTGGTAGGCCTCGCTGTTGAGCTTGGCCTCCTCCTCAGGGTTGCTGATGAAGGCGGCTTCCACCAGCACGCTGGGTATGTCCGGGGCTTTCAGCACGGCAAAACCGGCCTGCTCCACGCGCGGCTTGTGCAGCTTGCCCACCCGGCCGATCTCGCTGAGCAGGGTGCCGCCGAGCTGCAGGCTGTCCTTGATCTGCGCGCTGGTGCTCATGTCCAGCAGGGCGCGCTGCACCTGCGCATCCTTGGCCTTGACGTTGATGCCGCCGATCTGGTCGGCCTTGTTTTCCTTGGCAGCCATCCAGCGTGCCGCGCTGCTCGACGCCCCGCCGTGGCTCAGCGCGAACACGCTGGCCCCCTGGGGGCGCGGTGTGTAGAAGGCGTCGGCGTGGATGCTGACGAAGAGGTCGGCCTGCACCTGGCGCGCCTTCTGCACACGCACGTGCAGGGGCACGAAGAAGTCACCGTCGCGCGTGAGGTAGGCGCGCAGGGTGTGGCCGTTGACGCTGCTGGCGTTGATGCGGTCGCGCAGGCGGCGCGCGATGCGCAGCACCACGTCCTTCTCGCGCGTGCCGTTGCGGCCGATGGCACCGGGGTCCTCGCCGCCGTGGCCGGGGTCCAGCGCGATGATGATGAGGCGGTCGGTCCCGTTGCCGCGCGCTGGCAGCGCGGGCACGGGGGGCAGGCCTGGTGCGGGCGCCTTGTCGGCATGGCGCGCGATCAGGTCGCCCAGCGGGTCGGTGTCGCTGCGCGGTGCCGAGGCGGCGGGGGCCGGTCCTTTCTGCCCCAGGCGCTCGGCAATCAGCGCGGCCAGCGGGTCGGGCGGCTGGGTGGGGTAGAGGTCGAAGACCAGACGGTGCTGGTAGGGCTCGATGGGTTTGAGCGTGAAGACCTGGGGCTTGATGGCCTGCTTGAGGTCGATCACCAGGCGCACCACGCCGGGCGCGTACTGGCCCACGCGGATGCCGGCGATGTTGGGGTCCTCGGGCAGCACCTTGGCCACCAGCTCGCGCAGCGCGGGGTTGAGCTCGATGCCCTCGATGTCCACCGCGAGGCGTGGCGGCTGGCCGATGAAACTCTGCCTGGCCTTGAGTTCGGTGTCCGATTCGAGCGTGACGCGCGAGTAGTCCTCGGCCGGCCAGACGCGCACGGCCACGATGGCCGCACCGCTGGCCAGCTGGGCGCGGCCCAGCAGCAGCACCAGGGTGCCGGCCTGGATCAGTTCGCGCCGCTGGATCATTTCTGTACCTCGCGCAGGCCCTGCAGCAGGGCCGCACCCGCAGGCGTACCGGCCGTCAGTGTGGCCAGGCGTGATTCGTCGGCCTGCACCTGCAGTGTGATGGCCAGATCGGCCACGGGCAGCAGGCCGCTCGCCTTCTCGGGCCACTCGGCCAGCTTGAGGCCGGGGCTGGCGAACAGGTCGCGTAAGCCCGCGTCTTCCCATTCGCGCGGGTCGCTGAAGCGGTAGAAGTCGAAATGCCAGATGTTGAGGCCCGGCACTTCGTGCGGCTCGACCACGGCGTAGGTGGGGCTCTTGATGCGGCCGCTCACGCCCAGGGCCCGCAGCAGGTGGCGCACCAGGGTGGTCTTGCCGGCGCCCAGGTTGCCGTGCAGCTCGATAAAGGCGTTGCGGAGGGACGGCTGTGCCGCCAGCACGGCGGCCAGGGCCTGCGTGGCGGATTCGTCAGGCAGGATGCGGGTTTCTACAATGGCTTCGTGACGTTCAGCAGCAGTCAATTCATTTCCCAAATACGGGCCTGGGCCCGTGAACTTGGATTTTCCCAAATCGGCGTGAGTGGTGTCGATTTGTCGGACGCCGAGCCGGGTTTGCGCGACTGGTTGTCGCGTGGTTTCCACGGTGAGATGGCCTATATGGCCGCGCATGGCCTCAAACGCGCCCGCCCGGCCGAACTGGTGCCGGGCACGGTGAGCGTGATCACCGCGCGTCTGGACTACCTGGGCGCGAGTATGCCCGAGGGTTGGCAGGCCATCGAGTTCGAGCGCCTGCAGCGCCCCGCGGAGGGCATCGTCTCGCTCTACGCCCGCGGCCGCGATTACCACAAGGTCCTGCGCGCGCGCCTGCAGCGGCTGGCCGAGCGCATGGCCGCTGAAGTCGGGCCCTTTGGCCATCGCGTCTTCACCGACTCGGCCCCGGTGCTGGAGGCCGAACTCGCCACGCGCAGCGGCCAGGGCTGGCGCGGAAAACACACCCTGGTGCTCAACCGCGAGGCCGGCTCCATGTTCTTCCTGGGCGAGATCTATGTGGACCTGGCCCTGCCGGCCAGCGAACCCGTCAGCAACCATTGCGGCAGCTGCGAGGCCTGCATCACGGTCTGCCCCACGCAGGCCATCCTGGGCCCGGGGAAACTCGATGCGCGCCGCTGCATCTCCTACCTGACGATCGAGCATGCGGGGCCGATTCCCGTGGAACTGCGCCCGCTGATGGGCAACCGCATCTACGGCTGCGACGATTGCCAGCTGATCTGCCCCTGGAACAAGTACGCACAGCGCAGCTCCCTGCCGGATTTCGCGCCACGCCCCGGCATGAGCGGGGGCACGCTGCTGGACCTGCTGGCCTGGAGCGAGGGGGAATTCTTGCAGCGCACCGAAGGCAGCCCGATCCGGCGCATCGGCCACGAGCGCTGGCAGCGCAACATCGTGGTGGCCCTGGGAAATGCCTTGCGCGTGGCGCATGACCCTGCGATAGTCGCAGCACTGCAGGGGCAGCTGGCGCAGGGCAGTGCCCTGGTGCGCGAGCATGCTGCCTGGGCCCTGGCCCAGCAGCCGGGACCACAGTCCCCTGCGTGAATGACGGAGTCGGAACATGACCATTCAATACACCTACGTCTCGCCCCACTTGCCGGAAAACAAGATGCGCCTGTACCCGACGAAGGTGATCAACATCATTGGCGGGCCAGGCTGCGAAAAGTCGCTGTTCACTGCCGCCATCATCCTGTACCTGCACCTGCACCACAAGACGGTGGAGCTGATTCCGGACTACGCCAAATCGCTGGTGTGGCAAAAAGACTACGAGAGCCTGCGCAACCAGTACAGGATCGCCCAGCAGCAGTTCCACATGCTGGAGCTGCTCGACGGCCAGGTGCAGTACCTGGTGGGCGAATGCTCGCTGCCGCAGATCCTCTACTACAACGAGTTCTACCCCGACAACATCTGCGACACGGGCAAGACGCGCAAGCAGATCCTCGAGTGGTACAAGCAGCACAACAACGTCAACATCATGGTCGAGCGCGGCGAGCGCAAGTACATCCACACCGGGCGTTTCCAGGACGAGGAACAGGCCAAGGAGGTGGACCGCGGCATGCGCGCCCTGCTGCGCCGCGAAGGCATCGCCTACACCCCGCTCAAGCCCGAGCTCGAGGCCATCCACGCCTTCATGGCCGAACAGCTCAAGCAGTGAGTTAGCGCAGCACCCCCAGCGCAAACGACAGGCTGGCCACCCCCAGCAGGGTGGACAGTGTGACCAGGCCGGCCACATAGGCGCCGTCGTAGCCCATGCGCGCGGCCAGCACGTAGCAGCTGGAGGCCGTGGGCAGGGCCGAGAAGGCCAGCAGGATGGTGGTCTGCACCGGCGTCAGGCCGAAGGCCAGGGACAGGCCCAGCGCGATCAGCGGCAGCAGCAGGTGCTTGATGGCCAGCACGGCCACGGCCAGCACCTTGCCCTTGCCCAGGCTGGAAAAACGCAGGCCGGCCCCGGCCGCCATCAGGCCCAGGGCCAGCGAGGCGGCGCCGATGCGGCTGAGCGTGGGGTCGGCCCAGGCCGGGATGCGAAAGCCCAGCACGTTGGCGATCAGCCCCGACACGGTGGCGATGATCAGCGGGTTGCGCAGCAGCTCGCGCCCCACGCTGCGCTGCGCGTGGCGCGCCATGGGCCAGACCGCGCCCACGTTGAACAGCGGCACGCAGAAACCGATCAGCACGGCCAGCAGCAGCAGGCCTTGGGGGCCGGCCAGGCGCTCGGCCAGGGCCAGGCCGATGAAGGAGTTGAAGCGGAAGGCCACCTGGGTGCTGGCCGCGTGCAGACGGGTGTCGATGTGGCGGCCGATCCAGGGCAGGTGGGGCAGGGCATAGGCCAGGGCGATGCCGATGATGCCCATGCTCAGGCCCGCGCCGATCAGGCTGGAGGCGGCGCCCAGGTCCAGCGGGCTGCGCAGGATGCTGTGGAACAGCAGCACCGGGAACAGGAAGTAGTAGACCAGGATCTCGACCTGGTCCCAGACCGGCCGGTTCAGCGCCGTGTAGCGGCAGACCAGATAGCCGCACAGGATCAGGGAGAAATCGGGGAAAAGCAGCTGGGCGTAGTTCACCGGCCGAGAATACCAGCGAACCGCCCATCGGTCCGGGGCGCGGCCTGTCAGCCGGCCGCCCTGCCGGGGCGTTGAATACCCATGAAAAAGCTCCTTGTCTCCACCCTGCTGGCCCTGTCCTGCGTCCTGGCCGGTGCCCCTGCCCACGCGGCCATGCTGGAAGGCCTGCGTTTCGACGACACGGTCCGCCTGGGCAGCCGCGAACTGCAGCTCAATGGTCTGGGCGTGCGTGCGGTCTACATCTTCAAGGCCTTTGTGGCCGCGCTTTATGTGCCGCAGAAGACGGCCGCCCCGCAAGCCATCCTGGACCAGGACGCCCCCCGGCGCCTGCAGCTGCGCATGCTGATGGAGGTCGACTCCGGCGAGATCAAGAAGGCCCTGGTCCGGGGCATGCGCAAGAACGTGAACGACGCCGAATGGGCGGCCATGCAGGACCGCGTGGACCAGTTTGCGCGCACGATCGACAGCATCGGCGTGGCACGTGAGGGCGACACCATCAACCTCGACTACCTGCCTGGGCAGGGCCTGCAACTGGCCGTCAACGAGGTGTCGCGCGGCCCGGCCATCGGCGGGGCCGATTTCTACCAGGCGCTGCTGGAGATCTTC
Source organism: Rhodoferax sp. BAB1 (assembly GCF_013334205.1). Classification (NCBI taxonomy): domain Bacteria; kingdom Pseudomonadati; phylum Pseudomonadota; class Betaproteobacteria; order Burkholderiales; family Comamonadaceae; genus Rhodoferax; species Rhodoferax sp. BAB1. The sequence continues at coordinate 2,173,455 of NZ_CP054424.1, read as the reverse complement.
GTCGGCCCCAACCCCGTGGATACCCGACTTAAAAAGGCACTGCTGGGGCAATAGAATCGGGCATCTCTCACTGATACAGGAGTTGTCCCCATGCAGCGTCGTGCCCTCTTTGTCCTCAGCCTGCTGGCTGCCGCCGGTACCGCTTTTGCCCAAGGCTATCCCAACAAACCCGTCAAGCTGCAGGTGCCCTTTGCACCCGGTGGCACGACCGACATCATCGCGCGCGTGATCTCCGAGCCGCTGGGCAAGGCCCTGGGCCAGCCCGTGGTGATCGAGAACAAGGCCGGTGGTGGCGGTGTCGTGGGGGCGCTCGAAACGGTGCGCGCTGCGCCGGATGGTTATTTCCTCGGCATGGCCACCGTGTCCACCACGGCGGCCAACCCGGCCATCAATACCAAGATTCCCTACAACGTGCTGACGGACTTCACGCCCATCATCAACATTGCCGCCACGCCCAACATCATCGCGGTGCATCCGAGCTTCCCGGCCAAGGACTACAAGGGCTTCATCGCCGAACTCAAGAAGTCGCCGGGCAAGTATTCCTATGCCTCCTCGGGCACGGGCGGCATCGGCCACCTGCAGACCGAACTGTTCAAGAGCCAGACCGGTGTCTTCATGACGCACATCCCCTACCGGGGTGCCGGCCCGGCCCTGAACGACACGGTCGCCGGCCAGGTGCCGATCATCTTCGACAACCTGCCCTCGGCCCTGCCCTTCATCCTCGCCGGCCGCCTGGTGCCCATCGTGATCGCCGCCCCCCAGCGCCTGGCCCAGCTGCCCAATGTGCCGACCTTCAAGGAAGTGGGCCTGGAGCCGGTGAACCGCATGGCCTACTACGGCATCCTCGCCCCCAAGGGCCTGCCCAAGGACGTCGTGGACAAGATCAACGCCGCCACCCGCCAGGTGCTGCAGGATCCGGCCGTGCGCAAGCGCATCGAGGACACCGGCTCCCTGATCGTGGGTAACACGCCCGCACAGTTCGCCGAGCAGATGAAGGCCGAGTACATGGTCTACAAGAAGGTGGTCGACAGCGCCGGGCTCAAGCTCGACTGAGTTCCCCGTGGCACAGGGCCTGGATGACGCGTCCATCGACGCTTTCGTCGATGCCCTGTGGCTGGAGGAAGGCCTGTCACGCAACACGCTGGCGGCCTACCGCCGCGACCTCACGCTCTACGCCCGCTGGCTCACCGCCCGCGGGCGTACGCTTTTGGAGAGTACCGAACCCGATATCAATGGTTATTTCTCGGCCCGGCACGGTGAAACGAAAACCACCACGGCCAGCCGGCGCCTGACGGTCTTCAAGCGCTACTTTCGCTGGGCCTTGCGCGAGCGCCATATTTCGGCCGATCCGACGCTGAAGCTGCAGGCGCCCAAGCAGATGGCGCGTGCCATCAAGACGCTGAGCGAGGCCCAGGTCGAGGCCCTGCTGGCCGCACCGGGCGAGGACACGCCGCTGGCCGTGCGCGACCGCACCATGCTGGAGCTGATGTACGCCAGCGGCCTGCGGGTGAGCGAACTGGTGGGCCTGAAGACCTTCAACGTCAGCCTGTCCGAGCACGTGCTGCGGGTCTTCGGCAAGGGCAACAAGGAGCGCCTGGTGCCTTTCGGCGAGGTGGCCGCAGGCTGGCTGCAGCGTTACCTGCAGGAGGCGCGCCCGGCCCTGCTGGCGGGCAAGCAGACCGATGACCTCTTCGTCACCCTGCGCGGCACACGCGCCGGCGAGGCCATGTCGCGCGTGATGTTCTGGATGATCGTGAAAAAGCATGCGCTGGCCGCCGGCATCACGGCGCCGCTCTCGCCGCACACCCTGCGCCATGCCTTTGCCACCCATCTGCTGAACCACGGCGCCGACCTGCGCGCCGTGCAGATGCTGCTGGGGCATGCCGACATCTCGACCACCACCATCTACACCCACGTGGCGCGCGAGCGCCTCAAGTCGCTGCACGCGCAGCACCACCCGCGCGGATAAGATCGGGCCATGATCACTGTTCATCACCTCGAAACCTCGCGCTCGCAGCGTGTCCTCTGGCTGCTCGAAGAGCTGGGCCTGCCCTATGAACTCAAGGTCTATGCGCGCGACCCGCGTTCGCGGCTGGCGCCGCCCGAACTCAAGAAGATCCACCCGCTGGGCAAGTCGCCCGTTATCACCGACGGCGACGAGACCATCGCCGAATCCGGCGCCATCATCGAGTACCTGGCCGAACGCTACGGCGCCCAGGCCGGCGGCGAACTCGCACAGCTGGTCCCGAAGCCGGGCACGCCGGCGCACCGCCAGTGCCGCTTCTGGATGCACTACGCGGAAGGCTCGCTGATGAACTGGCTGGTGATGAAGCTGGTCTTCATCAGCATCCCGCGCCAGCCCATGCCTTTTTTCGTGAAACCCATCGCGCGCCAGCTCTGCGCCAAGGTCATCGAACGGCTGATCGAACCCAATGTGTTGGGGGCGCTGGCCTTCATGGAAGACCATCTGTCGCGCAACCCCTGGTTTGCCGGCGAGGCGCTGAGCATCGCGGATTTCCAGATGAGCTTTGCCGTGGAGGCCGCGCTGACGCGCGGCACGGACACCACGCCCTATCCGCATGTGCGGGCTTTCCGCGACCGCATGAACGCACGCCCGGCCTACCAGCGCGCGCTACAGCGCGGCGGCCCGGTGATCGCGAAGCTCTAGGCCGAGGCCGGGTCCAGGTTCTCGGCCCAGCTCAGGGCCTGCAGGTGGGCCCAGTTGACCTGGTGGTTGGAGAGGTGCAACTGGGTGGCCGCGCGGGCAAAGGCCGCTTCGTCGGCCGACTCGCAGGCCAGGGTCAGCTCCAGGAAGGGCGCGAACATGCCTTTGCGCTGCAACAGCGCGTCCGTCACATGGGACGACAGCGAGATCGATTCCAGCGCCTGCGCCATGGGCAGGCCCAGCATGGTGTCGAGCAGCGAGAACACGCCGACCACGAAGGCGTCGTCAGCCTCCTCGGGTGGCAGCAGTTCGGCGGCCAGCAGCTCCATGAGCCGGCCGCGCACCACCGCCATCTGGCCCACGGCCGGTGCGGTACCGCCCACGCGCGAGGTGGTCATCAGCAGCGCGGCCCAGCGGAACAGCTTCTGCATGCCCAGGATCATCACCGCGTGGCGGAAGGAGGTGATCTCGCAGCTCAGGCCGAAACCGGCCGAATTGATGAAACGCAGCAGGTTGAAGGAGAGCGTGGGGTCGCGCTTGAGCAGCGCCTCGATCTCGCCCACCTCGGCCTGGCGGCGCACCAGGTTGATGAGCTGGATGATGTTCGCCTGCGCCGGCCGCAGGGTCTGGCCCTTGACCAGCACCGGTGTGGCGAACCAGTAACCCTGGAACAGCTTGATGCCGTGCTGGGCTGCGAGTTCGTGCTGCGCGGCCGTCTCCACCTTTTCGGCAATCAGCTTGGCCGTGCTGTGCTTCTGTGCGAACTTCACCAGCGGTTCGATCAGCTCTGGCTTGAGCTGCGACATGTCCAGCTTGATGTAGCTGGCCAGCGGCAGCCAGCTCGCATAAGGGCGGGTGAGCATGGTCTGGCTGAAGGCCAGGCGGAAGCCCTTGCGTTTCACCTCCATCAGCATGGGCAGGCGTGCCTCGATTTCGGCCGGGCTGTTCCCGTCCAGCGGCGGGATCTCCAGCACCACACGCTCGGGATGGATCAGCTCCAGGTGCCGCCCGGCCAGGCTCTCGTGCGTGCAGTTGATGAACATGGTCTTGCGACCCATGAGCGCCTGGTGCTCGGCGTGCGAGAGCACGTTGAACAGCAGTTCGGCGTCGCTGGCGGCGGTGTGCGCTTCGGCGCCCAGCGAGCGGTCGTAGAGCTCGTAGCCGATGACGTTGCGCGCCTCGTCCAGGATGGCCTGGCGGGCAATGGCGGTCTGGTCGCCGGTGGCCGGCGGGGCGGAGGCTTCGGAGGGCGTGGTCATAGAGGTGCTGCGAGGGTTCCTCGGCATTCTAGGGGGATAATTTCGCCACAATGGAACTGCGCGCACGCTGCCTCGAACTGCTGGCCCTGGCCGACCCCGTGGCCAAGGCCGCCGGTGTCACCGCGCTGGACCGCACCGGCCCCATAGCCTGCGCACGCGTGTTCGCCGAACCGCCCGGCGTGCCCGGTCGCAGCGCGCGCCCGCCCTTGCTGCCCCACACCCAGATCAAGACCGGCTCGCTCGCCACCCCGCGCGGCCACGCCGCCCTGGTGCACTCCATCGTCCACATCGAACGCAACGCCATCGACCTGGCGCTGGACATCTGCTGGCGCTTCGCCGGCCTGCCCGAGGCCTTCTACCGCGACTGGCTGCAGGTGGCCTTCGAGGAGGCGTACCACTTCACCCTGTTGCGCAACCATCTGCTGACCCTGGGCTTTGATTACGGCGACTTCCCGGCCCACGACGGTCTGTGGTCGATGGCGGAGCGGACCAAGGGTGACCTGCTGGCACGGGTGGCGCTGGTGCCGCGTACGCTGGAGGCACGGGGGCTGGATGCCTCACCGGCGGTGAAGACCAAGCTGGTGTCGATTGGCGATCATCGTGCCGGGGAGATCCTGGACATCATCTTGCGGGATGAGATTGGGCATGTTTCCACTGGGAACCGGTGGTATGCGTGGGCTTGTGGGGAGCGGGGGCTGGAGCCTGTGGTGACTTATGCGGAGCTGGTGGTGAAGTACGAGGCGCCTAAGTTGAAGAGGCCGTTTAATCTGGATGCGCGGCGGGCTGCTGGGTTCAGCGATGCCGAGTTGTCGGCCCTGCAGGCGGACTGAACTTCCGTTAAGTTGATCGCCTTGCTGGCGTGGCATTGCCGGGATGTGCCCCCGGCAGGGCAGTAACTTTCTTTTGCTTCGCCAAAAGAAAGTCACCAAAGAAAAGGCGAGCCGGGTGCGTCGTCCCTGCGCTGTGCGCAGGGCACGCTGCGTTGCTCGGCCAGTGCGGGAAGTGCAGAAACTCGCTACGCTCAGACATCTGCACTTCTTATTCCGCCCTGGCCTGCGCTACTCGCCTCCTCTCACGGCAATGGGGAACCGGAGACCAAAACCAAAACCAGAAACAACAAGGACGCGCCATGGCGCGTCCTTGTGGAGTTCGGCTGTTGGCTATCGGTATTGGCTGTTCGGAGCCCTATGCCGTGTGGCAGGGCTGAGCAGCGCAGCAGCGGGCGGATCAGGGCGGGCGTTGTCTGAGCGCAGCGAGTTTAGCCCGACCCCGCCCGATGCGAGCAGCGCAAGGTACCCCGCAGGGGCCCTGACTTCGGCTCGCCTTTCTTTTGGGTACTTTGCTTTGGCGAAGCAAAGAAAAGTACCTCGCCCGCCGGGGCGAGACCCGGCTTGCCACGATCACAAGCCCGCAACCAACGAAGGAAAACCAAGCCTCCTTACAATCCCCCTTAGCCCCAGAAAACCAAAGACGGAACAAGAAAATGGCCATCTACGAACTCGACGGTAAAGCACCAGTGTTAGGCAAAAACGCCTATGTCGCCGACAGCGCCCAAGTCATCGGCAAGGTGACCCTGGAAGATAACGTCAGCGTCTGGTTTGGTACCGTCATCCGCGGTGACAGCGAACACATCCACATCGGCCGCAACTCCAACATCCAGGATGCCAGCGTGCTGCATGCCGACGAAGGCGTGCCGCTGGTCCTGGGCGAGAACGTGTCGGTGGGTCACCAGGTCATGCTGCACGGCTGCACCGTGGGCGACGGCTCGCTGATCGGCATCGGGGCCGTGGTGCTGAACCACGCCAAGATCGGCAAGAACTGCCTGGTGGGGGCGGGCTCGCTGGTGACCGAGGGCAAGGAGTTCCCGGATGGCTCCATGATCCTGGGCAGCCCGGCCAAGGCCGTGAAGCAGCTGTCGCCCGAGCAGATCGCAGGCCTGCAGCGTATTGCCCAACACTACATCGCCAACGCCGAGCGCTTCCGCAAGGGCTTGAAGAAAATCGGCTGAGCCCCAAATCCTTGCATGTCCGAACTCCATAAATTTCTTTTCGAAGGCCTGCCGGTACGCGGCATGGTCGTGCGCCTGACCGACGCCTGGACCGAGATCCTCAAGCGCCGCGCGCAGAGCAGCACCGGGGCCTATGCGCCGCCGGTGCAGGCCCTGCTGGGCGAGATGGTGGCGGCCGGGGCGCTGATGCAGTCCAACATCAAGTTCAACGGCGCGCTGATCCTGCAGGTCTATGGCGACGGGCCGGTCAAGCTGGCCGTGGCCGAGGTGCAGTCCGACCTCAGCCTGCGCGCCACCGCTACGGTGCAGGGCCCGGTGCCCGATGATGCCGGTCTGCGAGCCATGCTCAATGTGAATGGACTGGGCCGCTTTGCCGTCACGCTCGACCCCCAGGATCGCCAGCCCGGCCAGCAGCCCTACCAGGGTGTGGTGCCGCTCTCCGGTGCCGACGGCCAGTCCGTGCACAACCTGGCCGAGGCCCTGCAGCTTTACATGCGCCAGAGCGAGCAGCTCGAAACGGTGCTGGTGCTGGCGGCTGACGACAAGGTGGCTGCGGGCCTGCTGATCCAGCGCCTGCCCATCGAGGGCATGGGCAACCTGGCCGGCCAGCAGCCGGCCGAGGCCGAGTTGTACGAGGCCGAGATGCTGGAGCACTACAACCGCATCGCTACCCTGGCGTCCAGCCTCAAGCGCGAGGAGTTGCTGACGCTGGATGTGGAGACCATCCTGCGCCGCCTGTTCTGGGAGGAGAAGCTGCAGCGTTTCATGCCGCATGCCGGCGAAACCGCGCCGCGTTTTGCCTGCACCTGCAGCCGCGAGCGCGTGGGTCGCATGATCCAGGGGCTGGGCGAGATCGAGGCCCGCGAGATCCTGGCCGAGCGCGGCGTGATCATGGTGGACTGCGAGTTCTGCGGTGCCAACTACCGCTTCGACACCATCGACACCACGCAGCTGTTCACGACGGCGGGCGACCAGCCGCCTTCGAGTTCAGTAGTCCAGTAAACAACCTCAGTTCACATTCTGGATCGGCGCAGCGTTCGCAAGGGCCGGTCCAGCGCGGCGGTGGGCCGTCCTGCGGGGCGATCAGGCGCAGCGCGGCACGCAGGCGCTGCGGGCCGAGTCCGTACACCACGCCATAAGCCACACCGTCTGCGGCCAGTTGCGCACGCAGGTGGGCATCCGCGGCCTGCTGTGCGGCCGTGCTGCCCGGCAGGTCCAGGCCCATGAGCAGGACATGGGCGTAGCTGCCGGGTGTCAGTGTTTCAGGGGAGGGTGCGTCGCTGACCTGCAGCTCGGGCAGGTGCCGGGCCAGATCCTGGGCCAGGCGGGTCTTGCCGGTCGCGGGGGCGCCGACGACGGCGATCTTCATCACGGCCTTATTTGGCGATCTGGACGTAGATCTCGTTGGGCTTGACCATGCCCAGCTCCAGCCTGGCCTTTTCTTCCACCATCTCCAGACCCTCGCGCAGGTCCTGCACGTCGGCCACCAGCCGGTCGTTGACCAGCTGGGCCTGTGCATTCTTCTGCTTCTGGGCTTCGAGCTCGAGCACCATGCGGTTCACATTGGGCACGCTGCCCCGGCCAAACCACAGCTGCGCGTGCAGGACCACGAGCAGGGTGATCAGGATGGCCGGGACGAAACGAGTTCCCAATGCTTACCTTTCTGAGGCCCGTTTTGCCGCCGGGCCGTCCCAAGGCAAAATGCGGCCCCCTCGGGGGGCAGAGAGCAACATGCAATGGGCGACCGTGGGGGCCATTTACTTCAGGTTGTAGAAGGCGCTGCGGCCGGGGTAGACGGCGATCTCGCCTAGGTCTTCCTCGATGCGCAGCAGCTGGTTGTACTTGGCCATGCGGTCCGAGCGGCTCAGCGAGCCGGTCTTGATCTGGCCGGCGTTGGTGCCCACCGCGATGTCGGCAATGGTGCTGTCTTCGGTCTCGCCCGAGCGGTGGCTGATGACGGCGGTGTAACCGGCGCGCTTGGCCATCTCGATGGCAGCGAAGGTCTCGCTCAGGGTGCCGATCTGGTTGATCTTGATCAGGATCGAGTTGGCGATGCCCTTGTCGATGCCTTCCTTCAGGATCTTGGTGTTGGTGACGAAGAGGTCGTCGCCCACGATCTGCACCTTCTTGCCCAGGCGCTCGGTCAGGATCTTCCAGCCGTCCCAGTCGCCTTCGGCCATGCCGTCCTCGATGCTGATGATGGGGTACTTGTCGCACCAGGTGGCCAGCATGTCCGTCCACTCGGTGGCGGACAGCACCAGGCCTTCGCCTTCCAGGTGGTACTTGCCGTCCTTGTAGAACTCGCTGGCGGCGCAGTCCAGGCCCAGGGCGATCTGCTCGCCCGCGGTGTAGCCGGCCTTGTCGATGGCCTCCAGGATGAGCAGAATGGCCGCTTCATGGTTGGCCACGCTGGGGGCAAAACCGCCCTCGTCGCCGACCGAGGTGGGCATGCCCTTGTCGTGCAGGATCTTCTTGAGCGCGTGGAAGACCTCGGCGCCGTAACGCAGGGCTTCGCGGAAATTGGGCGCGCCGATCGGCAGCAGCATGAACTCCTGCAGGTCCAGGTTGTTGTTGGCGTGGGCGCCGCCATTGATGACGTTCATCATGGGCACGGGCATCTGCACCGCGTTCATGCCGCCGAAGTAGCGGTACAGGGGCAGGCCGGCCTCTTCGGCAGCGGCGCGGGCCACGGCCATGGAGACGGCCAGCATGGCGTTGGCGCCCAGGCGGCTCTTGTTCTCGGTGCCGTCCAGGTCGATCAGGGTCTTGTCCAGGAATGCCTGCTCGGAGGCGTCCAGGCCCAGCACGGCTTCGCTGATTTCGGTGTTGATGTGCTCGACGGCCTTGAGCACGCCCTTGCCCAGGTAACGGTTCTTGTCGCCATCACGCAGTTCGATGGCTTCGCGCGAACCGGTGGAGGCGCCCGAGGGCACGGCGGCGCGGCCCATGGTGCCGGACTCCAGCAGGACGTCGCATTCGACGGTGGGGTTGCCTCGGCTGTCCAGGACCTCGCGGCCGACGATATCAACAATAGCGCTCATGCTTACCTTTCGATTTGGATAGTGATATTCAGACGATGGGGGCGGTCACGCCCTCCACCAGAATCATGTTGAAGAACTGGGTGGCACCGGCGCGTTTGGTCCGGGCCTGGCGGTACATCTCGCCGTCGTAGAAGGCCTGGGCCTGCTCGAAGCTCGGAAAACGCAGCATGGCCACGCGGGCCGGCTGCCAGTTGCCTTCCATCACCGCGAAGCGGCCGCCGCGCACCAGGTATTCGCCACCCGCCGCCTTCACCGCCGCGGGGGCCTCGGCCATGTACTGCTTGTACTGCTCCATGTCGGAGATCTGCATGTCGACGATGATGTAGGCAGGTGTCATGGCGGTCTGGATCGGGTCAGGCGTTGAAGCTGTTTTCCAGGAAACCGCTTTTCTTGGCCACGTCGTCCAACGCCACCAGCGTTTCCAGCAGGGCCTTCATGTGCTTGAGCGGCACGGCGTTGGGACCGTCGGACCAGGCCTGGTCGGGGTTGGGGTGGGTTTCCATGAAGAAACCTGCGATGCCCACGGCCGCACCGGCGCGGGCCAGCACGGGCACCATCTCGCGTGCACCGCCGCTGGTGGTGCCCTGGCCGCCGGGTTTTTGTACGGAGTGGGTGACGTCAAACACCACAGGCGCCCCTGACTTGCGCATTTCGGCCAGACTGGTCATGTCGGCCACGAGGTTGTTGTAGCCAAAGCTGACGCCGCGCTCGCAGGCCAGAAAGCGATCCGGGTCCAGGCCCGCTTCAACGGCGGCCGCACGGGCCTTGTCGATGACGTTCTTCATGTCCCAGGGCGCGAGAAACTGACCCTTCTTGATGTTCACCGGCTTGCCCGACCTGGCGACAGCGTGGATGAAGTCAGTCTGACGGCACAGGAAAGCCGGGGTCTGCAGCACGTCGACCACGCTGGCGACCTCGGCCACCTGCGATTCGTCGTGCACGTCGGTGAGGACGGGCAGACCGGTTTGACGGCGCACTTCGTCCAGGATCTTCAGGCCGGCCTCCAGCCCCAAGCCGCGCTTGGTAGCACCCGAAGAACGGTTGGCTTTGTCAAACGAGCCCTTGTAGATCAGGGGGATGCCCAGAGACGTGCAGGCTTCCTTGAGCTGACCTGCCACGTCGATGGACATCTGCAGCCCTTCGATGGAGCAGGTCCCGGCGATCAGGAAAAAGCGCTTGTCGAGACCGACGTCGAAGCCGCAGAGTTTCATGGTGCGTGTCCTTAGGCGACGGCTTTGAGGTTCTTGTTCTTGCCCGCACCCTGGTGCTCCAGCGCGGCCTTGACGAAGGCGTTGAACAGCGGGTGGCCGTTCCAGGGGGTGGACTTGAACTCGGGGTGGAACTGCACGCCGACGAACCAGGGGTGGGCGCTTTGCGGCAGCTCGACGATTTCGGTCAGCTGCTCGCGCTGGGTCAGGGCCGAGATCACCAGGCCGGACTTGCGCAGGGCGTCAAGATAGTTGACGTTGGCCTCGTAACGGTGGCGGTGCCGTTCGGTGACCACGTCGCCGTAGATCTGGTGCGCCAGCGTGCCGGGGGCCACGTCGGAACTCTGGGCGCCCAGGCGCATGGTGCCGCCGAGGTCGGAATTGGCGTCGCGTGTCTTGATGCTGCCGTCGGCGTCCTTCCACTCGGTGATCAGCGCGATCACCGGATGCTGGCAGTGCGGTTCGAACTCGGTGCTGTTGGCGTCCTTGAGGCCGGCCACGTGGCGGGCGAATTCGATGGTGGCCACCTGCATGCCCAGGCAGATGCCCAGGTAGGGCACCTTGTGCTCGCGGGCATAACGCGCGGTGCTGATCTTGCCCTCGATGCCGCGCTTTCCGAAGCCGCCGGGCACCAGGATGGCGTCGTATTTGGCCAGGCGTGCCACGGTGTCGTCGGTGATGGTTTCCGAATCGACGTGCTCGATCTTCACGTGCACATGGTTCTTCATGCCGGCGTGGCGCAGCGCCTCGTTGACCGACTTGTAGCTGTCCGACAGCTCCACGTACTTGCCCACCATGGCGATGGTGACCTCGCCCTTGGGGTGCTCGGTCTCGTAGACCAGGGAATCCCAGCGCTTGAGGTTGGCCGGCGGGGTGTTCAGGCGCAACTTGTCGCAGATCAGGCCGTCCAGGCCCTGCTCGTGCAGCACGCGCGGCACCTTGTAGATGGTGTCCACGTCGGGCATGGAGATCACGCCCCACTGCGCCACGTTGGTGAAGAGCGAGATCTTGTCGCGCTCGTCGTCGGGAATCGGGCGGTCGGCGCGGCACAGCAGGGCGTCGGGCTGGATACCGATCTCGCGCAGTTTCTGCACCGTGTGCTGGGTCGGTTTGGTCTTGAGCTCGCCGGCAGCGGCGATCCAGGGCACGTAGGTCAGGTGCACGAAGGCGGCGTTGTTCGGTCCCAGGCGCAGGCTGAGCTGGCGCACGGCTTCCAGGAAGGGCAGGGACTCGATGTCGCCCACGGTGCCGCCGATCTCGACGATGGCCACGTCCACCGCTTCGGGCGTGTCGTAACCGGCGCCGCGCTTGATGTATTCCTGGATTTCGTTGGTGACGTGCGGGATGACCTGCACGGTCTTGCCCAGATAGTCGCCGCGGCGTTCCTTCTCGAGCACGCTCTTGTAGATCTGGCCGGTGGTGAAGTTGTTGGTCTTCTTCATGCGCGTTTCGACGAAACGCTCATAGTGGCCCAGGTCCAGATCCGTTTCGGCGCCGTCGTCGGTCACGAACACCTCGCCGTGCTGGAAGGGCGACATCGTTCCCGGATCGACGTTCAGATAGGGATCGAGCTTGATGAGGGTGACTTTGAGACCCCGCGATTCCAGGATCGCGGCCAAGGACGCTGAGGCGATTCCCTTGCCCAGGGAGGACACCACACCGCCGGTGACGAAGACGAATTTGGTCATGTCAGGTTCGGACGGCAGTCCGAGGAGGTGGTAAAGCGAGATTATAGGCTTCCAAGCGTGACAGCCCTGTCGTGGGACGGAAAGTTCCAGCCAAACTGTTACATTGCGGGCCATGAACGACTTGGCTGGAAAACACATCGTCCTGGGCCTGACCGGGGGCATCGCCTGCTACAAGGCGGCCGAACTCTGCCGCGCCCTGATCAAGGAAGGGGCCACGGTGCAGGTGGTGATGACCGAGTCCGCCGGCCAGTTCATCACGCCGGTGACGATGCAGGCGCTGTCGAACCGGCCGGTCTACCACTCGCAGTGGGACCCGCGCGAGGCCAACAACATGGCCCATATCAACCTCAGCCGCGAGGCCGACGCCATCCTGATTGCGCCGGCCAGCGCCGACTTCATGGCCAAGCTGCTGCATGGCCGCGCCGACGATCTGCTCAGCCTGATGTGCCTGGCGCGTCCGATCGACCAGGTGCCGCTGCTGATTGCCCCGGCCATGAACCGCGAGATGTGGGCCAACCCGGCCACGCAGCGCAATGTGGCCCAGCTGCAGGCCGACGGTGCCCATGTGTTCGCCGTGGGCAGCGGTGACCAGGCCTGCGGTGAGGTGGGCGATGGCCGCATGCTGGAACCCGGGGAGTTGCTGGAGGAAGTGATCGCCTTCTTCGCGCGCAAGAGCCTGCGCGGCCAGCGTGTGCTGGTGACGGCCGGCCCGACCTACGAGGCCATCGACCCGGTGCGCGGCATCACCAACCGTTCCAGCGGCAAGATGGGTTTTGCCATCGCGCGCGCCGCACGCGAGGCCGGTGCCGAGGTGGTCCTGGTGGCTGGCCCGGTGCACCTGCCCACGCCGCGCGGGGTGCGCCGCATTGACGTGCGTTCGGCGCGCGACATGCAGCAGGCAGTTGATGCCGAGGTGTCGAATGCTACTGTTTTTGTAGCTACTGCGGCGGTGGCCGACTGGCGCCCAGCCAGCTCGGCCGAGCAGAAGATCAAGAAGGACGGCTCTGGCCAGGTGCCGGCGCTGACCTTTGTCGAGAACCCCGACATCCTGGCCGGCGTGGCCCAGGGGGAGCGCGCGAAAAGCGGTGCGCTCTACTGCGTGGGCTTCGCGGCCGAGAGCCACGACCTGCTGGCCCACGCCCAGGCCAAGCGCGCCCGCAAGGGGGTGCCCCTGCTGGTGGGCAATATCGGCCCGGCCACCTTTGGCCAGGATGACAACGTCCTGCTGCTGGTGGATGCCAATGGCAGCACCGAACTGCCGCGTGCCGACAAGCTGAGCCTGGCACGCCAGCTGGTGGCCGAGATCGCGCGCAGGCTGGGCAAGAAGACCTGATTCCCCCTGAACGACACCATGAACATCGACGTCAAGATCCTCGATCCGCGCATGGCGGATCAATTGCCTGCTTATGCAACGCCCGGCAGCGCCGGCCTGGACCTGCGGGCCTGTATCCACGAGGCCGTGACCCTGCTGCCCAATGCTTGGCAGCTGATCCCCACGGGCATCGCCATCCACCTGGCCGATCCCGGTTATGCGGCGCTGATCCTGCCGCGCTCGGGCCTGGGCCACAAGCACGGCATCGTGCTGGGTAACCTGGTCGGCCTGATCGACAGCGACTACCAGGGTCAGCTCATGGTCAGCGCCTGGAACCGCAGCCCCACGGCCTTCACCATCGAACCGATGGAGCGCATCGCGCAGCTGGTTGTGGTGCCGGTGCTGCAGGCGCAGTTCAACGTGGTGAGTGAATTCCCCGCCGCCACCGAGCGTGGCGCCGGCGGCTACGGTTCGACCGGGAAGAATTAGCTCCCCCCTGTTACGGCTCACTGCGTGTAGCCGTCTTTCCCCTCAGGGGACAACGCCAGCGGCCCGGCAAAGCCGGTTCCGCGGCGTTCCCCGGTTGAAGTCCCTGCTGGTGCTGCTCTTGTGGTGTCAGTGAACGCTGCTGCTGCCGGGGCCGTGTTCGTGCGGCGGGGCGATACGGAAAAAGCCGGTGCCGGCCGTGCCGCGGCCGATTTCCTCTTCGGTGGCTTCACGCACGGCTTCCACCTTGAGGCGCAGTCGCAGCGCGATGCCGGCCAGCGGGTGGTTGCCGTCGAGCACCACGTGCTCGGGATAAATCTCGGTGACGGTGTAAAGCGCGTCCTTGGGGGCTTCGGGGTTGCAACCCGGGGGCAGGGCCGAGCCCTCAAGGGTCATGCCTTCCTCAAGTTCAGGCGGAAAGAGCTCCCGTTTTTCCAGAAAGAGAAGTTGCTCCTGGTAGTCGCCGAAGGCTTCCTCGGGTTCGAGCTGCAGCGCCACGGTGGCGCCGACGCCGTGGCCTTGCAGGGCGTCCTCGATTTTCTTGAAAAGGTCCTCGCCGCCGATCAAGAACTCGACTGGCTCGTCGAGCACGTCGAGTTCTTCCTCAAGGGTGTCCGTGAGCGTCCAGGTCAGGGCGACCACGCATTGCTGATTGATGTCCATAAGGCAGAATTGTCGCGCAAATCGCTCCCCCCGACACTCGCTCACTGCGTGTAGCTCGCCCGGTGACTACGCCAGAGGCTCAGTCTCTTCGGCCTGTCCGAGCCTGCGCAGGCAGGCTCGGAGCCGCAGGCCTCAGCCCCTCAAGGGGCGCTCCCAGCGGCCCGGCAAAGCCGGTTTCGCGGGAGCCCTGGGTTGGTTCAGTAGTGCGTATCCATTACAGTTCTCCCCATGGACGTCAAACAAACTTTGCCCCTGCTGGGCGGGATCAGCCCCGAAGTTTTCATGAAGCGCTACTGGCACAAGAAGCCGCTGCTGGTGCGCCAGGCGATCCCCGGCTTTGCGCCGCTGCTGGCGCGCAGTGAGCTGTTCGAGCTGGCCGCGCGCGAGGAGGTGGAGTCGCGTTTGGTCACGCTGCAGCGCCAGCGCGGCAAGGAGGCCTGGAGCCTGCAGCACGGGCCATTTGCGCGGCGCGCGCTGCCCGCGCTCAAGACGCCCGAATGGACCCTGCTGGTGCAGGGCGTGGACCTGCACAGCGATGCCATCCACGGCCTGATGAACCGTTTCCGCTTCATTCCCGATGCGCGGCTCGATGACCTCATGATCAGCTACGCCAGCGACGGCGGTGGCGTGGGGCCGCACTTCGACAACTACGACGTTTTCCTGCTGCAGGCTCAGGGCCAACGGCGCTGGCGCATCGGTCGCCAGCAGGACCTGAGCCTCAAGCCGGGCATGCCGGTCAAGATCCTGGCGAATTTCCAGCCCGAGCAGGAATTCGTGCTGGAGCCCGGCGACATGCTCTACCTGCCGCCGCACTATGCCCACGACGGGGTGGCCGTGGGCGGTGACTGCATGACCTATTCCATCGGCTTTCGTTCGCCCAAGGCGGGTGAACTGGCGCAGGATCTGCTGCAGCGCCTGGCCGAGGATGCGGCCGAGGCCGTGGGCGACACGTTTTACCGGGATCCGCGTCAGCCGGCCGTGCCGGCGCCGGCCGCCATGCCGGCCGCCATGGCGCGTTTTGCACGGCAGGCCCTGCAGCAGGTGCTGAAGGACCCGCTGGCGCTGACACGGGCCCTGGGCGAGACCCTGAGCGAACCCAAGGCCCATGTCTGGTTCGAGGCGGGCGCCGTGCCCAGGGGGCGCTGGGGCGTGGCGCTGGACCGGCGCACCCGCATGCTCTATGACGCGCACCATGTGTTCATCAATGGCGAGAGCTACCGCGCCTCCGGCCGCGACGCCACACTGATGCACCAGCTGGCCGACCAGCGTGGCCTGGGCGCGGCCGAGGTGGCGCGCGCCAGCGCCGACGCGCGCGAACTGCTGCAGGCCTGGTGCGAGGATGGTTGGGCCCATGCCTGCTGAAGAAACCCCCCCCATTCCGCTGCCGCAGGGCCGCCTCAACGGGCGCAGTGTGTTTGCGCAGGCGGTGCGCGATGCGCTGCAGACGGCCGCGCGTGAGGGCTGGAAAGAGCTGATCCTGTGCGACGCCAACTACGCCGACTGGCCGCTGGGCGAGCGCGCCGTGGTCGAGTCGCTGCAGGCCTGGGCGCGCAGCGGGCGCCGCCTCACCATGCTCGCCATGGACTATTCGGGCCTGCCGCGCCAGCACGCGCGTTTTGTCAAATGGCGTCAGACCTGGGACCACATCATTGAATGCCGGCTCTGCCGCAGCAGCGACATCCTGGCCTTCCCCAGCGTGCTCTGGAGCCCGGCCTGGGTGATGCAGCGCATCGATACCGAGCGCGACGTGCTGGTGTGTGACAGCGCCGCACCCCGGCGGGTGGAGTTGCGGCAGGTGCTGGACGAGTGGCGGCGCGACAGCACGCCTGGTTTCCCGGCTTCAGTCCTGGGGCTGTAGCGTCTGCGCAAGGCCCTTGGTTATCACTTAAGGGGTAACCCTGATTTATTTCGCATGACGGGGTTGGTTCCACAATATAATTCCGGGCTAAGCAAGGCATGCACCCGTGCCCTTGCTTGGTCGGTGCGGGTTCCCGCGCCTGCATGTTCCCTAGTCTCAACCTGCTAATAGATATATCAACATGAACAAGTCTCTCGTTCTGGCCGCCGTGATCGCTGCTGCTGCCCTGGCCGCCTGTGGCAAAAAAGAAGAAGCCGCTGCCCCCGCCGCTCCCGCTGTGGCTGCTCCCGCTCCCGCTGCTGACGCTTCGGCTCCTGCCGCTGCTCCCGCTCCGGCTGCCGACGCTTCGGCTCCCGCTGCTGCCCCGGCCCAGAAGTAATTCTTCGCCCGCATGAAAAAAGCCACCGCAAGGTGGCTTTTTTTTGGCCAGCCCCCTGCGGGGCTCGGCGGGACTCTCAGCGCAGGTCGTCGGTGATGACTTGCAGGATGCGCTGGGCGTTGGCCGACACTTCAGGCGCGCCCTCGGCATTGAGGACGGACACCGTGCTGCTCTCGCCCTGGCCGCGCACCGTGATGCGGTATTTCTGCGGTGCCTTGTCCTTCGGGCTGGCGCTGAACAAACGGCTGAAGAAACCGGGCTCTTCCTGGCCCGGCGGAGTCGGCTCCACATAACGCACGAAGTAGGTGCCCTGGCTGCGGTCGCGGTCCTCGACGGTGAAGCCGGTGCGGTCCAGGGTCAGGCCGACACGGCGCCAGGCGCGGTCGAAGCTTTCGCTGACCAGCACCACGGGCTGGCCGTCACGGCTGTCCAGGCGTGAGGTTCGGCGCGGTGTCACGGCCGCCGTTTGCAGCTCGGCCTGCGGGCCCGTCGCCCCGAGCTTGATCATCAGGCGGCGCAGCATCTCGACTTCCATCTCGCTGTCGGGTGCGCGCGACTGCCAGATGGTCTGGGTCTGCTCCGTGTTCTTGTAGACCTCTTCCATGGCGCGGTGGCTGATGTAGATCTCGGTGCCGCCGGTAGCATTGCGCTCCAGCCGGGTGCGGTATTTGTCCAGCGTGCTGCTGGAATACAGACCATCCACCAGCTTGCCCAGGGTGCGGCGGATGATGTCCTGCGGCAGCTTGGCGCGGTTCTCGGCCCAGTCGGTTTCCATGATGCCCAGCTGGGCCTGCTCCAGGCTCAGGGCCAGGCCGGTTTCCTGCCAGAACTCCCTGATCTGGGGCCAGAGCTTTTCGGCCGGCTGGTCTACCACCAGCCAGCGTTGGCCACCGCTGCCCTCGACGCGGATGCCGGGATAGCCGGCAACGGCGACGGCAGCGACGGCTGCAGCCGCGCTGCCTTGTGAGGCGCTCTGATAGCCGGTGGCGCTCACGGTGCTGCCCGGCGTGGCATAGCGGGTGTCACGCGGCAGCTGGGTCAGGTCGGGCGGGATGGACAGTGGGGGCGCCTTGGCGGCGGCCTTGTAGTCGACCTTGTCGCCTTCCAGCGTGGAACAGGCGACCAGCGCCAGCGGCAGGCCCAGCAGGGCCAGTTTCAAAACAAGCTTCACCGGTATTTCCTTGGGGAACGGTTGGGTTCAGAGCAGGCCGGTGGCGCGCAGGGCCGCTTCGACCACGGGCTGGTTGGCCGGCGTCAGCGGTGTCATGGGCAGGCGTAGCGTGCCGCCGCAACGGCCCAGACGCTGCATGGCCCACTTGACCGGGATGGGGTTGGGCTCGACGAAAAGCTGCTTGTGCAGCGGCATCAGCTTGAACTGGATCTCCATGGCGCGCTTGACGTCGCCGGCCATGGCGGCCACACAGAGTTCGTGCATCTGGCGCGGCGCCACGTTGGCCGTCACGCTGATGTTGCCGTGGCCACCGCACAGCATCAGGGCGACGGCGGTCGGGTCGTCACCCGAGTAGATCGAGAAAGCCTTCGGCACTTCGCGGATCAGCCACTGGGCGCGTTCGATGTTACCCGTGGCTTCCTTGATGCCGACGATGCCCGGCACCTGGGCCAGACGCAGCACGGTGTCGTGCGCCATATCGGCCACGGTGCGGCCGGGCACGTTGTACAGCACCATGGGCAGGTCGCCCACGGCTTCGGCGATGGCCTTGAAGTGCAGGTACTGGCCCTCTTGCGTGGGCTTGTTGTAGTAGGGCACGACCTGCAGCTGGCAGTCGGCGCCGACCTTCTTCGCAAATTTCGCCAGCTCGATGGCTTCGGCCGTGGAGTTGGCGCCGCAGCCCGCCATGATGGGAACCTGGCCCTTGGCCTGCTCGACCGAGACGCGGATGATCTCGCAGTGCTCGTCCACGTTCACCGTGGGCGACTCGCCGGTCGTGCCGACCACGCCGATGCAGTCCGTGCCTTCGGCAACGTGCCAGTCGATGAGTTTGCGCAGTGTGGGGTAGTCGACGCTACCGTCCTCGTGCAGGGGGGTGACGAGGGCCACGATGCTGCCGGTGATACGGCGGTTGGAGGAAGTCATGTCCGCGAATGTATAAGTTCAGGCTAAAGAAGGATTCTAACGAGGGCCAGCCCCCGCCCGTGGGGCCGGGCCTCAGAGTGGATAACGCGCCGGTGCGCCGTCCGTGGACAGGCCGCTGGCGCGTACCGCCACGATACGCTGCACATAACGCTCGGGGGCGGCCAGATAGCCGTCTTCATAAGCCACCACCCGCAGGGGGCGGCACACGTCCAGCAGTTCGCCTGGCTGCAGCAGGAAGTCGGGCCGCGAGGGTTTGCCCACGGTCTCGTTGCCGGCGGCAAAGGTTTCGTAGATCAGCAGACCACCCGGCGCCACGCTTTGCAGCAGCACGGGAAACAGCGCGCGCCAGAGGTAGTTGGTGACCACCACGGCGTCGAAGGTCCGGGGCTGCTCACCGTTCAGCAGGGGCCAGGGGCCGTTCTCGATGTCTGCTACCAGGGCGGTGCCCAGCGATGCCACGGCGGCGATCGCCTCGGGGGAGCGGTCCACCCCGGTGACGGCATGGCCGTGCCGGGCGAACCAGCGCAGGTGGCGGCCATGGCCGCAGGCCACGTCCAGCACCGTCCCGCCGGGGCGGACCAGGTGCGTCCAGCGCTGGACCCAAAGGGACGGGGCTTCCAGGCCGTGCACGGCCGCAACGCTCATCGCGGCTTGACCTCGTCCTTGAGTGCGGCCAGGGCCATGCGTTCCACCAGGCCAGGGGCCAGCAGCTTGAGGTAACGACCCAGCTTGCCCTTGGTGCTCATCACGACTTCGCGCCGGCGCGCGTTCATGCCGTCCAGGATGAGGCGGGCGCAGACTTCCACCGGCATGGCGTCGTCTTCCTTCAGGCCACTGGCGCCGGCGGCCACACCGGCCGCGTTGAGCCCGCGGTAGCGGATCTGCGTGGCCACCACGCCGGGGTAGGCCGTGGTGACGCTGACGCCGGCCGGTTTGAGCTCGGCACGCAGCGCCTCGAAAAAACCCGTCATGGCGAACTTGCTGGCGCTGTAGGCCGTGCGCCCCGGCACGCCCACCAGGCCGGCCAGGGAAGAGACGGCCACCACCTGGCCACGGCTGGCCTTGAGATGGGGCAGGGCGGCGTGTGTGCACCAGACGCTGCCCCAGAGGTTCACGCGCATCAGGTCCTCGTACCAGCCCAGGTCTTCGGGCTGGACCTGCTCGAACAGGGCCTGGGCCGAGACACCGGCGTTGTTGACGAGGGCGTCCAGCCAGCCGAAGCGCTCCACGCTGCGCTCGATCAGGGCGCGACACTGGGCCGGGTCGGTCACATCGGTGGGCACGACCAGCACCTCGCTGCCATGGCTGCGGCACGCTCGCGCCACTTCTTCCAGCTGGGTTTCCTTGCGGGCGGCCAGCGCGAGGCCGGCCTCGGCACCATGCCGCTGCGCCAGCTGGCGTGCCAGTTCAGCGCCGATGCCGTCGGACGCGCCGGTGATGATGAAGGTCTTCATGGTCATGGCACAGCAGTGTGCCACGCCCTCATGTCAGACGGGTACGGGATTTTCCTAGAAACAGGCCCAGAGCTGGTCGGCCAGGGTCAGCAGGAAGTCCGGCCGGGTGTAGAGGGCAAACACGGCCAGCAGCACGGCCAGGGCCAGGCCCCAGGCCAGCAGTTGGCGCGGCAGCTTCTTCATGCCTGGGCCGCCTGGGGCTGGCGCCGGATCGCGGCCTCGCGCACCGGCAGGTTGACCAGCGCGGCAGCGATGCCCAGGCCGATGGCGATGTACCAGACGATGTCGTAGCTGCCGGTCTTGTCGTAGAGGTAACCTCCCAGCCAGACGCCCATGAAGGAGCCGACCTGGTGGCTGAAGAAGACGAAACCGCCGAGCATGGAGAGGTGGGCCACCCCGAAGATCTGGGCCACGATGGCGTTGGTGGGTGGCACCGTGGACAGCCACAGCAGGCCCATGACGGCCGAGAAGATGTAGACGCTCAGGGGGGTGAGCGGCGCCAGCAGGAAGAGCGTGATGGCGATGGAGCGGGCGAAGTAGATGAAGGCCAGGATGTTCTTCTTCTGCAGGCGCTGGCCCAGGGTGCCGGCGATGTAGGTGCCGAAGACGTTGAACAGGCCGATCAGGGCCAGCGAGTAGCTGGCCACCTGCGGCGAGAGGCCATGGTCCTTCAGGTAGCTGGGCATGTGCACGCCGATGAAGACCACCTGGAAGCCGCACACGAAGTAGCCGGCCATCAGCAGCTGGAAGCTCGGGTAGGCGAAGGCCTCGCGCAGGGCCTGCAGGATGGACTGCTCGCGCTTCGGCGTCGTGCCCGCCGCAAAGCTCGGCTCGTGCAGGCCCCAGGCCAGCGGGATGATGAGCAGCGCGGCCATGCCCAGCGCCATCAGCGCCTGCTGCCAGCCCAGGCTGCTGATCAGCCAGCCTTCGACCGGCACCATCAGGAACTGGCCGAAGGAACCGGCGGCGGCGGCCACGCCCATGGCCCATGAGCGTTTCTCCAGGCTCACGTTGCGGCCGATCACGCCGTAGATCACGGCATAGGTGGTGCCGGCCTGGGCGATGCCGATCAGCACGCCGCAGCTCAGGGCGAAGAGCAGCGGCGTGGGCGCATTGGCCATGCCGATCAGGCCCAGGGCGTAGAGGATGGCGCCGCCGATGATGACCTTGAAGGCGCCGAACTTGTCGGCCAGCATGCCGGCAAAGATGCCGGCGAAGCCCCAGGTCAGGTTCTGGATGGCCATGGCGAAGGCGAAGTTCTCGCGCGTCCAGCCCTGGGTCTGGGTGACGGGCTGCAGCCACAGGCCGAAACCGTGGCGTATGCCCATGGAGAGGGTGACGATGGCGGCGCCGCAGATCAGCACCTGGGCTATCGAGAGTTGCTTATTGTGTGTGCTCATCGCTGAACTGTAGCCAATTCGCCCATGGCCTGCCGGCTGGGTTTGAGTTGTAACTGTATGTTTATCCAGCTGTCCGGGCGACTGGGTCTACAATTCCGCGCCATGGCTGTCAAACCCACCCCCGAATATTCCGAAGGCTCCATTCGCGTCCTCAAAGGGCTGGAGCCGGTCAAGCAGCGTCCGGGCATGTACACCCGGACGGACAACCCGCTGCACATCATCCAGGAAGTGCTGGACAACGCAGCGGACGAAGCCCTGGCCGGTCACGGCAAGAAGATCGCCGTGACCCTGCATGCCGATGGCTCGGTGAGCGTCGAGGACGACGGCCGCGGCATCCCCTTCGGCCTGCACCCGGAGGAAAAGGCGCCAGTGATCGAACTGGTCTTCACGCGCCTGCACGCCGGCGGCAAGTTCGACAAGGGCAAGGGCGGCGCCTACAGCTTCTCGGGCGGCCTGCACGGCGTGGGCGTTTCGGTGACCAACGCCTTGGGCAAAAGGCTGGAGGCCACCAGCTACCGCGAAGGCAAGGTGGCGCAGCTCGCCTTTGCCGGCGGTGACGTGGTGGAGCCGCTGAGCACGCGCGCGGCGGGGGCCGGCGACCGCAAGCAGGGCACCACGGTGCGGGTCTGGCCGGATGCCAAATATTTCGAATCGGCCGTCCTGCCCATGACCGAGCTGACCCACCTGCTGCGCAGCAAGGCCGTGCTCATGCCCGGCGTCACCGTCACGCTGACGGTCGAGAAGAGCAAGGAAACCCAGACCTGGCTTTACAAGGGCGGCCTGCGCGACTACCTGATGCAGACCCTGAGCGCTGACCCGGTGATCCCCCTGTTCGAAGGTGAGGGTTTTGCCGACAACAACGACACCTTCGCCGAGGGCGAGGGCGCGACCTGGGCGGTGGCCTTCACCGAAGACGGTGCGCCGGTACGCGAGAGCTACGTCAACCTGATTCCCACCAGCGCCGGCGGCACCCACGACAGTGGCCTGCGTGATGGCCTATTCACCGCCGTCAAGAGTTTCATCGAGCTGCACAGCCTGTTACCGAAGGGGGTGAAGCTGCTGCCGGAAGACGTGTTTGCCCGCGCCAGTTATGTGCTCAGCGCCAAGGTGTTGGACCCGCAGTTCCAGGGCCAGATCAAGGAGCGCCTGAATTCGCGCGACGCGGTGCGTCTGGTCTCCAGCTTCGTGCGTCCGACGCTGGAGCTCTGGCTGAACCAGCACGTCGAGTACGGCAAGAAGCTGGCCGAACTGGCCATCCGGGCGGCGCAGACGCGCCAGCGCGCCGGCCAGAAGGTCGAGAAGCGCAAGGGCTCGGGCGTGGCGGTGCTGCCGGGCAAGTTGACCGACTGCGAGAGCCGCGACCTTGCCCACAACGAACTTTTCCTCGTCGAAGGCGATTCGGCCGGCGGCAGCGCCAAGATGGGCCGCGACAAGGAAAGCCAGGCCATCCTGCCGCTGCGCGGCAAGGTGCTCAATACCTGGGAGGTCGAGCGCGACCGCCTGTTCGCCAACACCGAAATCCACGACATTTCGGTCGCCATCGGTGTCGATCCGCACGGCCCCAATGACACACCGGACCTGTCCGGCCTGCGCTACGGCAAGGTCTGCATCCTGAGTGATGCCGACGTGGACGGCTCGCACATCCAGGTGCTGCTGCTCACCCTCTTCTTCCGCCATTTCCCCAAGCTGATCGAGTCGGGCAATGTCTACGTGGCGCGCCCGCCGCTGTTCCGCGTGGATGTGCCGGCGCGTGGCAAGAAAGCCGCCAGCAAGGCCTATGCGCTGGACGAGGGCGAGCTCGTTGCCATCCTCGACAAATGCGCCAAGGAAGGCGTGGCCAAGGAGCGCTGCCAGATCAGCCGCTTCAAGGGCCTGGGCGAGATGAACGCCGAGCAGCTGTGGGAGACCACGCTGAACCCCGACACCCGCCGCCTGCTGCAGGTGCGCCTGGGAACGTTCGACAACCTGCAGACCGAGACCGAGATCACCAAGCTCATGGGCAAGGGCGAGGCCGCGGCGCGCCGTGAATTGATGGAACTGCACGGCGACTCGGTGGAGGTGGACATCTGATGTCCTCCCCGGCATACCGTCCTTTCGCGGTGCTCCTGGGCCTGCTGGTGCTGCTGTGGCAGCCGGCAGCGCAGGCCGACGTCTGGGCCTATGTCGACGACAAGGGTGTGCCGCACTTTGCGGCCGAGCAGCTGGACGAGCGCTACGCCCTCTATTTCACGGACCAGGCGCCCGAGGGCGCCACGCGTGCCGGTCCCGTGCCCATGGCGCCGACGCGCCTGCATGCCTTTTTCGAGATCTCGCCGGGCTACAAGTCGGTGCGCCATCTGCTGCGCGAGGCGGCTCGCGAGCACGGCATCGACTATGCGCTGCTGCAGGCCCTGATCGCCACCGAATCCGGTTTCGACGCCGCAGCCGTCTCGCCCAAGGGCGCGGTCGGTCTCATGCAGGTGATGCCGGCGACGGCGCGCGGCTACGGCCTGGAGGACCAGCGGCGCCGGCCGGTGGCGCGCCAGTTGGCCGATGCGCGCACCAACATCCAGGTCGGCAGCCGCCATTTGCGCCGGCTGCTGGCCAAATTCCCTGATCGGCCGGACCTGGCGCTGGCGGCCTACAACGCCGGCCTGAAGACCGTGCGCCGTGCCGGCAACCAGGTGCCACCCTACCGCGAGACGCAGAATTACGTGCGCACCGTGCTGGCGCTGTACGCCGTGCTCAAGCCGGCGGCCGACAAGGCCGCACCCCGTTTCCTTCCGCCGCCCGAGCGTGCCGAGTTCGCCCGCTTGGACGACCTGGCCGAGCCCGGCGCTGCCCTGAAACAAGACAAGAGTTACTGAAGAAACCGATGGATCAACCCACCCTCGATTTAGCCACCGATCCTGCGGGCGACGACGCCCTGACTCTGGCCCACTACGCGCAGCGCGCCTACCTGGAGTACGCCCTCAGCGTGGTCAAGGGCCGGGCCCTGCCCGATGTCTGCGACGGCCAGAAGCCGGTGCAGCGTCGCATCATGTACTCGATGGCGCGCATGGGCCTGGGTTACAGCGGGCCCAACAGCAACACGGCCGCCAGGCCGGTGAAAAGCGCCCGCGTGGTCGGTGACGTGCTGGGCCGTTTCCATCCGCATGGCGACCAGGCGGCCTATGACGCCCTGGTGCGCATGGCGCAGGATTTCGCGCAGCGTTACCCGCTGATCGACGGCCAGGGCAACTTCGGCAGCCGTGACGGTGACGGCGCCGCCGCCATGCGTTACACCGAGGCCCGGCTGGCGAAGATCAGCACCCTGCTGCTCGACGAGATCGACGAGGGCACGGTGGACTTCCAGCCCAATTACGACGGCTCCACCGAGGAGCCCAAGCAGTTGCCGGCGCGCCTGCCCTTCACCCTGCTCAATGGCGCCAGCGGCATTGCCGTGGGCCTGGCCACCGAGATCCCCAGCCATAACCTGGGCGAGGTCGCGGCGGCCTGCGTGGCGCTGATCAAGAACCCTAAGCTGGCGGACAGCGAGCTGGTCGAGCTGCTGCCCGGCCCGGACTATCCGGGAGGTGGCCAGATCATCAGCCCGACGGCAGACATTGCCGAGGCCTACCGCACGGGACGCGGCTCGCTCAAGGTGCGGGCCCGCTGGAAGATCGAGGAACTCGCGCGTGGCCAGTGGCAGCTGGTGGTGACCGAACTGCCGCCGGGCGTGAGCACGCAGAAGGTGCTCGAGGAAATCGAGGAGCTGACCAACCCCAAGGTCAAGGCCGGCAAGAAGGCGCTGACGTCCGAGCAGAACCTGCTCAAGGCCACGGTGCTGGCCGTGCTCGACGTGGTGCGCGACGAGTCCAGCAAGGACGCGCCGGTGCGTCTGGTCTGCGAGCCCAAGACCAGCCGCATCGAGCAGCAGGAACTCATCACCACCCTGCTGGCGCACACCAGCCTGGAGACCTCGGCACCGATCAACATGACGCTGGTGGGGCTGGATGGCCGGCCCACGCAGAAGACCCTGCGCCAGATGCTGGAGGAGTGGATAGCCTTCCGCCAGGGCACCATAGCCCGGCGCTCGCAGTTTCGCCTGGACAAGGTGCTGGCGCGCATCCACATCCTCGAAGGCCGGCAGCTGGTCCTGCTCAAGATCGACGAGGTCATCGCCCTCATCCGCAACTCGGACGAACCCAAGCCGGCGCTGATCGCGCGCTTCAGGCTGTCTGATCGGCAGGCCGAGGACATCCTCGAAATCCGCCTGCGTCAATTGGCCCGGCTCGAAGCCATCAAGATCGAGCAGGAGTTGAAAGAACTGCGCGAGGAGCAGAAGAAACTCGAAGACATCCTGGGCAGCCCGGCCGCGCTGCGCAAGCTGATGGTCAAGGAAATCGAGGCCGACGCCAAGGTCTTCGGCGATGCACGCCGCACCCTGATCCAGGCCGAGAAGAAGGCCGTGGCCGAAGTGAAGGTGGTGGACGAACCGGTGACCGTTATCGTCTCGCAAAAAGGCTGGGTGCGCGCGCGCCAGGGCCATGGCCATGACGCAGCGGGTTTCGCCTTCAAGGCCGGCGACGGCCTGTACAGCACTTTCGAATGCCGCACGGTGGACACGCTGCTGGCCTTCGGCAGCAAGGGCCGTGTCTATTCCGTGCCGGTGGCCAGCCTGCCCGGGGCGCGCGGTGACGGCCAGCCCGTGACGACCCTGGTCGAACTGGAGGCCGGGACCCAACTGGTGCATTACTTCGCCGGGGCGGCCTCGGCCTGGCTGCTGCTGTCCACCTCTTCGGGTTATGGTTTCCTGGCCACGGTGGAGAATATGAGCTCGCGTCAGAAGGGCGGCAAGTCCTTCATCAGCTGCGGCGAGGGCGACACCGTCTGCCGCCCCTCGCCGGCCAACGTGCCGCCGCAGCCGCCTGCCACCCACGTGGTCTGCGCCTCGACCGGCGGGCGCATCCTGAGCTTCGAGATCGGCGAGCTCAAGCCCATGCCCAACGGCGGCCGTGGCCTGATGCTGATCGACCTGGAACCCAAGGACACGCTGGCGGGTGCCGCGGCCTACACGCGCAGCGTGAAGATCGAGGGCCTGGGCCGTGGCGGCAAGGAGCGCGAGGAGCCGCTGGAGATCCGCAGTCTCAACAACGCACGCGCCGCGCGCGGTCGCAAGGGCAAGGCGGCCGACCTGGGCTTCAAGCCGACGTCGGTGGTCCGCGTCGAGTAAACCGACAGCCATCGGGCAGAATCAGACCCCGATGCATACCGACGTACTGATTGCTGGAGGTGGTATCGGCGGCCTGGCTGCCGGCCTGGCCTGTTCGCGCGCCGGCTGCCATGTCCGCCTGTATGAACGTGCCGAGGCCTTCGGCGAGGTGGGGGCGGGCATCCAGATGGGACCCAACGTCGTGCGCGTGCTGCAGAGCTGGGATCTGGACACGGCATTGCGGCAGGTGGCGGCTTTCCCCGACCGGCTGCAGGTGCGGCACGCCCTCAGCGGGGCCGATCTGGGTCTCTTGCGCCTGGGACAGACCACGGTGCAGCGTTACGGCGCACCCTATGCCACCATCCATCGGGCTGATCTGCAGCAACTGCTGCTGAAGGCCTTGCAGCAGCGCGACGCCGTCTGGCTGCACACCGGCAAGACGGTGAACCGTTATGTGGAGACGAATGGCGCCGTCGGCCTGAGCCTGGATGACGGTCTGGACGTGGAGGGGGATGTCCTGATCGCGGCCGACGGCCTGTGGAGCCGGATGCGGACCCAGCTCCTGAACGACGGTCCCCCGCGCGTGGCCGGGCATCTGGCCTACCGCGCCATGCTGCCGCAGGCCAGCCTGCCGGCCGCTTTACGCAGCCAGCAGGTGACGGCCTGGCTGGGGCCGCGTTTGCATGTGGTGCAGTACCCGGTGCGCGGCGGCGAGTGGCTCAACGTCGTGGCCATCGTGCACGGGCATGTCCACGGCGGGCTGGAGGACTGGGATCATGGTGCCAACGCCGCCGACTTGCAGGCTGCGCTGGTCCACACCTGTACGGCCCTGCGCGACCTGATTGCGGCTGTGCCCGAATGGCGCCTATGGGTGCTGTGCGATCGTCCGCCCGTGAGCGCAGCGGACCAGATGGCGCGCGGCCATGTGGCGCTGCTGGGGGACGCCGCACACCCCATGCGCCCCTATCTCGCCCAGGGCGCCGGCATGGCCATCGAGGACGCGGCCGAACTGGGGCGCCAGGTGGCGCTGGTCGATGGTGTGCTGGACGTGCCCACGCTGCTGCAGCGTTATGCCCTCAACCGCTGGCAGCGCAACGCGCGGGTGCAGGCGCGCTCCATCCGTAACGGCGAGATCTTTCACCTGGAGGGGCCCATGGCCTGGGCGCGCGATGCTTCGTTGCGTCTGCTGGGTGAGCGCCTGCTGGATGTGCCCTGGCTGTACCAGGGACCCTGAAGCTCAGGACGCGGGCAGGGGCGGCAGGCCCACCTTGGCGCGGGCGCGGTGGCAGCCCTCGCTGCCTTCCTCGAACTCGCGGCAGGGCGAGGGACGCCACTCGTAGATGCCGCAAGCTACTTTTTCACCCAGCTTGCCGGTCAGCGCCGCACAGCGTGGTGGCCAGTGGTCGGTGCCGCGCATGCGGGCGGTGTTGCCGTTGACCTCGACGGTCAGGCCCGCCGGCACGTGGCCGCCGTTTTCATCGAGTTCGTAGCTGGAAAAATCGACGCGGCACCAGGAACAGCAGGCGCCGCAGCTGGTGCAGGCGGACATCAGAGCCGACCCAGCAAAAGATATTGGCTACGGCCGCTGCGCTTAACTTCGCTGTGCGAAGTTAGCCTGCGCCGAAATCGCCTGCACATCACGTCAGGGCTCCCAGGAGCAGATACTCCATCAAGGCTTTCTGCACGTGCAGGCGATTTTCAGCCTCATCCCAGACCACGGATTGTGGGCCATCGATGACCTCGGCTTCGACTTCCTCGCCGCGGTGTGCCGGCAGGCAGTGCATGAAAAGCGCATCGGACCTGGCGGCGCGCATCATGTCGGCATCGACGCACCAGTCGGCGAAAGCCTTTTTGCGGGCCTCGTTCTCGGCTTCGTAGCCCATGCTGGTCCAGACGTCGGTCGTGACCAGGTCGGCGCCAGCGCAGGCCTGCATCGGGTCCTTGAATACCTTGTAGCAATCGCTTTGCACGCCGGCCACGGCCGGGTTGACCTCGTAGCCGCTGGGGGTGCTGATATGCACGGTGAAGCCCAGCAGCTCGGCCGCCTGCAGCCAGGTGCTGGCCATGTTGTTGCCGTCGCCGACCCAGGCCACCACCTTGCCGGCGATCGAGCCGCGGTGCTCGATGTAGGTGAAGATGTCGGCCAGGATCTGGCAGGGGTGGTACTCGTTGGTCAGGCCGTTGATGACCGGCACACGCGAGTACTCGGCGAAGCGTTCGATCTTGGTCTGCTCGTAGGTCCGGATCATGACCAGGTCGACCATGCGGCTGATCACACGGGCGCTGTCCTCGATGGGCTCGGCGCGGCCCAGCTGGCTGTCGCCCGTGGTCAGGTGCACGACGCTGCCGCCCAGCTGGTACATGCCGGCCTCGAAGCTCACGCGTGTGCGCGTGGAGGCTTTCTCGAAGATCATGGCCAGGGTACGGTCGGTGAGCGGCTGGTGCTTCTCGTAGGCCTTGAACTTCTTCTTGATCAGCGCGGCGCGCTCGAAGAGATAGGCGTACTCGTCAGCCCCCAGGTCGGTGAACTTCAGGTAATGCTTGAGATTCATCGTGGCTGCTCCAGGGCCTTCAGGCCTCGGCCAGGAAAGACTTCACCAGCGGGGCCAGCAGGCCCACCACCTCGTCGGCTTCGGCCGGGGTCATGATCAGCGCGGGCACCAAGCGGATCACGCTGTCGGCGGTCACGCTGATCAGCAGGCCGGCCTCGGCCGCGCGGTTGACCAGCACGCCGCAGGGCTTGGCCAGTTCGACGCCGATCATCAGGCCCTGGCCGCGGATGTCCTTCACCCCGGGGTTGCCGGCGAACTCGCGCGCCAGGGCAGCCTTCAGATGGGCGCCGACTTTCGCTGCGTTCTCCAGCAGACCGTCCTCTTCCATGATGCGTATGGTTTCCACACCGGCACGCATGGCCAGCGGGTTGCCGCCGAAGGTGGTGCCGTGGTTGCCGGGCTGGAAGATGTTGGCGGCTTTCGGGCCGGCCACCACCGCGCCGATCGGCACGCCCGAGCCCAGGCCCTTGGCCAGGGGCATGACATCGGGCTGGATGCCGGCCCACTGGTGGGCGAACCACTTGCCGGTACGGCCCATGCCGCACTGGACTTCGTCGATCATCAGCAGCCAGTCGTTCTGGTCGCAGAGCTGGCGCACCTGCCGGAGGTATTCGGCGCGCATGGCGTTGACACCGCCTTCGCCCTGGATGGTCTCGAAGAACACCGCCACCACGTCCGGGTTGCCGGCCGTGGCTTTCTTCAGGGCGTCGATATCGTTGAGCGGCACGCGGATGAAACCTTCGACCAGCGGACCGAAGCCCTTTTGCACCTTCTCGTTGCCGGTGGCACTGAGCGTGGCGATGGAGCGGCCGTGGAAGGCTTTTTCGTACACCACGATCTGCGGGCGGCTGATGCCCTTGTCGTGGCCGAACTTGCGTGCCAGCTTCAGAGCGGCTTCGTTCGCTTCCAGGCCGGTGGAGCAGAAGAACACATTCGTCATGCCTGACAGTTCCACCAGCTTTTTCGCCAGTTGTTCCTGGCCGGGCACATGGTAGTAGTTGCAGCTGTGGATGATCTTGCCCAGCTGGTCCTGCAGCGCGGGCACCAGCCGGGGGTGGTTGTGGCCCAGGGTGTTGACGGCGATGCCGGCCAGCGCATCCAGGTAGGGCTTGCCGTTGATGTCCCAGACGCGGCAGCCCTGGCCGTGCGACAGCGCGATCGGCACGCGGCCGTAGGTGTTCATCACGTGCGGGGAAGTCGCTTCGATCTGTTTTGGGGCGGCGGCGTTCATGGCTGGACACTCCGTAGTGGTCACAAAAACAAGGCGGCCCAACGCAGGTTGGGCCGTTGAGACGCGATTTTAGACCCAGACGGATACGGCATTGCCCGGGCGGCCGTGCGGCGGGCCGGCGCCTGCCCTTAAGTCTTATATAAGATAGAATACTGCCAACCCACCCGATGCCGGACCAGCCGCTGTACCCAGCGCCGCGTCCGGCGCCTGAGCCGTCCATCCATGGTCTCCAACGCCGCCAAAGAAGTCGTCATTCTCGGTCTCACCCGGACCGGCAAGACTTTTCGCCCCAGCGACTGGGCCGAGCGCCTGGCCGGCGTCATGAGCCAATTCCGCCCCGGCGGAACGCTGCCCGGCAGCCATCTGAGTTACTCCCCCTGGTGCGTGCCCAACTCGCTGGAGGGCATCAAGTGCGTGGTCGTGAACCGCGATCTGCGCGACGCCGAACCCATGGCCTGGGACTTCTGCATCAACTTCGCCCGCGACAACGATCTGCAGGTGCGTGAGCGCGATGCCCAGGGCCGGCCTCTGACCTGACGCCATCCGGTGCGCCCACAAAAAAGCCGCTCGAAGAGCGGCTTTTCTGCTTTGCTGACAGCGCACCCGTTACAAACGGCAGACCCCGGAGGGTCCGTGCGATTTGCCTGAATTCAGGCGGCGGCCAGGGCCTTGACCTTGGTCGACAGGCGGCTCTTGTCGCGAGCAGCCTTGTTCTTGTGGAAGATGCCCTTGTCGGCCACGGTGTCCACCACGGCCTGCATCTTGCCAAACAGCTCGGTGGCTTTGGCTTTGTCGCCAGCGAGAACGGCTTTTTCAACGTTCTTCACGGCGGTGCGGTATTTGGAGCGCAGGGACGTGTTGGCTGCATTCAGCTTGACGTCCTGACGTGCGCGTTTGCGGCCCGACGCCAGGCGCGGGTTCTTTTTCTTCGGCTTTCCAGATGCCATATCAATAGTTCCTTGTGTCTGTGGATGATGTCAGCAAAGCCGGCTATTGTAGCACTATGATGCGGCCGGGGTGAGTGGGCACTCCGGGGCGGGCGGTCCCGGCTACACTTCCCCTCGATGAGCCTTTTCAAAGCCGCCTCAACGGTCTCGCTGCTGACCCTGGCCTCGCGCATCACGGGCCTGGCACGCGAACTGCTGATCGCCACCACCTTTGGCGCCAGCGCCCTGACCGACGCCTTCAACGTCGCCTTCCGCATTCCCAACCTGTTCCGCCGGCTTTTTGCCGAAGGGGCCTTCAGCCAGGCCTTCGTGCCGGTGCTGGCCACGGTCAAGGCGCAGCAGGGCGAGGAGGCTACCCGCCACCTGGTCGACCGTGTCGCCACGGTGCTGGCCTGGGTGCTGCTGGGCGTGAGTGTGCTGGGCGTGCTGGCCTCGCCGCTGCTGGTCTGGCTGATGGCGGCCGGGCTGCGCAGGATGGAGGCGGGCAACGCCTTCGAAGCCGCCGTGGTCATGACACGCTGGATGTTCCCCTACATCGCCTGCATGTCGCTGGTGGCGCTGGCTGCCGGCGTACTCAACACCTGGAAGCGTTTTGCCGTGCCGGCGGCCACGCCGGTGCTGCTCAACGTGGCCATGATCGTCGCGGCCTGGCTGGGCGCGCCCTGGTTCCAGACACTGGGCATCGAGCCCATCTACGCGCTGGCAGCCGGTGTTCTGGCCGGCGGCCTGCTGCAGCTGGGGGTGCAGCTGCTGGCCCTGCGCCGCATCGGTTTGTTGCCCTCGCTGGGCTGGAGCCGTGCTGCCTTGCGTGCGGCCTGGGCCGACGAGGGGACACAGCGTGTGCTCAAGCTCATGGCGCCGGCCCTGCTGGGCGTGAGCGTGGCCCAGCTTTCGCTGCTGATCAATACGCAGATCGCCTCCCACCTGGCGCCGGGCAGCGTGAGCTGGCTCAGCTATGCCGATCGCCTGATGGAATTCCCGGTGGCCTTGCTGGGGGTGGCCCTGGGCGTGGTGCTGATGCCGCAGCTGGCGGCGGCCAAGGCAGCCGATGACGCGGACCGTTACTCGGCCATGCTGGACTGGGGCTTGCGCCTGGTGGTGCTGCTGGCCGTGCCCTGCGCCCTGGCGCTGCTGACCTTCTCGACGCCCCTGGTGGCTGTGCTCTACCACTACGGGGCCTTCAGCGCGCGCGATGTGCAGATGACGTCGCTGGCCCTGATGGGCTGGGGTGTGGGCCTGCTGGGCGTGGTGGCGATCAAGGTGCTGGCGCCGGCGTATTACGCCCGCCAGGACATCCGTACGCCGGTGCGCATCGCTGTCGTGGTGCTGGTCTTCACACAGCTGCTCAACATCGCGCTGGTGCCGCTCCTGCAACACGCCGCCCTGGCCCTGTCCATCGGCATCGGGGCCATGGTCAATGCCGCCTGGCTGCTGCTTGGCCTGTTGCGCCGCGGCAGTTACCAGCCGCGGCCGGGCTGGGGCGTGTTCGCGCTGCAGGTGCTGGCCGCCTCGGCCTTGCTGACGGTGTTCCTGATGTGGGCGGCCAGCGCCTGGGACTGGACGCGCCTGCAGTCGCAAGCCGGCCTGCGCATCGGCCTGCTGGCCCTGCTGGTGTCCGGGGCGGCCGCCCTTTACCTGGGCGCTGCCTGGGCCGCGGGCCTGCGTTTCCGGCAGTTCCTCAAGCGCTAGGCCTGTTGACCATGAACCTGTCCTTCAAGCTGCCCACGCCGCTGGACTACTTCGGCGCCCTGGTCCAGAGCGATGCGCAGTTCCACCTGCTGGAGGTCGCCGTGTGCCTGGGACAGGACGACTACCCGCGGCTGGACGTGCAGCAGGTGCTGGCCGAGGTGGATGTCCTGCTGGCCCGGCTGCGGCAGCGCCTGCCGGCGGATGCACCGGCCATGCACAAGCTGCGTTTGCTCAACCACTTCTTTTTCCACGACCTGCATTTCTGCGGCAACCTCAACCACTACCATGACCCGGACAACAGTTATCTGCACCGCGTGCTGGAGCGCCGCTGCGGCATTCCGGTCTCGCTGGCCGTGCTATGGCTGGAGCTGGCCCAGGGCCTGGGCCTGCCGGCGCACGGTGTGGGCTTCCCCGGGCATTTCCTGGTCAAGGTCAACCTGCCGCATGCGCAGGTGGTGATCGACCCCTTCAGCGGCCAGTCGCTCAGCCGTGAGGAACTGCAGGCGCGGCTGGAGGCCTGGCGCAGCAGCCATGCCCTGCCCGGAGCTTCCGAACTGCCGCTGGGGCATTATCTGCAGGCCATGCCGGCGCGCGAGATCATTGCGCGCATGCTGCGCAACCTCAAGGAAATCCATCGCACGCAGCAGGACTGGTCGCGCCTGGTCGCGGTGGAAGACCGGCTGCTGGTGCTCTTGCCCCAGGCCTGGGGCGAATACCGCGATCGCGGCCTGGCACAGGCCGAACTGGGACAGTTCGGCCCGGCGGTACGGGATCTGGAGACCTACCTCGGGCAGGCCGGGCAGGGCGAAGACGCCCAGGCCATCACCGAGCGCGTGGTCAGGCTGCGCCGCGCGCTGGGCTGAACTGAGCGGCGCTCAGCATTTCACCAGTTTCAGGAAGGACGGGATGTGAGGCGCTTCCTGCGCCTGGCTGGCCTCGGTGGCCTGCGTGGCCGCGGGCGTGTTGCGCAGGGCGTTGCTGCTGCTGACCCGGTCCAGGACGCGGGTGTTGGTGATGCGGGTGACGGCCGGCAACGGCCGCGAGGCCAGCATGCGCTGTGCGACCGGTGCGGTTTCGCGCACGAGCGGCGCTGGCGCAGGGCGGGCTGATGCCGGCGTGGCCAAGGCAGCAGCAGGGCGGGAGGGTGCTGGCGGCGGCGCATGGCGCGCGGCCAGCAGCCGGCTGGGCAGGGCCGCCGGCATCTGGGGCGGACGGGCAGCCTGGGGCGCGGGCGTTGTTGCGGGCGCCTGTGCCGCATGGCCGGCGCTGCCGGCAGCGGCGGGCGAGATGGCCAGCTGCGGTTCGAGCCAGCCCAGGATGGGTTGCCACTGGCGCAGGTCGGTGGGCACGCGGTCAGCCGGCAGATCGAACAGGGTCATGCCGCGTTCCAGGCACTGCACATAGGCCTGGCTTTCGCGCAGCACGCCCAGGAAGGGCATGCCCAGGCCGGTGGCCCAGTCCTTGAGGACCTGGGGGGTGCGGGTGCGGGTGTCGATGCGCATGCCGATGCAGGCCACCTTGCAGCGGCCGCTCGCGACCCGCGGCAGGGCCAGCAGCTCGGCATGGCAATCGGCGGCCGATTCGCGGTCAAAGGCCGAGCCGCAGACCGGCATGAGGATGATGTCGGCGAACATGACCATGCGCGCCAGGTCGAAGCCGTGCAGGCCGCCCGGGGTGTCCAGGATGACGTGGGTGATGCCGGCCGGTACACGCAGGATGTTCTGGTCCACGGTCCAGGGAGCGATGGCCGGCAGTGCCTCGTTGCGCTTGCGCAGCCAGGAGCGGGTGGATTGCTGCCGGTCCACGTCACCGAGCATGACCGCGCTGCCCTGATGGGCACACCAAGCCGCGAGGTGGGCCGCGAGCGTGCTTTTGCCGCTCCCTCCCTTGCGATTGACCACAGCGATCACAGGCATGAATGCTCCTGGCGGTGAACCAAAAACTGCAGTGTGACCGGAAATAATCTGAAAGTCCAGTACCCGCGGGTGTGGGTAGCTAGGGATTTTGTAGCGAAAAGCAACACTTGCCAGGACGTGCTGAACGCTCAGGCCGTGCGACCCGGAGGCGGGGCCGGTCGTCGCAGCGCCAGCAGCATGAGCGCGACGACGCAAAACGCGGCTCCGGCGGCGAAGGTGCTGGATGCGCCCCACTGGTCCCACAGCAGACCGGCCAGGGCGCTGGCCAGCAGCATGGACAGGCCGCAGACCAGGTTGAACATGCCGAAGGCCGTGCCGCGCAGATCGGCCGGTGCGGTGTCGGCCACCATGGTGGCCAGCAGGCCCTGGGTCATGGCCATGTGCAGGCCCCAGAGCAGCACGCCGCCCCACACGAAGAGGCCGCGGTCGCTCCAGGCCAGCAGCCCGTCGGCAGCGATCAGCAGGACCAGACCCCAGGCCAGCAGCTTGCGGTGGTCAACCCGGTCGGCCAGTCTGCCGAAAGGGTAGGCGCCCAGGGCATAGACCCCGTTCATGACGATCAGCACCAGCGGCACCCAGGCCAGCGGCAGCCCGCCCTGCTGGGCACGCAGCACCAGGAACGCTTCGGAAAAGCGCGCCAGCGTGAAGACCGCGCCTATGCCCACCACCCACCAGTAGGCGGGTGCCAGCCGGCGCAGGTTCTCGCGCCGGATCGGGTTGGTGCGAGGTGCGCCGGCCGGGCGCTCGGGTTCCTGCACACCGAAGATCAGCAGGGCGACGCAGAGGAAGGCCGGGATCACGGCCACCCAGAACACGGCGTGGAAGTCATTGGCCCAGACCAGCATCAGGCCCATGGCCAGCAGGGGGCCCAGGAAGGCGCCCACGGTGTCGAGCGACTGGCGCAGGCCGAAGGCGGCGCCACGCAAGGCGGGCGGGGCGATGTCGGCCACCAGCGCATCGCGCGGGGCGCCGCGGATGCCCTTGCCCACGCGGTCCAGCAGCCGGGCGATGACCACCGGCTCGACCGTGGTGGCCAGGGCGAACAGGGGTTTGCTCAGCGCGCCCAGGCTGTAGCCCAGCACGGCCAGCGGCTTGCGCCGGCCCCACCAGTCGCTCAGGGCGCCCGAGAAGACCTTGACGATCAGGGCCGTGGCTTCGGCGGCGCCTTCGAGCAGGCCCACCAGCAGCATGCTGGCGCCCAGCCCGGTGACGAGGAAGACCGGTAGCAGGCTGTGGATCAGCTCGGAGGAGATGTCCATCAGCAGGCTGACGAAACCCAGCGCCCAGATGCCGGCGGGCATGCGTGGGGGCGGGGCTTTTTGTTCAGGCACGGTGAACCTGAACGATCAGACAGATCAGGCGACTTCGACCGGCGCGCCTTTGCCGCGCTCGGCGATGACGCCGATCTCGTAGACCTGTTCACCCAGGCCGCGCAGGGTCTGGGCGGCAGCGGCGGCACTGGCCGCGTCGATCACCACGACCATGCCGATGCCGTTGTTGAAGGTGCGGTTCATCTCGAAATCGTCGATGCCGGCGGTCTTCTGCAGCCAGGCGAAGAGTTCGGTCTGCGGCCAGCTGCCTTTTTTCAGATGGGCCGCCGTGCCTTCCGGCAGCACGCGCGGGATGTTTTCCAGCAGGCCGCCACCGGTGATGTGGGCCAGGGCCTTGATGCCGCCGGGCGAGGCGGCATTTCCTGATGACAGGGGATGGGCCGCCAGGGCGGCCAGCACGTTTTTCACGTACAGCCGGGTCGGCTCCATGACGGCCTGCTTGAAGGGCTTGCCGTCCAGGGTGGCGGGGGTGTTGGCACCGGCGCGCTCGATGCACTTGCGCACCAGGGAGAAGCCGTTGGAATGCACACCGCTGGAGGCCAGGCCCAGCACCACGTCGCCGGGCTTGACGCTCTGGCCGGTCAGGATCTTGGATTTTTCGACCGCACCGACGCAGAAGCCCGCCAGGTCGTATTCGCCGTCCGGGTACATGCCGGGCATCTCGGCCGTTTCGCCGCCGATCAGGGCGCAGCCGGAGAGCTCGCAGCCCCTGGCAATGCCGCCGACCACGGCGGCGGCCGTGTCCACGTGCAGCTTGCCGCAGGCGAAGTAGTCCAGGAAAAAGAGGGGCTCGGCGCCTTGCACCAGCACGTCGTTGACGCTCATGGCCACCAGGTCGATGCCCACGGTGTCGTGCATATTCCACTCGAAGGCCAGCTTGAGCTTGGTGCCCACACCGTCGGTGCCGGAGACCAGTACCGGTTCCTTGTAGCGCTTGGGCACTTCGAACAGGGCGCCGAAGCCGCCGATGCCGGCCAGCACGCCCTCGCGCATGGTTTTCTTGGCCAGGGGCTTGATGCGCTCGACCAGCGCATCACCGGCGTCGATGTCGACGCCGGCGTCTTTGTAGCTCAGGGGAGAGGTGGAGGAATGGGTCATGTTGGGTGCTCTGGTAGGGCGGGTCGGCGGGCGGCTGTGTTTTAGTCCGGGCGCCAGCAGGCAAGCCCGATAGAATTCAGCCCTAGATTCTAAGGGTTCACCCCAGTCTGCCTTCATGTCATTGACGCCTACCCAAAAACGCACCCTGACCTGGTGCCTGATCGCCGTCCTGGCGATGCTGGCCCTGTGGCTGCTGGCGCCGGTGCTGACGCCTTTTGTGGTGGCGGCCGTGCTGGCCTATGTGCTGACGCCGGTGGTGGACAGACTGGATCACCTGGGCCGGGGCCGGATGCCGCGCGTGCTGGCCGTCCTGATCGTGGAAACCCTGTTCATCCTGATCCTGGTGTCCATCGTGCTGCTGGTGGTGCCGATCTTCGCCAAGGAACTGCCCCTGCTGCGTGAGCAACTGCCCTTGCTGGCCGACCGGGTCAACAGCGCGCTGAGCCCCTGGCTGGCCCAGTTCGGCATCAAGTTGTCGCTGGATGGAAAAAGTATCCAGGCCTTTGTGGTCAAGTACCTCAATGCCAATGCCGAAGAGACCTTTGGCTCGGTGATGGCCTCCCTGAAGCTGGGGGGCAGCGTGGCGCTGGCGATCATCGGCAATGCCGTGCTGATTCCCGTGGCCCTGTTCCTGCTGCTCAACGACTGGGAGCGTTTTGTGGCGCGTGTGGTCGCGCTGGTGCCGCCGCGGATGCGGGCTGCCTATGACAACTTCATGGCAGAAGCCGATGACGTGCTCGGCCAGTACCTGCGTGGCCAGTTGCTGGTGATGGGGGCGCTGACGGTCTATTTCAGTGTGGCGCTGGCCCTTTTCGGCTTTGACCTGGCCGTGCCGCTGGGGGTGTTCACCGGCCTCGCTTTTTTCATCCCCTACCTGGGTTTCGGCCTGGGGCTGATCCTGGCCTTGCTGGCCGGCATGCTGCAGTTCGGCGGCCTGTACGGTGTGCTGGTGGTGGCTGGGGTCTATGGTGTCGGCCAACTGGTCGAGAGTTTCTACCTGACGCCACGGCTGGTGGGCGAGCGCATCGGCCTGCATCCGCTGGCCGTGATTTTCGCCTTGATGGCCTTCGGGCAGGTCTTCGGTTTTGTCGGCCTGCTGATTGCCTTGCCGGCCAGTGCCGTGCTGCTGGTGGCCATCCGCCGTGTGCGGGCCAGTTACCTGGCCAGCAAGCTGTACCTGGGCTGACGATGGCAGCGCCGGCATGAAGCAGATTGCGCTGGACATCGGGCTGGGCAGTGGCCCGACCCTGGCCAATTTCATGGCAGGACCCAACGAGGCGGTGCTGCGTCATCTTCGGCTCTGGGTGGGTGACGGTTCCAGTGCGGCCAAACGCTCGCCGGTGCCAACCTACTTGTGGGGTCCTCCGGGTAGCGGCAAGACCCACTTGCTCAAGGCCGTGCGCGAGGCGCTGCGCGAGCAGGGGGCCACGGTGGGCTGGCTCGACGCCTCGGTGGCCGAGCCGCCGCCTTTCGACGAACGCTGGGCTGCCGTGCTGCTGGACGACGTGCAGCTCTATACCGCCGTGCAGCAGCATGCGGCCTTCAACTGGTTCGTGCACGCGCAGACAGGTCACCAGTGGGTGCTGGCCGCCGGCGAACTGGCACCAGCCGGGCTCAAGCTCAGGGAGGACCTGCGCACCCGCCTGGGCTGGGGCCATGTCTACGGCCTGCAGGTGCTGAGCGAGGCCGAGCGCCGCGCCGTGCTGCGCCAGGCCGCCGACGCGCGCGGCATCTTCCTGGGCGACGACATCATGGACTTCATGCTCACGCGTTTCAGCCGTGACCTGGGTAGCCTGATGCAACTGCTCGACCACCTGGACGGCTATGCCCTGCAGACCCAGCGCGCCATCACCATTCCGCTGATCAAGGCCATGCTGGAAGACCATTGAAATGACCGACAAGACCAAGCTGGCGCTGTTCGACCTGGACCACACCCTGCTGCCGATCGACTCCGATTACTCCTGGGGCACCTTCACCACCACCATCGGCTGGACCGACCCGGTGGAGTTCGCGCGGCGCAACGACGAGTTCTACGCCCATTACCAGGCCGGCACGCTGGACGTGCACGACTATGTGCGCTTCGCCACCGAGGCAGCCCGCCTGAAAGGCCCCGAGGAGGCGCTGGCGGCGCGCGAGCGTTTCATGCGCGAGGTGATCGCGCCGGTCATCCACCCGCAGGCGTTGGAGCTGGTGCGCCGGCACCAGGCAGCGGGCGACGAGGTGCTGATCATCACGGCCACCAACGAGTTCGTCACGCAGCCGATCGCCGAGGCCTTCGGTGTGCAGCAACTCATCGCCGTGGAGCTGGAACGCGATGCCGGTGGCTGGATCACCGGCGAGATCCGTGGCACACCGTCCTTCCGCGAAGGCAAGGTGCGGCGTTTTGGCGAGTGGCTGGCGGCCCGGGGCCTGCATCGCCGTGCGGCCGAGGTGACTTTCTATTCGGATTCGATCAACGACCTGCCGCTGATGGACAATGCAGACTATCCGGTGGCCACCAACCCCGACGACCGCCTGCGCGCCCTGGCTCTGGAGCGCGGCTGGCGCATTCTGGAACTCTTTTAGTCAGTTGAGGGCAGACAAAGGTCTGTCCCGCAAGAAATACCACATGATCAAGAAAATCATCAACCGGCTGCTGGGCAAGTCCAGTGCTTCCCAGCCCGCTTTCGGCAAACGACGTGAATTCAGCGCGGCTGAGCACGGCATCGATCCGGCGCTGGTCGACAAGCGCGCCCTGGACGTGGTCCAGACTCTGCAGGATGCCGGTTACGAGGCCTATATCGTGGGCGGCGCCGTGCGCGACCTGCTGCTGGGTCTGCAACCCAAGGACTTCGACGTGGCGACCGATGCCACCCCCGAGCAGGTCAAGAGCCTGTTCCGGCGTGCTTTCATCATCGGGCGGCGCTTCCGCATTGTGCACGTGGTCTACGGCCGCGGGCGCGAGCATGAGGTGATCGAGGTCTCCACCTTCCGCGCCTACATGGACAACGCGGCCGCCGAGCAGGTGGCTGGCAACGAACGCACCAGCAAAAGCGAGCTGGCCGGCATGAAACATGCCGTGGATTCGAGCGGCCGTGTGCTGCGCGACAACGTCTGGGGCCCGCAGGACGAGGACGCCGCGCGGCGCGACTTCACCATCAACGCCATGTACTACGACCCCGAGACGCAGGTGGTGGTCGATTACCACGGCGGCATCCAGGACGCGAAAAAGCGTGTGCTGCGCATGATCGGCGACCCGGCCACGCGTTACCGCGAAGACCCGGTGCGCATCATCCGCGCCGTGCGTTTTGCCGCCAAGCTCAGCGCGGTGGGCTTCAAGTTCGAGCCCAAGACCGCCAAGCCGCTCAAGGAGATGCGCGACCTGCTGGCGGATGTGCCGCAGAGCCGCCTGTTCGACGAGATGCTCAAGCTGCTGCAGACGGGCCACGCCCTGGCCACGGTGGAACAGCTCAAGAAGCTCGGCCTGGCACGCGGCATCTACCCCTTGCTGGACCTGGTGGTCGAACGTGCCGACCAGCCCTTCGTGAAGGCTGCGCTGGAGGATACCGACCGCCGCGTGGGCGAGGGCAAGCCGGTGGCGCCGAGTTTCCTGCTGGCCTGTGTGCTGTGGTCCGATGTCCGCGAAGGCTG
This sequence comes from Rhodoferax sp. BAB1, assembly GCF_013334205.1. Taxonomy (NCBI): domain Bacteria; kingdom Pseudomonadati; phylum Pseudomonadota; class Betaproteobacteria; order Burkholderiales; family Comamonadaceae; genus Rhodoferax; species Rhodoferax sp. BAB1. Next base: position 2,132,372 of record NZ_CP054424.1, on the reverse strand, counting down.
GGCCGAACGCATCAAACAACGCCAGCACGCGAACCCGGCGCTGCAGGACGCGATCGACGACGTCTTCAACGCCCGCATCGGCGACGTCTCGGGCCGCGGCAAGCTGGCCGCCGACATGCGCGAGATCTGGATGATGCAGCCGCGCTTCGACAAGCGCGTGGGCAGTGCGCCTTTCGGCCTGGTCGAGCAGCCGCGTTTCCGCGCCGGCTTCGATTTCATGCGCCTGCGCGCCGACATCGGCGAGATCGACGTGGTGCTGGCCGACTGGTGGCAGGAGTTCAGTGTGGGTGACGACAACCTGCGCCAGGACCTGATCGACCAGGCACGCGAGGAGCAGGCCCGCCAGCGCGCGCAGTCGCCACGCCCGCAGCCGCGCACGGTGTCTGAGCGCCCCGCCGCGCCGCGCGCCGCGGAGCCGGAGGCATCCGCCGACGAAGGCGCGGCGCCCAAGAAACGCCGCCGCCGTCGCCGTTCCGGCGCCAAGAAATCCGGTGACGGTGCGCCGGACACGGCAGCGTGAACATGCCCCCCGGCATCCCGGTGACGGCTTACGTCGCCCTGGGGGCCAATCTGGGGGATGCGCCAGCTGCACTGCGCCAGGCCCTGCACGACCTGGGGACGCTGCCGCACACGCAACTGGTCCGCAGCTCTTCCTTCTATCGCAGCGCGCCGGTCGAGTCATCGGGGCCGGACTATGTCAACGCCGTGGCCGAGTTGCACACGGCGTTGGGGCCGTATGAACTGCTGACCGGGCTGCAAGGCCTGGAGCAGGCGGCCGGCCGCGAGCGCCCCTGGCGCAACGCCCCCCGTACGCTGGACCTGGACATCCTGCGCTACGGTGAACTCGAGCTCGACGACCCGGTCCTGACCCTGCCGCACCCCCGCATGCTGGAGCGTGCTTTTGTGCTGCAGCCCCTGGCGGAAATTGCCCCGACCCTCGTCAGCGCGGAGCAATTGCTAAAGGTCGAAAAGCAGGTGATTTCACGCATGACCGGCCTGTGACATGCTGGGGTTGCCGCACTAGAATGGGGCGATCATCCATCAGGATATCGCGATGAATTTCAGAAACATGCACGTGGCGACCAAGCTCTGGCTGGGTGTCGCCGTCATCATCATTTCCCTCACCGTCCTGATCGCTTTCGCGGCCGTGCGTTCGGCCCGTCTGCAAGCGGAGAGCGAAACCACCCTGCGCGCGCTCAACAGCCGGGTCAACCTGGCCAGCAGCTGGGCCGGCCTGACCGAGGCCAATGCAGCGCGCACGGTGGCCATGATCCTGACCTTCGACCCGGGCGTCGAAAGCCGCCTCGCCGAAGACATCAAGACCACCACGGCCCGCATCTCCAAGGTGCAGCAATCCATCGAAGCCATGGAACTGAGCGCCGAGGAAAAGGCGCAGATGGACAAGATCGCCGGCCACCGCAAGTCCATGATCGACGTGCGCAACCTGGCGCAGAAGGCCAAGGCCGGCGGCGACAGCGAAGGTGCCCAGAAAATCGTGAACGAGCAGTACACGCCGGCGGTCAACGCCTACGTGGGCACCCTGCGCGAACTGGTGGAACTGGAGGAGCGCGCCGAAAAGAGCTACACGGAAGAAGTTGCCCGCGCCCGGGGTCTCACCATCAGGATCGCGGGCATTGCCGTCGCCCTCATCCTGGCGGCCATCCTGGCCGGGGCGACGGTGCTGATCCGCTCCATCCGCGAGCCCCTGCGCGAGGCCAACGAGCTGGCCTCGCGTATCGCCCAGGGCGACCTGAGTGCCAGCATCGACACCACGCGCGGTGACGAGTTCGGCGACCTCATGAAATCCCTGGCGCGCATGAACGAGTCGCTGGCGCAGATGGTGCAGCAGGTGCGCCAGAGCACCGACAGCATCGCCACCGCCAGCGCCGAAATCGCCACCGGCAACCACGACCTCTCGGTGCGCACCGAACAGACCTCCAGCGACCTGCAGTCCACGGCCTCGGCCATGGAGCAGCTCACCAGCACGGTCTCCCACAGCGCGGACAACGCGCGCCAGGCCTCCCAGCTGGCCTCCAGCGCCTCCACCGTGGCCCAGAAGGGCGGCACCGTGGTGCAGGAGGTGGTGAGCACCATGGGCGAGATCAATGCCAGCAGCAAGAAGATTTCCGACATCATCGGCGTGATCGACGGCATCGCCTTCCAGACCAACATCCTGGCGCTCAACGCCGCAGTGGAAGCGGCGCGGGCCGGCGAGCAGGGTCGGGGTTTTGCCGTGGTGGCCGGCGAGGTGCGCTCGCTGGCCGGACGCAGCGCCGAAGCGGCCAAGGAGATCAAGGCGCTGATCAACACTTCGGTGCAGAAGGTGGACTCGGGCGCCCGGCTGGTCAGCCAGGCCGGCGACACCATGAACGAGATCGTGCAGTCGGTGCGTCGCGTGGCCGACGTGATCAGCGAGATCACCGCTGCCGCCGGCGAGCAGAGCACCGGCATCGCCCAGGTCAACACCTCGATCGCCAACCTCGACCAGATGACCCAGCAGAACGCAGCCCTGGTGGAGCAAAGCGCTGCCGCTGCCCAAAGCCTGCGCGAACAGGCCGACCAGCTGGCCCAGGCCGTGGCGGTGTTCAAGCTGGCGGGCCATGCGGCGATGCCTCCGCAGCGTGCCGCGCAGTACATGAGCGCGCCACCGCCAGTCGCCCTGTCGCGTCCTGCGCCCACGGCACCCAGGGCAACGCCAGCCCGCTTGGCACCCGCCAAGGCATCGGCGGCCTTGCCGCCTGCCCGGCCGGCAGCCTCTGCTGCCCCGGCCAAGGCGGGCAGCGACGAGGACTGGGAAACCTTCTGACTGTCGTCTGACCGTCCACCCCCGGGGCCTGCTAAACAGGCCCCTGGTGTTTTCAGTCCACCTCGGCGATCAGCTCGATCTCCACACAGGCACCCAGCGGAATCTGCGCCACGCCAAAGGCGCTGCGTGCGTGCGCGCCCTTGTCGCCGAAGACCTGGCCCAGCAGTTCGCTGGCGCCATTGGTCACCAGGTGCTGCTCGGTGTAGTCCGGTGTGGAATTGACCAGGGACATGAGCTTGACGATGCGCTTGACGCGCTGGAGATCACCCACGGCCGCCTGCAACGTGCCCATGAGGTCGATGGCCACGGCACGCGCCGCGGCCTTGCCTTCTTCGGTGCTCATGGTCTTGCCGAACTGGCCGACCCAGGGCTTGCCGTCTTTCTTGGCGATGTGGCCGCTCAGGAAGACCAGCTTGCCGGTCTGCACATAGGGAACATAGGCGGCAGCCGGTGTGGCCACCGGGGGCAGGGTGATGCCGAGCTGCTTGAGTTTGTCGTTGATGCTCATGGGGACTCCAGGGGGATGAAAGCAAAGCGCGTCATTGTCGGTTATTGTTGTTGCCGGGTCTGCCGCCCACATGAATTGCACGCATGACGAACCCGTTTGCCAATCTTCCGCGCGACAGCCGCGACACCCTGTTCCTGCTGGCCGTGATCGCCTGGGTGCTGCTGCCGCACGCCGCCCACCTGCCCTGGTGGTGCAGCGCCATGGCCGCGGGCATGCTGCTCTGGCGTGGCTGGCTGGCCTTCACCCTGCGTCCGCTGCCGGGCCGCTGGTGGCTGCTGGCGGCCCTGGTGCTCACCGTGGGCGCGACCTGGCTCACGCACCGCACCCTGCTGGGGCGTGACGCCGGGGTGACGCTGATCGTGGTGCTGCTGGCGCTCAAGACCCTGGAGCTGCGCGCGCGGCGCGATGCCTTCGTGGTCTTTTTCCTCGGCTTCTTCACGATGCTGACGAATTTCTTCTACTCGCAGTCCCTGCCCACGGCCGCGGCCATGCTGCTGGGGCTGATGGGCCTGCTGACCGCGCTGGTCAACAGCCACATGCCGGCGGGCCGGCCCTCGCTGTGGCAGTCGGCGCGCATGGCCACCCGCATGACGCTGCTGGGCGCACCCATCATGGTGCTGCTGTTCCTGCTCTTCCCGCGCCTGTCGCCGCTGTGGGGCACACCGGGCGACGCCCTGAGCGGGCGCAGCGGCCTGTCGCAGCGCATGCAGGTGGGCAACATCGCCAGCCTGGCGCTGGACGACAGCGTGGCCCTGCGCCTGCGCTTCGAAGACGGCACACCGCCGCCGCTGCAGGGCACGCTGTATTTCCGCGGGCCGGTGCTCTCCACCTTCGACGGGCGTGAATGGGCGCCCCTGCAGGCCAGCTTCCCGCCGTCCATGCAGCCACGCGCCGACCTGCAGGTGCGCGGTGCGCCGCTGCGCTACGAGGTCACGCTGGAGCCTCATAACCGTCCCTGGTTGCTCATGCTGGACGCTACCGCCGTTGCGCCCGAGCTGCCGGGCGATCTGGTGGCGCGCATGAGCGAGGAGTTGCAGTGGCGCGCCAGCAGCCCCGTCAACGACCTGCTGCGCTACCGGGCGCAGAGCCATACCGAATTCCGCCATGGCCCGCAGCGCATGCTGGCCAGCCTGCAGGACTACACGAGCTTGCCGCGCGGTTTCAACCCGCGCACCCTGCAGTGGGCGATGGAGCTCAGCCGTGAAACCGGCAACGACCCGGTGGCGCTGATCAACCGCGTCCTGAACCATCTGCGCACAGGGGGCTACACCTATACCCTGGAGCCTGGCGAATACGGCCAGCACACGGCAGACGAGTTCTGGTTCGACCGCAAGCTGGGTTTCTGCGAGCACCTGGCCTCGGCCTTCGTCGTGGTGATGCGCGCCGCGGGCATCCCGGCGCGCATCGTCACCGGCTACCAGGGCGGCGAGCGCAACACCGTTGATAATTTCTGGGTGGTACGCCAGAGCGATGCCCATGCCTGGACCGAAGTCTGGCTGGCCGGCCAGGGCTGGTTGCGGGTCGACCCGACGGCAGCGGTCTCGCCCGGGCGCATCGGTTCCCTGCAGCGCCTGGTGGCACCACGCGGGGCCATTGCCACAGCGGTGGGCACGGTGGTCAGCCCCAACCTGATGCAGGGCGTGCGAGCCCTGTGGGAGGCGGTCAACAATGCCTGGAACCAGCGGGTGCTGAACTACACGCAGAGCCGCCAGCTCAACCTCCTGCGCGCACTGGGTTTCGAGGCGCCGAGCTGGGAAGACCTGGGTTACCTGCTGCTGGGTGTCCTGGTCACGGCCAGCCTGGCCGGGGCGGCCTGGACACGCTGGGAGCGCCGGCGCCAGGACCCGTGGCAGCGCCTGTACGAGCGCGTGCGCAGCCGGCTGCTGCAGGCCGGCCTGCCCCTGGGTGCGGCAGTGACGCCACGCGAGATGGCGCAGCGACTGGCGCAAACCCACGATCCCAAGGACAATCGGGTGCAGGCCATCCAGGCCTGGTTGCAGCGTTATGAGCAACGACGTTATGCGTCGCGCGATGGGCGCAACGCAGCGGGTGACCTGGCGGCCTTGCGACGCGAACTGAAAGAACTGAGCTGGCCCAAGTGAGCAATCGACGTTTGATTTTCCCCCCGCTGCTGACGGCCCTGCTGTTCCTGCTGGCCTGCGCCTTGCCGGTACAGGCCACGGCGACCCAGAAGGCCCGCCTCAAGCGCGTGCAGAACACGGCTGTCGCCCTGATCGAAGGCAGCGGTCCGTCCTATGCCGCTCGTCCCGAGGCCATGGCGCTGGCGGACGAGATCGCCGAACGCCACGGCCTGGATCGCAAGTGGGTCCGTCGCACCCTGGGCAAGGCCCGCCACGTGCCGCAGGTGGTGAAACTGATCACGCCGCCGCCCGTCACCCTGCCCCGGAACTGGCAGCAGTACCGCAGCCGCTTTCTGGAAACCGAGCGCATCCAGGCGGGTGTCGCCTACTGGCAGGCCCATGGCGAACTGCTGGAACGCGCCAGCAGCACCTATGGTGTGCCGGCCGAGATCATCATCGGCATCATCGGCGTGGAGACCTACTACGGACGCCACCTCGGCCGTTACCGCGTGCTGGATGCCCTGGCGACCCTGGCCTTCGACTTCCCCGCCGAGCACCCCCGCGCGGCCCAGCGCACGGCCTTTTTCCGTGCCGAACTCGGGGCCTTCCTCCAACTGAGCCAGCAGGCCGGTACTGATCCTTTCAAGGCGCGCGGCAGTTATGCCGGGGCCATGGGCATTCCGCAGTTCATGCCCTCGAGCTGGGCCGCCTACGCCGTCGATTTCGATGGCGACGGCCGTGTCGACCTGGTCGACAGCGCGGCCGATGCCATCGGCTCGGTGGCCAGTTATTTCAAGGCGCATCGCTGGCAACCGGGCATGCCCACCCACTACCCGGTGGATTTCGACTACGAGCGCCTGGACATGCCGACCCTGCTGGCCCCTGACATCAAACCGACCTTCCCGGTCGAGCAGTTCAAGGCCAGGGGCATCATGCTGGGCGCCGGCGGCCGCCAGCATGCGGGGCCGCTGGCCCTGGTGGAGTTGCAGAACGGCGATTACTCGCCCAGTTACGTGGCCGGGACGGAAAATTTCTACGCCATCACACGCTACAACTGGAGCAGTTATTACGCGCTGGCGGTGATCGAACTGGGCCAGGCCGTGGCGGCGGCGCGCTCGCAGGGCCAGTCGTCGGCCGATGCTCAGGCCAGCACAACGGCCTCGAATACCGGGTGCAGCGTATCGACCCAGAGGTCCACCTCGGATTCGCCGATCTGCAGATAACTGAGGCAGGCCGGGCCAAAACGCTCCCATTCGCGTTGCTGCTGGACCCCTTCGAAATCGGCTACCAGGTGCTCGGCCACAGCGGCCAGCGCCACCAGCGTGCGCACCCCGGCCGGAATGGAGCTCACGCGCAGCACGCTGAAATCGTGGTGCAGGCGGATGGCAAAGGCAATCACCGGCGGCAGGAACCAGGTGCGCGCGACGATGGCGCCCACCACGGCGTGGTCGGTGCGGTGCACGGCGTTTTCGGTCTCGGTGAAACTGCGGTCCTGCCGCGCCATGGCTTCGGCCAGCGTGCCGGCGTAGCCGCGCACGCCCTGCAGCAGGATGGGGATGCCCACGTGCATGAAGAGGCCGCAGGTCTGCGCCACGTCGGCGTCCACGCCATAGAGCTGGCGGGCGATATAGGCCATGGCCAGCGAGCGGCGGGTCGAGGTTTCCCAGAAGTGTTCGACCAGCGGTGAGTTGACGCGGATGGTGCTGCGCGCCAGGAAACCGGTCAGGATGGAGGCGGCCTGGCCCAGGCCCAGCATGGTCACGGCTTCGGCCACGGTATTGGCGGGGCGGGCGCGGGAATACAGGGGGCTGTTGGCCATGCGCATCAGGGCCGCGGCCATGGCCACGTCACTGCCGGCTATGCGCGTGATCTCGGCCGGGTCGGGATCGGTCTGGCGCATCTCCAGCTGCAGGGCGGTGAGCAGCTCGGGGCAGGGCGGGATGACGATGTCGCGCACCGGTCCTTCCGATCTGGCCTGATCGAGTTCCCGGTCGATGTCCGTCACCTGCAAACCCATGCTGACTCCTGTCCCTGCCATTATCCGCAGAAAATACCTGACGGCCCCGGCTGTTTGCAAATGCCGGCTGTTTCAGGGCGTGACCGAGGCGCGATGCTGCCAGTAACGTGCCTGGACCTGACGTTCGCAACGGGTCGTCCGGGGCTGTTCCGAGTGCCAGCGGGCAGCACCACATTGCGCCGAACTGAGCAGCTGCACGTCGCGCTGCGCATAACGCGCCACCACCTCGGGGGCCGGGTGGCCGAAGCGGTTGCGGTAGCCGGCCTGCGCCAGCGCTGTCTGCGGGGCCACCGCGTCCAGAAACGCGGCCGTGCTCGAGGTCTTGCTGCCGTGGTGCGGCACCAGCAGCCAGTCGGCGCGCAGCGCGGCGCCATCCGCCAGCAGTCGGGCCTCCTGCGCCTTTTCGATATCCCCCGCCAGCAGCACGGTCTGCGTGCCATTGCCGATGCGCAGCACGCAGGACAGGGCATTGCTGCGCCTGGCCTTGCCGTAGTCCTCGGCCTGCGGGTGCAGGACTTCAAAGCGCACACCATCCCAGTCCCAGCCCTGGCCGGCCACGCAGCGCTGGCTGGGGCGCAGGGTGTGCAGTTCGTGCGCCTCCTCCAGCGAGCTCAGCAGGTCCGCCCCCGGCTGCGCCGCCAGCACGGCCGCAGCGCCCCCGGTGTGGTCGCTGTCGCGGTGGCTCAGTACCAGGCGGTCCAGCCGTACATCGAGGGTCCGCAGCAGCGGCACCAGCACACGCTGGCCGGCGTCGCTGTCGTTGGCGTGGCGCGGCCCGGCGTCGTAGAGCAGGGCGTGCGTGGTCGTGCGCACCAGCACGGCATTGCCCTGGCCGATGTCGGCCGCGAGCAGCTCGAACTGTCCCGGCGCCGGACGTGGCGGCTGCCACAGCAGCACGGGCAGCAGCAGCGGCAGGCCGGCCAGGCGCATGGTCCAGGGCAGGCGCAGCACCAGCAGCAGGCCACCCAGCACGCCGGCCATGCCGGCCCACAGCGGGGCCTGGGCCACCGAGAGCGTGGCCAGCGGCAGCGCCGCCAGGCCGCTCAGTACCCAGCCCAGCCACGACACGGCCTGCGCCGCCGCGTTCCACAGTGGCGACCACAGCAGGCCCAGCAGGGACAGCGGCGTGACCCCCAGCGTCACCCAGGGGATGGCCAGCGCATTGGCCAGCAGACCCACCAGCGAAACCTGGCCAAACAGCAGCAGGGTCAGCGGCGCCAGCGCCAGCGTGATCAGCCACTGTTCGCGTAGCAGGCCCCAGGCACGCTGCTTCAGCGTGCGCGGTGTATCCAGCGTCTCGTGGCCGGCGCCGGCAAACAGCACGCCCACGGCCACGAAGCTCAGCCAGAAGCCGGCTTGCAGCAAAGCCCAGGGGTCGGCGACCAGCACCACGACCGCGGTCAACAGCCACAGCTGCGGCCAGGGCCAGCGGCGGGCCGAGAGGTGCAGCAGCGTCACCGTGCCCAGCATCAGGATGGTGCGCTGCGCCGGCACGCCCCAGCCGCTGAACAGCGCATAAGCGGCGGCCAGCAGCAGTCCGCCCAGCAGACCGGCATGCTGGGCCGGAAAGGCCAGGCACAGGTGCGGCGAACTGCGCCAGAGTCCGCGCAGCAGCAGGGCCGCCAGCCAGGCAAACAGCGTGATGTGCAGGCCCGAGATGCTCATCAGATGGGCCACGCCGGTGGCGCGGAACACATCCCAGTCGCTGCGCGTGATGGCCTGCTGGTCGCCCGTCACCAGGGCGGCGACGATGCCCATGGCGCGGGCCTGCTGCTCTTCTTCCGGGCTGCCGGTGACGATGGGTGCGCGCTGCTGGATCGCATCACGCACCTGCTGGCGCGCCCACTCGACGGGATGCTGCCAGCTCTGTTCCAGCCGCTGCGGTGGCGGGTCCCGCGGGCCGGCGCGCACATAACCGGTGGCCTGCAGGCCCTGTTCCCAGAGCCAGAGTTCGAAGTCGAAGCCGTGCGGGTTGCGCGCCCCGTGTGGCGCACGCAGCCGCACCGTGAACGACCAGCGTTCGCCGGCCTGCAGCACCGGGGCCACCTGCAAGGGTTCCAGCAGCGCGCCGTCCTCGTTGCGGAAGCCGCCGTACCAGCTGAGGTAGAGCTGAGGTGGCAGCTGCACGGCCTGTCCGTTCTGTACGGCGCTTTCCACCTTGAAGCGAAAACGCGTGCTGTTCTCGCCGAACTGCGGCATGGCGCTGATGCGGCCGGTGATGTTGATGTCTTTGCCTTCCAGCGTCGGGTCCAGGGCCTGCTGCTGGAAGAGCGTGGCGCGCAGGCCCGTGCTGGCGTGGGCGAGCAAGGCCGCGCTGGTGAAGATCAACAGGAGCCTGGCAGCTTGTTGGCGCAGTCTTCCGAGCACAAGGAGCAGCGCGAGTGCGGTGGCGATCAGCAGACCGTACGGCGCAGCGGGCCAGAGTTCGCTTTGCTGCAGTTGCAGGGCCAGGCCGGTGATCCAGCCGAGGAGGGCGGGGGTCAGGAGTCTGGCTTGGCTCTGGGTTGGGCTTTGCGGCATGGCTCCATGCTAATGGGTGCCTTGTTGCTTTTGACGTTGCGTTGCAGCAAGCGTGGCTTTGCCGGGTCTCGCCCTGGCGGGCGAGGTACTTTTCTTTGCTTCGCCAAAGCAAAGTACCCAAAAGAAAGGCGAGCCGAAGTCAGGGCCCCTGCGGGGTACCTTGCGCTGCTCGCATCGGTCGGGGTCGGGCTAAACTCGCTGCGCTCAGACAACGCCCGCCCTGATCCGCCCGCTGCTGCGCTGCTCAGCCCTGCCACACGGCATGGGGGTCCAGACAGCCGGGAACCAACAGCCGAAGACATAACAGCCGAACAAGGACGCGCCATGGCGCGTCCTTGTGGGTTTTGGTTTTGGTATCTGGTTTCCCATTGCCGTGAGAGGAAGCGAGTAGCGCAGGCCGGGGCGGAAAAGGAAGCGCAGATGTTTGAGGCGCTAGCCGAGTTTCTGCGTGTCCCGCCCTGGCCGAGCAACGCAGCGTGCCCGCAGCGTAGCGGAGGGACGACGCACCCGGCTCGCCTTTTCTTTGGTGACTTTCTTTTGGCGAAGCAAAAGAAAGTTGCTGCCCTGCCGGGCGCACATCCCGGCAAAGCCTCGCCTGCCAGGCTATATGGCAGAACAGAAAAGTCAGTACAAAGCCAACGCTTCCAGACACTTCCGCTTGTGCATCTCCCCCTGCTCCGGCGGCAATTCCAGCCCGGGTAGACGCAAGCCGTAATCCAGCTCCTGCGCCTCCGACTGCAGGACCCAGGCACACAGCCGGGACAGGCGCTGTTCCAGTGAGGCGCCCTGGGTTTTCGAGAGGTCCAGCCAGAGCTGGAAGTGCTGGGCCTGCAGGCTGTCGCGGCTGACCAGCTCGTCGGTCTTGGCGGCTTTTTTCCAGACGATGCTCTTGAGCGGGTCGCCGCGGCGGTAGGGGCGCACGCCGTCGAATTCGCTGCTGGCCACATGGCGCGCGGCGTTGCCGCCGTGGCTGTGGGCCTGGCCCTCGGGCAGTGCGGGCGGCAAGGCTTCGGCCTGCGGGTAGACCAGCACGCTGGCGGCCGGGCGCCACAGCGTCCAGACGCGGAAGATGCCCAGGGGGAAACGCGTTTCGGCCGTGAGCATGGGCACGGCATGCCGGCCGCGCGCCAGGCCGGGCAACACCAGCTCGGTGTCGGTGCTGCCCTGGCCGGGCACGTCGCACCAGACCCAGGGCGCGTGCGGGTCTTCCCCGTAGATGCGCAGGCCGATGCCGTAGCGCGCTGCCGCGCGGTTGTTGTGCAGGCTGATGCGCAGCTTGCTGGGCGCGTCGGCGTGGTGGGCTTCGACCGGGTGCAGCACCAGCGTGAGACCGCGCAGCGTGCCGTGCGAGATGTAGGTGCTGACAATGGCGCTGCCGCCGAGCAGGAAGGTCAGCAGATAACCCAGGTTGAGCTGGTAGTTGATCGAGGCCACCAGCAGCAGCAGCAGCGTGCCGGCCAGCATGAAGCCGGCGCGCGTGGGCAGGATGTAGACGTTGCGCTGCGTCAGCGTGAGCGTATCGCTGCGGGGCAGACGGGCCTGCCACCAGCGTTGCCAGCGCCCGCGCACATGGGCCAGCGGCCGCAGCACGGGGTTGGGCAGGGGCTGCGCGTGATCTGTCACTGCGGGCACGCTCAGGGCAGGGGCACGGCTTCCAGCATGGCGCGCACCTGTTCCAGCGGGCCGCGGCCGGCGCTGGCCACGGGCACCAGGCGGTGGGCCGTGGTCTGCGGCAGGATGGCCTGCAGGTCGTCCGGGGCCACGTAGTCGCGTCCGCTCAGCAGGGCCTGGGCCTTGGCCGCGCGCAGCACGGCCAGGCCGGCGCGGGGCGAGAGGCCCTGCACGAACCAGCGGCCGTTGCGGGTGGCGGCGATCAGGTCCTGCAGATAGTCCAGCAGGGGCGGCGCGGCGTGCACGGCCTGCACCTGTTGCTGCAGGGTCTTCAGCTCCTGCGAGCTCAGGAGGCCGGGCAGACGGTCCACCATCTCGCGTCGGTCGCTGCCGGAGAGCAGCGCGCGTTCGGAAGCGCGGTCCGGGTAGCCCAGCGAAATGCGCATGAGGAAGCGGTCCAGCTGCGATTCGGGCAGCGGATGGGTGCCCAGCTGTTCCTGCGGGTTCTGCGTGGCGATGACGAAGAAGGGCGAGGGCAGGGGCCGCGTCTCGCCCTCGATGCTGACCTGCTTTTCCTCCATGGCTTCGAGCAGGGCACTCTGTGCCTTGGGGCTGGCACGGTTGATCTCGTCGGCCAGCAGCACCTGCGCGAAGATGGGGCCGGGGTGGAAGACGAAGGCGTTCTGGTTGCGGTCGTAGATGGAAACGCCCGACAGGTCGCTGGGCATCAGGTCGGCGGTGAACTGCACGCGCGAGAACTGCAGGCCGAAGCTGCGGGACAGGGCGTGCGCCAGCGTGGTCTTGCCCACGCCGGGCGCGTCCTCGATCAGCAGGTGGCCGCCGGCCAGCAGACAGGCCACGCCATCCTGCACCTGCGCCGGTTTCCCCACGATCACCGTGTTAAGCTGATCCAGCAATAATTTGAGTTTGGCTTGTGCATCCATGGCATGACCATAACTGAATTTTCCAGGAGACGGGTGCCGTCATGAGCAAGACCGGATATTTCACTCACCGTGATTGCCGCAAGCATGAGATGGGGTCGGGTCATCCCGAGTGCCCCGAGCGGCTCGATGCCATCGAGGACCGCCTGCTGGCGTCCGGTCTTGACTTTGCACTGACGCGCCTGGAGGCGCCGCTGGCCTCGGTCGAGGAGATGGAATTGGCCCACGGACGCATGCACATTGCTGCGCTGCGCGGCCTCAGCGCATCCTTGCGTGAAGAGGTGGAGGCAGGGGGGCCGAGTTACGCCCACGTCGATCCGGACACCGCCATGAACGTGAATTCCTGGAACGCCATCCTGCGCGGCGCCGGGGCCGCGATGGCAGCCACCGATGCTGTTGTGGCCGGTGAGCTGGAGAATGCTTTTTGCGCCATCCGACCGCCGGGCCACCATGCCTGCCGCGACAAGGCCATGGGTTTCTGTTTCATCAACAATGTGGCGCTGGCGGCCAAGTATGCGGTGGAGCGCCATGGCCTCAAGCGCGTGGCCATCGTGGACTTCGACGTGCACCACGGCAACGGCACCGAGGACATCGTGGCCGACGACGGGCGCATCCTGATGGTGAGCATCTACCAGCATCCTTTCTATCCGCACGGCGGCGCGCGGCCGGATACCGACAACATGGTGAATGTACCGGTGCCGGCCTATACCAAGGGCATGGAGGTGCGCGAGCTGATCGAGATGCTGTGGATGCCGCGTTTGGAAGCCTTCAAGCCCGAGATGATCTTCATCAGCGCCGGTTTCGATGCGCACCGCGAGGATGACCTGGGCCAGCTGGGCCTGGTGGAGGCGGATTACGCCTGGATCACCGAACGCATGAAGGACGTGGCGCGCCGTTACAGCAAGGGGCGCATCGTCTCCTGCCTGGAAGGCGGCTACAACCTCAGCGCCCTGGGGCGCAGCGTGGAAGCGCATTTGCGCGCACTGGCGGACGTCTGAAGAGGCAGGACAGGCGGAAGAGGCGTCGCGTCTCGCGGCGACACGTCCAGGGAGTTACACGCAGTGAGTGACCGTGGGGGCCACATTCACCAGGCGATATAGGCGTAACCCTTTTCCTGCAACTCCATGATGGCGGCCGCGCCGACCTCTTCGACCCTGGCGAAGTCCAGCATGTCTTCTTTCTCCCAGCCGATGGTGTGCATGGTGTTGCCGCAGGCAATGAACTCGATGCCATAGGACTCGCTCATGCCGCGCACGCGCTGCTGCAGGGTTTTGGGCACCGGGCGCTTGGGTTTTTTCGCCAGCAGGTGGATGCCCGGGCCCCAGACCACGACGACAATGGTGACGTCGTCCACGTACTTCTTCAGCATGGCACTGATCGAGTTCAGGATGGCTTCCTGGTACTCGGGTTCGTGCCGGTTGATCTGGTAGACGACCTTGTGCGGCGGGCCGTCAGCGGCGGCCGGGCCTGGGCTTGTGGCAGCCTGGACCGGGAGCGCGGCGCCGGCCGTGGCGGCTGCGGCCACGGCGCCGAGCAACTGGCGGCGGGCGAGGGGGGCGGAATGGGACATGGTGGGGATTCTCCGTGCGTTGGACCATAGATTAGCTGATGTGAGGCCGGGTTCCCGGCGCAATTCGGTGAAAATCCTTTCCCATGACCGAACTCCAAAATCTCCTGCACGATCTGGGCAGCGCACGCGTCTGGATCGAAGTGGTGGTGCTGCTGGCCTGCCTGGCCCTGGCCTATGTCGTGGCGCGTTATGTGCGCCGCGGGCACGGGACCGATTCGGTCTGGTTCGGCCGCCATGTCTTCGACGGCCTGTTGTTTCCGGTGCTGGCCCTGGTGCTGATCTATGCCGCGCGCTATGGCGTGGCCCTGTACCAGCCGGTGGCCGTGCTCAAGGTGGCCCTGCCCATCTTCACCTCGCTGGCGGCCATTCGCCTCTTCGTGCGCGTGCTGGGGGCTTCCTTTCCCGAGTCGTCCGCGGTCAAGCTGATCGAGAGCCTGGTGTCCTGGCTGGCCTGGGGTGCTGCCGTGCTCTGGATCACCGGCCTGCTGCCGGCCGTGCTGGCCGAGCTGGACTCGATCTCCTTCGCCTTCGGCAAATCGCGCATCAGTGTGCGCACCCTGCTCGAAGGCGTCCTGTCTTCGGGTCTGATGCTGGTGGTGGTGCTGTGGATCTCGGCCACCATCGAAAAGCGCATCCTGCGCGAGACCGTCGGCGACCTGTCCATGCGCAAGGTGGCGGCCAATGCCATTCGCGCCGCCCTGCTGCTGCTGGGCCTGCTCTTCGTGCTCTCGGCCGTGGGGGTGGATCTGACGGCCCTCTCGGTGCTTGGGGGCGCGCTGGGGGTGGGCCTGGGTTTCGGCTTGCAGAAGCTGGCGGCCAACTACGTCAGCGGTTTTGTCATCCTGCTGGAGCGCTCGCTGCGCATCGGCGACGTGGTGCGGGTCGACAACTTCGAGGGCGTGGTGACCGACATCAAGACACGCTACACCCTGATCCGCGCGCTCAACGGCCGCGAATCGGTGGTGCCCAATGAACTCATCATCACCCAGCGGGTGGAGAACCTGTCCACGGCCGATCCCAAGGTGCAGGTGGCGGTCAACGTCTCGGTCAGTTACGACAGCGATGTGCAGCAGGTGCAGGAAATCCTGGTGGCTGCCGCCCGTGCCAGCGCCCGGGTGCTGCCGGATCCTGCGCCGGCCGCGCACCTGGCCAATTTCGGCCCCGACGGCCTGGAGTTCACCCTTTCGGTCTGGATCAGCGATCCGGAGAATGGCCAGCTGGCCCTGCGGTCCGAGATCAACCAGGCCATCCTGCAGGGCCTGCGCGAGGCGGGGATAGAGATTCCGTATCCCCAGCGTGTCGTCCACATGAAAACCTGAAAGACGACATATTTCTCCGCGTATAATCACAAAAAAGCACGATCGTTCTTTTTTATGTCGCGCAAGCGCCCATCGTTGCAGGTGGGTGCGCCTAAAATCCTTCGATTGACGTGCACGTCAATCACCAGCAACGAATTTGCAACCAGCAGGAGTGGCTCCCATGAAAGTCCTCGTCCCCGTCAAACGCGTGGTCGACTACAACGTCAAGGTCCGTGTCAAGTCGGACAACACCGGTGTGGATATTGCGAACGTCAAGATGAGCATGAACCCCTTTGACGAGATCGCCGTCGAAGAGGCCGTGCGCCTGAAGGAGAAGGGTGTGGTGACCGAGGTCATCGCCGTCTCCTGCGGCGTCACCCAGTGCCAGGAAACCCTGCGCACGGCCATGGCCATCGGCGCCGACCGCGCCATCCTGGTCGAGACCAGCGAGGAACTGCAACCCCTGGCCGTGGCCAAGCTGCTCAAGGCCCTGGTCGACAAGGAACAGCCCGGCCTGATCATCCTGGGCAAGCAGGCCATCGACGACGATTGCAACCAGACCGGTCAGATGTTGGCCGCGCTGGCCGACCTGCCGCAAGCCACTTTCGCCTCCAAGGTCGAAGTTGCCGATGGCAAGGCCCAGGTCACGCGTGAAGTGGACGGCGGCCTGGAGACACTCTCCATTAGCCTGCCGGCCGTCATCACCACCGACCTGCGCCTGAACGAGCCGCGTTACGTCACGCTGCCCAACATCATGAAGGCCAAGAAGAAGCAGCTCGACATCCTCAAGCCTGAGGATCTGGGCGTCAACGTCGCCCCGCGCATCAAGACCCTCAAGGTCAGCGAGCCGCCCAAGCGCAGCGCCGGTATCAAGGTGCCCGACGTCGCCACCCTGGTCGCAAAACTCAAGAATGAAGCGAAGGTGATCTAAATGACCGCACTTGTTATTGCCGAACACGACAACGCGTCCATCAAGGGCGCCACCCTCAACACCGTGACCGCGGCGCTGGCCTGCGGTGGTGACGTCCACGTGCTGGTGGCCGGCCACAACGCCGCCGCCGCTGCCGCTGCCGCTGCGCAGATCGCCGGTGTGAGCAAGGTCATCCACGCAGACGGTGCCCAGCTCGCCCACGGCCTGGCCGAGAACGTGGCCGCCCAGGTTCTGGCCATTGCCGGCAACTACAGCCACATCCTGTTCCCGGCCACGGCCGCGGGCAAGAACGTGGCTCCGCGCGTAGCCGCCAAGCTGGACGTAGGCCAGATCTCCGACATCACCAAGGTGGACAGCGCCGATACCTTCGAGCGCCCCATCTACGCCGGCAACGCCATCGCCACCGTGCAGAGCACGGACGCCAAGAAGGTCATCACCGTGCGCACCACCGGTTTTGACGCTGCGGCCGCCACCGGCGGCAGCGCTGCGGTGGAAACCGCTGCGGCCGCCGCCGACAGCGGCAAGAGCAGTTTTGTCGGTTCCGAGATCGCCAAGAACGACCGCCCCGAACTGACCGCCGCCAAGATCATCGTCTCCGGCGGACGTGCCCTGGGCTCGAGCGAGAAGTTCAACGAGGTCATGACCCCGCTGGCCGACAAGCTGGGCGCCGCCATCGGCGCCAGCCGCGCCGCGGTGGACGCGGGTTACGCGCCCAACGACCTGCAGGTCGGCCAGACCGGCAAGATCGTCGCGCCGCAGCTCTACATCGCCGCCGGCATCTCGGGCGCCATCCAGCACCTGGCTGGCATGAAGGACAGCAAGGTCATCGTGGCCATCAACAAGGACCCCGAGGCCCCGATCTTCTCCGTCGCCGACTACGGCCTGGAAGCCGATCTGTTCACGGCCGTGCCCGAGCTGGTCAAGGCCCTTTGATCTGCTGAACCAAGGGCGTCACAGCGTGACGCCCTTTTTTTGTACCTGATTCGTCCCTGGAGTCTTCCATGAGCTACACCGCCCCCCTCAAGGACATGCTGTTCAACATCAAGCATCTCGCGCGCATCGACGAGATCGCGAAGCTGCCGGGCTTTGAGGACGCAGGCTACGACACGGCCCAGGCCGTGCTCGAAGAGGCGGCCAAGTTCAACGAGCAGGTGGTGGCTCCGCTGAACTGGGACGGGGACCAGAACCCTTCCAGCTGGAAGGACGGCAAGGTCACCACCACGCCGGGTTTCAAGGACGCCTTCCGTCAGTTTGGCGAAGGTGGCTGGCAGGGCCTGCAGCACCCGGCGGACTTCGGCGGCCAGGGCCTGCCCAAGACCATCGGTGCGGCCTGTATCGAGATGGTCAACAGCGCCAACCTGAGCTTTGCCCTGTGCCCGCTGCTGACCGACGGTGCCATCGAGGCGCTGCTGACCGCGGGCAGCGATGAACTCAAGGCTACCTACCTGGAAAAGCTGGTGAGCGGCGAGTGGACCGGCACCATGAACCTGACCGAACCGCAGGCCGGCTCGGATCTGGCCCTGGTGCGCAGCCGCGCCGAGCCGCAGCCCGACGGCAGCTACAAGGTCTTCGGCACCAAGATCTTCATCACCTACGGCGAGCACGACATGGCCGGCAATATCGTGCACCTGGTGCTGGCACGCGTGACCGGTGCGCCCGAGGGTATCAAAGGCATCAGCCTGTTTGTCGTGCCCAAGTTCATGGTGAACAAGGACGGCTCGCTGGGCGCGCGCAACGACGTGCATTGTGTGAGCATCGAGCACAAGCTGGGCATCAAGGCCAGCCCGACCGCCGTGCTGCAGTATGGCGACCATGGTGGTGCCGTGGGCTATCTCGTGGGCCAGGAGAACCGTGGTCTCGAGTACATGTTCATCATGATGAACGCCGCGCGCTACGCCGTGGGTATGCAGGGCATCGCCGTGGCCGAGCGCGCCTACCAGCAGGCCGTGGGCTACGCACGTGACCGTGTGCAGAGCCGTCCGGTCGACGGCTCGCTCAAGACCAGCGCGCCCATCATCCACCACCCCGATGTACGCCGCATGCTCATGACCATGCGTGCCTACATCGAGGGTTGCCGTTCCATGGCTTCCGTGGCTGCTGCGGCCTACGATGCTGCCCATCACCACCCCGATGCCGAGGCGCGCAAGACCCACCAGGCCTTCTACGAATTCATGGTGCCCCTGGTCAAGGGTTACAGCACCGAGATGAGTCTGGAAGTCACCAGCCTGGGCGTGCAGGTGCATGGCGGCATGGGTTTCATCGAGGAAACCGGCGCCGCCCAGCATTACCGCGACGCCAAGATCCTGACCATCTACGAAGGCACCACGGCCATCCAGGCCAATGACCTCGTGGGCCGCAAGACCCTGCGCGACGGTGGCCAGACCGCCAAGGCGATTGCGAAACAGATCGAAAGCACCGAAGCCGAACTGAAGAAGAACGGCAGCGCCGATGCGCTGGCCGTGGCCAAGCGCCTGACGGCGGCCCGGCTGGCTTTCATCGACGTGGTCGACTTCATGGCGACCCAGAAGGACCCCAACGCCGTCTACGCCGGCAGCGTGCCCTACCTGATGCTGGCGGGCAAGCTGATGGCGGGCTGGCAGCTGGCGCGCGCCTTACTGGTGGCGCAGGCCGAACTGGCCCGGGGCGAGGACGTGGCGTTCATGCAGTCCAAGATCACGGTGGCGCGTTTTTATGCCGATCACATCCTGAGCACGGTGCCGGGCATGCGCGACAGCATCGTGGAAGGCGCCGGCAGCGTGACCGCGCTGGCGCTCGAAGCCTTCTGATTTTGCTATTGAATTGATAGCTATCCGGCTGTCGCTCGATTGCCATCGACGGCAGCCGTTTTTCCTGAGAATGTCAGCATTCCCCCCGGAGACACGATGTCCAAGCTACCCGCCACTCTGCAAAACCTGCCTCTGCCCATCATCGGCTCGCCGCTGTTCATCATCAGCAACCCCAAGCTGGTGATTGCCCAGTGCATCGCGGGCGTGGTCGGCTCCATGCCCGCGCTCAACGCGCGCCCGGCCGCGCAGCTCGACGAGTGGCTGGCCGAGATCACCGAGGCGCTGGCCGCGCACAACAAGGCGCACCCGGATCGTCCGGCCGCGCCCTTTGCCATCAACCAGATCGTGCACAAGTCCAATGACCGGCTCGAGCACGACATGGCCCTGTGCGTGAAGTACAAGGTGCCGGTCATCATCACCTCGCTGGGTGCGCGCGAAGAGATCAACCAGGCCGCGCACAGCTACGGCGGCGTGGTGCTGCACGACATCATCAACAACAGGTTCGCGCACAAGGCCATCGAAAAGGGCGCCGACGGCCTGATCGCCGTCGCGGCCGGTGCCGGCGGCCACGCGGGCGTGAAGAGCCCCTTTGCCCTGGTGCAGGAAATCCGCCAGTGGTTCGACGGCCCGCTGGCGCTTAGCGGGTCGATAAGCACCGGCGCTTCCGTGCTGGCGGCGCAGGCCATGGGGGCGGACTTCGCCTACATGGGCACGGCCTTTATCGCCACCCACGAGGCCCGCGCGGTCGAGGCCTACAAACAGGCCATCGTCGAAGGCAGCTCGGACGACATCGTCTACAGCAACCTCTTCACCGGCGTGCACGGCAACTACCTGGCACCCAGCATCCGCGCCGCCGGCCTGGACCCGGACAAGCTGCCCGAGAGCGACCCCAGCACGATGAACTTTGGCGGTGATGCGAAGAAGGCCTGGAAGGACATCTGGGGTTCGGGCCAGGGCATAGGCGCCATCACCCAGGTGCAGGGTGCCGCTGAGTTCATCGAGCAGCTGCGGCGCGAGTACCGTGCCGCGCGTGAGCGCCTGCTGGCCGTCTCGGCCGGGGTTTGAAGCCGCCGTCGCCGCTCAGGCGCAGGCTTCGACGCGGTCGCGCCCGGCCTGTTTGGCCTTGTACATGGCTTCGTCGGCACGGCGCAGGCAGTCCTCGATGGACTGGTCCTGGGCCTTGAGCTGGGTGACGCCGGCGCTGAAGCGCAGGTGCAGCATCAACCCGGCCACCGGGCTGGCTTCCTCGGCGATGGTCATGCGCAGGCGCTCCGCCATCAGCGCCGCACCGGCCAGGCCGGTGCTGGGCATGAGGATGGCGAACTCCTCGCCGCCGATGCGCGCCAGCAGATCGCTTTCGCGCAGCAGCGCCGTTATCTTCTCGCTCAGCAGCTTGAGCACCTCGTCCCCGGTGGCGTGGCCGTACTGGTCGTTGATGTGCTTGAAGTGGTCCACGTCGATCAGGGCGATGGACAGCGGCGCCTGGTAACGGCGGCTGCGCATGAACTCCTGCTCGGCGCGCTCGAAGAAATAACGCCGGTTGGCCGTGCCGGTCAGCGGGTCGTGGCGGGCCAGCTGGATCAGTGCGGCTTCGTGCTTTTTCTGGGCCGTGATGTCGCGGAAGAACCAGACACGCCCGAGGTATTGCTCCTGCTCACCGCGCAGCACGGTGGAATGCCGCTCCAGCGTGCGCCCGTCCTTGAGTTCGATCTCGCAGTGGTCGTCCAGCTGCGGGTTGTCATAGAGCTCGCGCACCCGTTCCAGGAAGGCGGCCGGGTTCTGCACCCGGGCCACTACTTCGGCCAGCAGCGGCGCGTCCGACTCCCCGATGGCCGTACCGTCGGCCTTCATGTGCAACTGGCTGGTGGCGATGTCCCAGAGTTGCAGGAACTGGCGGTTGTGGGCCACCACCATGCCCTGCGCGTCGACGACCAGGATGCCGTCGGGCGAGGTGTCGTAGATGGCCTTGATCAGCCGGGACTGGAAATCAGCCGAGTCCTTGTTGCTGGACTTTGTGTCTTGTGTCGCGGGTTCCACGCTCGCCTCCTTCGCGACCGCTTGTGGCCACCGGTGCCAGGGCGCGCGGCCCATCATAACGAAAGCCCGCTTGCTGGCAAGAGCAGGCCGGCGGCGGTTTCAGCGGCGCAGGCTCAGCAGGGTGTTGAAGGGGCTTACCAGTTCGAGCCAGCGGGGCTGGTCCTGCAGCAGGGGCAGCAGGGCGTTGCGTCCGGCAAACCAGACAGCCGCCAGCAGGCCGGTGAAGAGCAGGGCCAGCAGCAGGTTCTGCGGCAGGCGGATGGGCGGGGCGATACGGCGCAGGCTGAGCTGCCAGAGCCAGAGCGAGGGCGCCAGGGCCAGTGCGGCAAACACCAGCCCCACCTGCCACAGCGGTGGGGCCCGCAGCTGGCCCAGCACGGCGGACAGGCCTTGCGGCACGGCGCTGGCACTCAGGTAGGCCTGGCCGGACCAGAGCAGCACGGAGTTGAGCGCGGCCAGCCAGAGCAGCACGGTGATGACGCCCTTGAGCAGCCAGGGCCAGTTCAGCAGGCTCAGCAGCAGGCCCAGCGCCGCCGTGATGAGCAGGGCAAAACACAGGGTGATCCAGACGAAGCTGCCGGCGTCCATGGGCAGCCGCGCCAGTTCGCGCCACAGCGGCGTATTGCCTGCCAGCGCCAGCCAGAGGCTGGCCAGCAAAAGCAATAGCGCCGGATGCCGGGCCTCACGCTGCTCGGCAGGCGTGAGCATGGAGTTGGCGAATTCGGTGATGTGGAAGAGCCGCAGACTCATGGAGCGCCATTCTGACCGATTGCTGTGCAGTGACGTAACAGGGGGTAACCCTGCGTGAACCGGGCAGTGTGGGGCGGGCTGGACGTCCCCTACGGGATGGTTTTGCCTGGATACGGGTGGCGCGATGCGATGACGGGGGCGGTCCGGCTTCAAACGGGCCACGTCGCCCCGTGCTCAGGCACCAGCGCCCGCCAGCCCAGCCCGTGTTCGACCTGCTGGCGCAGCGCATCCGAGGCGCCGCTCTCGCCATGCACGATATAGACCTGCGAGGGGGCGGTGGGCAGGGTGCCCAGCCAGGCCATGAGCTGCGGCGCATCGGCGTGCGCCGAGGCCGATTGCAGTTGCACGATCTCGGCGCCCACACTGACGTCCTTGCCGTGGATGCGTACCGAGGGTGCACCCGAGGCCAGGGTGGCACCGCGCGTGCCGGGCGACTGGAAGCCGGTGAGCACGATCATGTTGCGGTGGCTGCCGGCATACAGCGCCAGGTGGTGCAGCACGCGCCCGCCCGTGGCCATGCCGCTGGCGGCGAGGATCACCATGGGGCCGTGGCGGCGTGCCAGGGCCTTGGATTCGTCCGGTGTGTTGACCATGGTGGCGCAGCGCGTGAGGGCCTGGACCTGCTTGCTGCTGAGCCGGTGTTCGTCCATGTAGTTGTCGAAAAGGTCGGTGGTGTGGATGGCCATGGGGCTGTCCAGGAAGACCGGCAGGTTCTTGGGGATCTCGCCGCGCACCTTGAGCTCGTCAATGGCATGCAGGATTTCCTGCGCGCGGCCAACGGCGAAGACCGGGATCACCGCGACCCCGCCACGCCCGGCCAGGCGATGCAGGGCGGGCCCGAGTTCGGCCAGCACGTCTTCTTTCGGATGGGTGCGGTCGCCGTAGGTCGATTCGATCACCACCGTGTCCGCTGCCGGGGCGCGGTCCGGCGGGTTCATCAGGAAGTCATCGGTACGGCCCAGGTCGCCCGAGAAGAGGATGCGCCGCCCCGCCACTTCCAGCAGCAGGCTGGCGGCACCCAGGATGTGGCCGGCACGCAAGAAGGTGGCATGCCAGCCGGCGATGGGCTCGAAGCTGTGGCTGAAGTCATGCGCCTTGATCTGCTTCAGGCAGGCCAGCGCATCCTTGCGGGTGTACAGGGGCAGGGCCGGCGCGTGCTTGGAGAAACCGTGGCGGTTGGCAAAGGCCGCATCCTCTTCCTGGATGTGGCCGCTGTCGGGCAGCAGGATGGCGCACAGGTCGCGCGTGCCGCGCGTGGCGTGGACTTTGCCGCCGTAGCCTTCGCGCGCCAGCAGCGGCAGGTAGCCGCTGTGGTCCAGGTGGGCGTGCGTGAGGATGACGGCGTTGATCTGGTCGGGGGCGACGGGCAGCGGTGTCCAGTTGCGCAGGCGCAGTTGTTTGTAGCCCTGGAACAGTCCGCAGTCCACCAGCAGGGTTTGCGCGCCATGGCGCACCAGGTATTTGGAGCCGGTGACCGTGCTGGCACCGCCGAGGAAGGTGATGGAAACGCTCATGGGCGCATGTTAGTCCCGCGCCGAGGCCGCTTCTAGATGCAGATCAAAAAAAGCCGCAAGGGCTGAGGCCCTTGCGGCTTGGGATCGGACGGAAACCAGGCTTCAGCTGAAGAAGCTCTTGAGCCGGTCGGCCCAGCTGCCTTCACCCGGCGAATGCTTGGCGCCGCCCTTTTGCAGGGATTCGCCCAGCTCGCGCAGCAGCTTGCGCTGGTGCTCGGTGAGCTTGACCGGCGTCTCCACCGTGATGTGGCAGTACAGGTCGCCGGGGTAGCTGGCGCGCACGCCCTTGATGCCCTTGCCGCGCAGGCGGAACTGCTTGCCGGTCTGGGTGCCTTCGGGGATGTCGATGGCGGCCTTGCCCTGCAGGGTGGGCACCTCGATCTCGCCGCCCAGTGCCGCGGTGACAAAGCTGATGGGCACCGCGCAATGCAGGTCGTCGCCGTCGCGCTCGAAGATGTCGTGCTTGCGCAGGCGGATCTCGATGTAGAGGTCACCCGGCGGGCCGCCGTTCATGCCCGGCTCGCCGTTGCCGGCGCTGCGGATGCGCATGCCGTCGTCGATGCCGGCGGGGATCTTCACTTCCAGCGTCTTCTGGCGCTTGATGCGGCCCTGGCCCTGGCAGCTGGTGCAGGGCTCGGGGATGATCTTGCCGGTGCCGTGGCAGTGCGGGCAGGTCTGCTGCACGCTGAAGAAACCCTGGCGCATCTGCACCGAGCCCGAACCGTGGCAGGTGCTGCAGGCCTTGACCTGGGTACCCGGCTTGGCGCCGCTGCCCTGGCAGGTGCCGCAGTTGTCCCAACTGGGGATGCGGATCTGCGCGTCCTTGCCGCGCGCCGCTTCCTCCAGCGTGATCTCCATGGCGTAGCTCAGGTCGCTGCCGCGGTAGACCTGGCGGCCGCCGGCCCCGCGCCCACCGCGTTGCTGGCCGAACATGTCGCCGAAGATGTCGCCGAAGGCCTCGGCAAAGCCGCCGCCAAAGTCGCCACCCGCGCCGCCGCGCATATTGGGGTCGACGCCGGCATGGCCGTACTGGTCGTAGGCCGCGCGCTTCTGCGCATCGGAAAGCATCTCGTAGGCCTCCTTGGCCTCCTTGAATTTTTCCTCGGCCACCTTGGCGCTGTCCCCCTGGTTGCGGTCAGGGTGATGCTTCATCGCGAGCTTGCGATAGGCTTTCTTGATCTCTTCCTCGGAGGCGTTCTTGGGGACGCCGAGGATTTCGTAAAAGTCTCTTTTGGTGGCCATATTCGTTAAGTTCTAGAGCAGGAACGCCGCGTTGACCTTACCGCAGGGCAAGTGTCGAACGCGGCGAGTTGAGGCGGCGTTAGGCGTCCGAGATCAACCCTTCTTGACTTCCTTGACTTCGGCGTCCACCACATTGTCATCGGCGGCCGGCCGGCTGGTCTGCTGCTCGGCACCCGGGGCGGCACCGGCGGCGCCGGCCGCAGCCTGCTGCTCGGCGTAGAGCTTCTCGCCCAGCTTCTGGCTGGCCAGCATCAGGGCTTCGGTCTTGGCCTCGATATCAGCCTTGTCCTCGCCCTTGATGGCCTCTTCCAGTTCCTTGGCGGCAGCTTCGATCTTCTCCTTCTCGCCGGCATCGAGCTTGTCGCCGTGTTCGGCCAGGCTTTTGCGCACGCCGTGCACGGTGGCATCGGCCTGGTTGCGGGCCTGGACGATTTCGAGGCGCTTCTTGTCCTCGGCGGCGTTGAGCTCGGCGTCCTTCACCATCTTCTGGATTTCCTCCTCGGACAGACCCGAGTTGGCCTTGATGGTGATCTTGTTTTCCTTGCCCGTGGCCTTGTCCTTGGCGCCCACGTGCAGGATGCCGTTGGCGTCGATGTCGAAGGTCACCTCGATCTGCGGCAGGCCGCGCGGGGCCGGGGCAATGCCTTCCAGGTTGAACTCGCCCAGCGACTTGTTGCCGCTGGCCATCTCGCGCTCGCCCTGGTAGACCTTGATGGTCACGGCCGGCTGGTTGTCGTCGGCAGTGGAGAAGGTCTGCGCGAACTTGGTCGGGATGGTCGTGTTCTTGGCAATCATCTTGGTCATCACGCCGCCCAGGGTTTCGATGCCCAGGGAGAGCGGGGTGACGTCGAGCAGCAGCACGTCCTTGCGGTCACCCGAGAGCACCTGGCCCTGGATGGCGGCGCCGACGGCCACGGCCTCGTCCGGGTTCACGTCCTTGCGCGGCTCCTTGCCGAAGAATTCCTTGACCTTGTCCTGCACCTTGGGCATGCGGGTCATGCCGCCGACCAGGATCACGTCCTGGATGTCACCCACGGAAACGCCGGCATCCTTGATGGCGGTGCGGCAGGGAGCGATGGTGCGCTCGATCAGTTCCTCCACCAGACTTTCCAGCTTGGCGCGGGTCAGCTTGACGCTCAGGTGCTTGGGACCCGAGGCGTCGGCGGTGATGTAGGGCAGGTTGATGTCGGTGGCGGTCGAGCTGGACAGTTCGATCTTGGCCTTCTCGGCGGCTTCCTTCAGGCGCTGCAGGGCCAGCACGTCCTTGGTCAGGTCCACGCCCTGGTCCTTCTTGAACTCGCCGATGATGTAGTCGATGATGCGCTGGTCGAAGTCCTCGCCGCCCAGGAAGGTGTCGCCGTTGGTGGACAGCACCTCGAACTGCATCTCGCCGTCGACGTCGGCGATCTCGATGATGGAGATGTCGAAGGTACCGCCGCCCAGGTCGTACACGGCAATCTTGCGGTCACCCTTGCCGCCCTTGTCCAGGCCGAAGGCCAGGGCCGCGGCGGTGGGCTCGTTGATGATGCGCTTGACATCCAGGCCGGCAATGCGACCAGCGTCCTTGGTGGCCTGGCGCTGGGCGTCGTTGAAGTAGGCCGGCACGGTGATGACGGCTTCGGTCACGGGCTCGCCCAGGTAGTCCTCGGCAGTCTTCTTCATCTTGCGCAGGATGTCGGCGCTGACCTGCTGGGCCGAGATCTTCTTGCCGCGCACTTCGACCCAGGCGTCGCCGTTGTCGGCGGCCACGATGCTGTAGGGCATCAGGTCGATGTCCTTCTGCACTTCCTTCTCGGTGAACTTGCGGCCGATCAGGCGCTTGATCGCGTACAGCGTGTTCTTGGGGTTGGTGACGGCCTGGCGCTTGGCCGAGGCGCCGACCAGCACTTCACCGTCTTCCTGGTAGGCGACGATGGACGGGGTGGTGCGCGCGCCTTCCGCGTTCTCGATCACCTTGGTGGTGTTGCCTTCCATGATCGACACACAGCTGTTGGTGGTGCCGAGGTCGATGCCAATGATTTTGCCCATGTCTTACTCCTGAGATGCTTGGAAATTCGGATGCGCTGTACTTGTGGATAACTTCGCCGGTTTCAAGGCCAGTGCTTACTTGGGGGCGGTCACGGTCACCAGGGCCGGGCGCAGCACGCGCTCGGCGATGGTGTAGCCCTTTTGCAGCACGCTGACCACGGTATTGGCTTCCTGGTCGGCCGGCACCACGCTGATGGCCTGGTGCTGGTGCGGATCGAACCGGGTGCCCGGAGCCGGGTTGATGGCGATGACCTTGTTGCGCTCCAGTGCGGCCGTGAGCTGGCGCAGGGTGGCTTCGGCGCCTTCGCGGATCTGCTCGGGGCTGGCGTCCTTGATGGTCAGGCCGGCTTCCAGGCTGTCGGTCACCGGCAGCAGGCTGTCGGCAAAACTTTCCACGGCAAACTTGCGGGCCTTGCTGATGTCTTCCTCGGCGCGGCGGCGGGCGTTCTCGGCCTCGGCCTTGGCGCGCAGGAACTGGTCGGCCAGTTCGGCGCTTTTGGCCTTGAGTTCGGCCAGTTCGGCCTGGGTCTGGGCCAGCAGGTCGGCCAGAGGGGCGGTGCCGCCTTGCTCGTCGGCAGGGGCAGAGGTGGGTTGCGTGTCGGACATGCGTTTGAACGGAAGTGAAATGGGTGCCAGACGCCGAAATGGGGGCAGTGCCCGCCATTTCAAGGGCGACCTGGCGTCCGGGGGCGATGCCCGCCAGAGGCGGGGGGCTTCAGTCGGCCAGGGCCAGCAGCTCGACTTCGAACTTCAGGGTGGCGTTGGGGGGATCACGCCGCCGGCGCCACGGGCACCATAACCCAGGCTGGCGGGGATGATGAGGGTGCGGGTGCCGCCGATCTTCATGCCGGCCACGCCTTCGTCCCAGCCGCGGATCACCATGCCGGCGCCCAGGGAGAACTGGAAGGGGTCGTTGCGGTCCTTGCTGGAGTCGAACTTGGCGCCCTGCACGCCATTGGTGTAGAGCCAGCCGGTGTAGTGCACGGTCACGTCCTGGCCGCTTTTGGCTTCGGCGCCGGTGCCGGCAGCGGTGTCTTCGTACTGAAGGCCGGAGGGGGTGGTGGTCATGGCCATGGCGCTGTCCTTGTTGCTATTTATTTGATAGCTGACGGTGCCGGCCGCAGGCCCGCACGCCAGCAAGGCGAAGGGCGAATTATGCCAGTTGGGAACGATCCGGCCGCGCAGCCGCCGGTGCCGGGGCTCAGCGCGCTTTGCGGGCCTGGCTGGCCACCCATTTGCTGGCAAAGGCGGGCAGTTCACCCAGGCGGCGGGTCAGTTCGGTGCCGCTGCTGGTGAGCAGGTAGCCCTCACTGCCGTGGTTGAGCAGGCCGGCCTCGCGCAGTTCCTTGATGCGGGTGTTCAGGGTGTTGGGAGTGATACCGCCGACACTGTCCTGCAGCAGGCGGAAGGTCTGGGCATGGCCGTCGCGCAGGGCCCATAGCACGCGGATGGCGTAGCGCGACTCCAGCAGAGCCAGCAGCTGACCAATGGCGGCATTTTCCTTGTAGCTCATTCAACAGCACTCCTTGAAGCACCGGGTCCATGGCCCGGTGCACCCTCCCTGTGCCTGTCGCAGCCGGCAGACCGGCAAGCAGACGAGGCGAAGGCGGACTATATCGCAGAATCCGGACTGCTACAAGATTAATAGCTGATAGGGGCCCCCGTATCTACCCTGACGGCCGGTGCTCAGACGGCAAGTGTGAAAAATTGCGTCAAATGTAGATTTTTCTGAGCAGTTGCATGAGTTGCCTGCGCTCGACTGCACTCAACCTGGCCGTGGCGGCCTTCTCCAGTTCGGAGGCCGTGAGCTCGGCCTGCTTCATCAGCTTGTGGCCGGTCGCTGTCAGGTGCAAGCCCATGGCCCGGCCGTCGCTGGGATGCGGGCGGCGCGTGATGAGTTCGCGTTTTTCCAACTGGTTGATCATGCCCACCAGGTTGGGCGGCTGGATGCTCAGCGTCGTGCACAACTGGCGCGAGGTGACCCCCGGGTTGTGCGTGATCAGCGAGAGAACCGAGAAATCCGCGGGGCGCAGGCCGTAGTCCGCCATGTGGCGGAAGAAGGCGTCCATGATGACCAGCGTGGCGCGCCGCGCGTTGTAGCCGACCAGGCTTTCCAGGTAGCTGGTGTCGACCTGTTCGACGGCGGTATCGGGGGCGGCTGGACGGCTGGCCATGTGCTTCAGGCCGCCGCCGGCGTGGGCGCCGCGGTTTCGGTCTCGGCCAGTTGCTGCTCGATGATCTGCAGGTGCAAGGCGAAGGCCGGCAGCACCCAGGTGTGCAGTGCGCGCGCCGGGGCCTGCCAGTGCGGGGTTTCTGCGGCGATGCGCGTGCCGGCCCATTCCAGCAGGGTCAGGGCCACGGCTTGCAGGAAATCGTCGGCCACCCAGTAGGGCAGGTCGTTGCGATAACTGGCGGCCAGGGCCAGGCGCGCGGCCAGCTGGCGCAGCTGCGCGAAGCGCTGTGTCAGGCCCGCCGGCAGCGGGCCGTCGGCGGCGAGTTCGTCGAACAGCGTGCCTAGGGCCGCGCCGCCGTCGGGCAGCACCTTGCGCAGCAGCAGGTCGATGGCCTGGATCTCGTTGGTTCCTTCGTAGATCATGGTGATGCGCGCGTCACGCACGATCTGCTCGATACCCCATTCACGCACATAACCGTGGCCACCGAAGACCTGCAGGCACTCGCTCGCACCCAGGAAACCCTGGCGTGTCCAGGCGGCCTTGAGCACGGGGGTGACCAGGCTGCACCAACGCTGTGCGGCCTCGCGTCGTGTCGCGTCGGGGTGGTGCTTGATGACGTCGAGCTCGATGGCCGTGCGGTAGGCCAGCAGGCGCCCACCGTCCACCCAGGCACGCTGGGTGCTCAGGATGCGCTGGATGGCCGGATGCGCCTGGATCAGGCTGGTCTCGCTGGCACCGGGCGCCCGCATCTGGCGCCGTTCGGCCGCATAGGCGCTGGCCTTCTGCCAGGCGGCTTCCAGCAGGGCGATGCCCTGCAGGCCCACGTGCAGGCGGGCCGCGTTCATCATGACGAACATGGCGTTCAGGCCGCGGTGGGGTTCGCCCACCAGCCAGCCCATGGTGTCCTCGAAGCGCAGCACGCAGGTGGGGCTGCCGTGCAGGCCCATCTTTTCCTCGATGCGTTCGCAGAACACGCCGTTGCGACGGCCATCCGGCAGCAGCTTGGGTGCGAGAAAGAGGGACAGGCCTTTGGGCCCGGGCGGTGCATCGGGCAGGCGCGCCAGCACGAAATGCACGATGTTGTCGCTCAGGTCGTGTTCGCCGCCGGAGATGAAGATCTTGCCGCCACTCACACGGTAGCTGCCGTCGGCCTGCGGCAGGGCCTTGGTGCGCACCAGGCCCAGGTCGCTGCCGGCCTGTGGCTCGGTCAGGCACATGGTGGCCAGCCACTCGCCAGTGGCGATCTTCTGCAGGTAACGCGCTTTCAGTTCCTCGCTGCCGTGGTGCCTGAGGCATTCGTAGGCGCCGTGCAGCAGGCCCGGTGCCATGGTCCAGCCATGGTTGGCCGCGCTCAGCATCTCGTAGAGCACGGCTTCCAGCACGGCCGGCAGGCCCTGGCCACCGTCTTCGGGCGCGTTGGCCAGGGCGGGCCAACCCGCCTGCCAGAAGGCCTGGTAGGCCGCGCGAAAGCCCGGCGGCATGGTGACCTGGCCGGCTTCGAAGCGCGCACCG
The DNA here is from genome assembly GCF_013334205.1 of Rhodoferax sp. BAB1. NCBI lineage: Bacteria > Pseudomonadati > Pseudomonadota > Betaproteobacteria > Burkholderiales > Comamonadaceae > Rhodoferax > Rhodoferax sp. BAB1. Next base: position 2,102,046 of record NZ_CP054424.1, on the reverse strand, counting down.
ACCTCGTCACCCACGCGCTGCAGCGGTGCGATCTCGCTGGCAACGAACTTGCCGGCTTCCTCCAGCACCTGCTGCATCAGCGCCGCGTCCACCTCGGCAAAGGCGGGCAGGGCCTGCAGCTGCTGCGGAGCGTCGAGTACACCGAACAGCAGGCGGCCGATCTCGTCGAGGCGGGGCTGGTAGTCCATGGGTGTTACTGGCAGCTGAAGTTGCGGGCGTCTTCGGTCGAGCCCTGGCCGCGGTAGCGGGCCACCGTGGGATAGGCGCAGAGCGGACGGCTGCGATCGGCGGCCCAGTCCGCAGGCAGTTCGGTGTTGGCACCGCCGGGGTTGCCGGCGCCGCGCGCACGGGCCGTGACGGCCTGCGGTGCCACACCTTCCTCGACCCAGCGCACCAGCGGGCTCAGCAGGTCGAACTGGTCGGCCGCCGGGCCGCCGCTGCAATGGTTCATGCCGGGCACGGGGAAATAACGCGCGAAGTCGGCCGCGCGCCCGCCCTGGCTGGTGTCCAGGCGCTCGACCCACTGCCGTGTGTCTTCGGCCGAGAAGATGGCGTCGCTCACACCGTGGTACAGCACGATCCTGGCACCGCGTGCACGCAGGGCGCGCAGCTTGTCGGGACGCTCGTGGCCGGGTGGTGACATCAGCGCCAGGCCGGACTCGCGGTAGGTCTCATTGCTGGCGGCGATGGCCGGGAGCAGCGCGTCGATGTTGGCCGTCAGGGGGCTGGTCGGCATGGGCGGTGCCGTGAACACGGTGCTGATGGCCAGCGGATCCAGCGCCACGGCGTTGACGAACTTCCACTGCGCCCAGTTGCTGCCGGCGATGCCGGGATCGTAGGGGAAGGCGCTGTAGATGGTCTGGCCATTCGTGGTCTTGCCGCCGGCATGGACCTGGGCCAGCACGGTCTTTTGCGCCGGGGACAGGCAGCTGCCATCACGCACGCCGCTGCAGGCGGGCACGTCGCGCGCCACATCGAAGACGGCCTGGCAGGCCTGGGTGGCCTGCACCATGCCGTCGGACAGGCCGTCCAGCGCGTCGCAACGCTGCAGGATGGCGCGGGCCACGGTCTGGCGCTCCTGGGCCGTGAAGGCGCTGCCCAGGTCAGGAATGCTGGCGCTCGGGTTCATGGGGTGTTTGACGGTGGCACCCGGTGTGGCCAGCGGGCTCCAGCGTTGCGCGCCCCAGAGCTGGGCCAGCGCGGCATTGGGTAGACGGTAACCCGGCGCGCCGATGAGGTAGCCGTCGTATTGATCACCCAGGCGCGAGGCGGCCACCATGGCATGGCGCCCGCCGTTGGAGCAGCCACCGATGTAGGAGCGGTCCGGCCCTTTGCCGTAGGCGCTGCGGATCAGGTCCTTGGCCATGGGTGTGAGCTTGGCCACGGCCTGGTAGCCGTAGTCCAGCCGGGCCTGGGGCTCCAGCCCGAAGACCGTGGTCTGCGCGCCGCTGTGGCCGGCGTCCGAACTGATGACGGCAAAACCCTGAAACAACGCACCCGTGAGCGGGCCGCCGCCCAGCGCGCCTTCGGCCGGGCGCACCGCGCCGTCCAGGCCGCCGTTGCCCTGGTAGTAGAAGCGGCCGTTCCAGACCTCGGGCAGGCGCATCTCGAAGCCGATGGCGTAGTCACGGCCGTCGCTGCCCTTGCGCTGGTGCATGCTGCCCTTGACCAGGCAATGCGTCGCCACCGGGCTGCCGCCCTGCTTCAGCGTGCCGGCAGGCACCGGTGTGGCGGCGTCGATGCGGGTCTGTGCGTAGCTGAAGCTGTCCTTGAGCGCTGCACAGCTCTGCAGCGCGGCACCGGTGGCCGCGGGCAGCGCCGACGTGCGCGAGCCGGGTGCCTCGGGGGCGGTGCTGCAGGCCGACAGCCATGCTGCAGACAGTGCAAGGAGGTAAGCCGGGTGCATGCGTTTCATGGTTTCTCCAGAGGGACGTCTTCGGACAGCGGAGGGAACGGTTCCCGGGCTCAGCCCTTGTGCTTGGCGGCGCCCAGGTAGGTGTCGATCACGCGCGGGTCCTGGGCCAGCTGGGCGGCCGGGCCCTGCAGCGCGATCTCGCCCATTTCCAGCACATAACCGTGGTCGGCCACGGCCAGGGCGGCGCGCGCGTTCTGCTCCACCAGCACGATGGTCACGCCGGTCTGGCGCAGGGTCTCGATGATGGCGAAGATCTCGCGCACGATCAGCGGCGCCAGGCCCAGGCTGGGTTCGTCGAGCATGAGCAGCTTCGGGCCGGACATCAGCGAACGGCCCACGGCCAGCATCTGCCGCTCGCCACCTGACAGCGTGCCAGCCAGCTGGCTGCGGCGCTCCTGCAGGCGCGGGAACAGGGTGTAGACCTCGTCAAGCTTGTCGCGCCAGCGGGCATTGCCCAGGCGTTTCTGGCGGAAGCCGCCGAGGATCAGGTTGTCCTCGACTGGCATGCTGGAGAAGAGCTCGCGTTTTTCCGGCACCAGCGAGATGCCGCACATCACGCGCTCTTCCAGCGTCAGGCGGCCGATGTCCTGGCCGTCGAAGCTGACCTGGCCCTGGCCGGGCAGGATGCCCATCAGGGAGTTGAGCAGGGTGGACTTGCCGGCGCCGTTGGGGCCGATCACGGTGATCACACTGCCCTTGTCGGCCTGCAGGCTCAGGCCGTGCAGCACTTCGGCTCGGCCGTAGCCGGAACGCAGGTCCTGCACCTGCAGCAGGGGGGTCTTCATATTGGTCATGCTCAGTGCTCCGTGCCCAGGTAGGCGGCACGCACCTTGGGGTCCTGCTGGATCTGCGCCGGCGGGCCCTGGGTCAGCAGGGTGCCGAACTCCATCACGACCAGGTGGTCGCAGACCTCCATCACCAGGTCCATGTCGTGTTCCACCAGCAGGATGCTCATGCCTTCGCCCTGCAACTGGCGCAGCACGGCGATCAGGTCCTGTTTTTCCTTGTGGCGCAGGCCGGCGGCGGGCTCGTCGAGCAGCAGCAGGGTGGGGTCGCTGCACAGGGCGCGGGCGATCTCCATCAGGCGCTGCAGGCCCATGGCCAGGTTGCCGGCCTGTTCGTGCAGGTAGGCGCCCATGCCGATGCGCTCCAGCTGGCGCTGTGCTTCGCGGTAGAGCTGGCGCTCTTCGTCGCGGTTCAGGCGTGTCATGGCACTCACCACGCCCTTGCGGCCACGCAGGTGGGCGCCCAGCGCCACGTTCTCCAGCACGGTCATGTCCGGAATCATCTTCACGTGCTGGAAGGTGCGGCCCATGCCACGGCGCGCGATCTCGCGCGAGGGCAGGCCGTCGAGCTGTTCGCCGGCAAACACCACATGGCCGCGCGTCATGCCCAGCACGCCGGTGATCAGGTTGAAGGTGGTGGACTTGCCGGCGCCGTTGGGGCCGATCAGGCCGACGATCTGGCCGGCGCGGATCTGGAAGCTGATGTCGTTGACGGCCACCAGGCCGCCGAACTCCTTGCGGATGGCCTGCACGTCCAGCAGCAGCTCGCCGGTGGCGGGCTTGGCGCGTTCCGGCAGGGGCGCGGCATCGCTCCAGTCGTTCCTGCGCTGGCGCCGCGGCAGCTTCTTCTCGACCATGGACCACAGGCCGTCGGGCAGGTACTTCAGCACCAGCACCAGGGCGATGCCGAAGACGATGATCTCGTAGCTGCCGCTGGTGCCGATCAGGCGCGGCAGCAGGACCTGCAGCTGGTCGTCCAGCACCTTGATCAGGCCGGCGCCCACCAGCGCACCCCAGACGTGGCCGACGCCGCCGACCACGGCCATGAACAGGTACTCGATGCCCATCTTCAGGCCGAAAGCCGCCGGGCTGACCGAGCGCTGGAAGTGCGCGAACAGCCAGCCCGCCAGCGCGGCCAGCAGGGCGGCGAGCACGAAGATGGTGACCTTGTAGCGGAAGGTGTTGACGCCCATGGCCTCGGCCATCTGCGCGCCGTTTTTCAGGGCCCGGATGGCGCGGCCGGCGCGCGAGTCCAGCAGATTGAGCACGGCCACGGCCGCCAGCAGCACGATGGCCCAGAGCAGCACGAAGAAACTGCGGCCCTCGCCGAAATCGAAACCGGCCAGCCCCAGGGTCTTGATCCCGGTGATGCCGTCGTATTTGCCCAGCGCCTCGAGGTTGCCCATCAGGTAGTAGAGCGACAGGCCCCAGGCGATGGTGGCCAGGGGCAGGTAATGGCCCGACATGCGCAGCGTGATCAGTGCCAGCAGCAGCGCGCAGCCGGCCGTCAGCGCCAGGCCGATGGGCAGGGTCAGCCAGGGTGCGACGCCCAGCTGCACGGTCAGCACGGCCGTGGTGTAGGCGCCGATGCCGACAAAGGCTGCCTGGCCGAAGGAGGTCAGGCCGCCCACGCCAGTGAGCAGCACCAGGCCCAGGCAGGTCAGGCTGTAGATGCCGATGGTGTTGAGCTGGGTGAACCAGAAGTCCGGCAGCGGCAGCACGGTCAGCAGGGGGATGGCGATGGCAAAGGCCAGCAGGCCCAGGGTACGAGGCGACTTCATATCTCAGTGGTCCTCGTCGGAGTGGCCGCTGGTGAGCGAGCGCACCAGCAGGACGGGCAGGATGACGGTGAACACGATGACTTCCTTGAAGGCGCTGGCCCAGAAGGAGCCGAAGGATTCGATGACACCCACGAACATGGCGCCTACCAGTGCGCCCGGGTAGCTCGACAGGCCGGCCACGACGGCGGCCACGAAACCCTTGAGGCCGATGATGAAACCCGAGTCGTAGAAGATGGTGGTGGTGGGGCCGATCAGCAGGCCCGAGAGCGCACCGATCAGCGCCGCCATGGTGAAGCTCAACTGGCCGGCCGCGTGGCTGGAGATGCCCATCAGGCGCGCGCCCAGGCGGTTGACGGCCGTGGCGCGCAGCGCCTTGCCGAACAGCGAGCGCTCGAAGAACAGCCACAGCAGCACGATGAGTGCCAGCGAGGCGACGCCGATGATGATGGTCTGGCCCGACAGCATGACCGGGCCCAGGTTGAGGCGCAGGTCCCAGAAGGCCGGGTTGCGGAAACCCTCGGCACCGAAGAACAGCAGGCCCAGGCCGGTGAGGGCGAAGTGCACACCCACCGAGACGATCAGCAGCACCAGCGGCGTGGCCGATTCCAGCGACTGATAGGCCACGCGGTAGACCAGCGGACCGAAGGCGGTGACCACGGCCACCGACAGCAGGGCCTGCACCAGCAGGTGGAACTGCTGCGGCGCGGCCCACAGGGTCACCAGCGCAACGAGCACGGGCACGATCAGGGTCTTGAGCGCCGGTTTGAGGGCGGCGAGCAGGTCGCCGTGGTGGCGCCAGCGGGTGTAAAACTCCATGAGCGCAGCCATGCCGGCCAGCAACAGCAGCAGCCAGACCGTGCCGGGCACCTGGCCGGTCTGCAGGATGGCCAGGGTCAGGGCGCCGTAGGCAACGAACTCGCCTTGCGGGATGAAGATGACGCGCGTGACGGCGAACACCAGCACGGTGGCGATGCCCAGCAGCGCATAGATGGCGCCGTTGGTCAGGCCGTCGAGCAGCAGAATGCTCGCAATAGTCGAATCCATGGGCGGGGGTCCGGACGGTGAAAAAAAGAAGAAGAGGGGGCCGGTGCAGGCACAGCGCCTGCACCGGAGCCGTCACGCCCGCAGGGGCGTGACGGGAGCAGGCGGACGCTTATTGAACGACGACGAACTTGCCGTCCTTGACCTGCAGCAGCACGGCGGTTTCGTTGGTGTAGCCCCAGTGGTCGGTAGCGCTCCAGTTCATCACGCCGTGCGAGAACACGGTGCGGCCCATGGTTTCCATGGCGTCACGCAGCGCGGCGCGGAACTCGGCCGTGCCCGGCTTGGCCTTCTTCAGCGCCATCGGCACGATCTTCTGCAGCACGATGGCCGCGTCGTAGGAGTGGGCGGCAAACTGGTTGCGGCTGCCCGGGCCGTAGGCCTTCTCGTAGTTGGTGACGAAATCCACCGCGGCTTTCTTGGACGGGTGGTTGTCGGGCAACTGCTCGGCGACCACGGCCGGGCCGGAGGACACGTAACCGCCTTCGACGTCCTTGCCGCCGATGCGCATCAGGTCCGGCGTGGCGGCGGCGTGGGTCTGGTAGATCTTGCCCTTGTAGCCGCGCTCGACCAGGCCCTTGTGCGGCATGGCCGCGCCCGAGCCGGAGGCCACCACCAGGATGGCGTCCGGATTGGCCGAGGTCAGCTTGAGGGCCTGCGGGGTGACGCTGGTGTCGGTGCGCGCGAAGCGTTCGACGGCCACCTGCTTGATGCCGGCCTTCTCCAGCGCGGGTGTCATGGCCTTGAGCCAGATCTCGCCATAGGCGTCGGCATAACCGAGGAAGCCCACGGACTTGATGCCGGTCTTTTTCATGTGCTCGACGATGGGGTAGGCGATCACGTCGGCGCCCTGCGGCAGGCGGAACAGCCAGCGCTCCTGATCGGGCGGTCCGCCCACGGGAGAGACGGCGAGCTGCACGGTCTTGGCTTCGGCGGCCAGCGGAATCATAGCGGCCGACACCGGCGTGATGGACGAGCCGATGATCATGTCGACCTTGTCCTCGGTGATGAAACGGCGTGCGTTGTTCGCGCCCTTGCCCGGGTCCGAGGCGTCGTCGAGGATGATCAGGTTGACCTTCTCGCCGGCGATGGTCTTCGGGAACAGCTTGAACTGGTTGTTCACCGGGATGCCCAGGCCGGAGCCGGGGCCGGTCAGCGAGAGGCTGACGCCGATGTTGATGTCGGCCAGGGCAGTGCCGCAGGCCAGTGCGACCAGGGTGGCCAGCAGGGTAGAGCGTAGTTTCATGGTTGTCTCCTCTTTGGGGTTGAAAAACAGGTGGTAGGCAGTATCGAAGCTGGGTGGGCGGCTGTCTGCTTGGGGTTTACGCCAAGTTGCCTCAACGCGGCGCCATGCGCAGCGCGCCGTCCAGGCGGATCACCTCACCGTTGAGGTGGCCGTTGGTGACGATGTGGCAGGCCAGCTGGGCGAACTCTTCGGGGTGGCCCAGTCGTTTGGGAAAGGGGATGGAGGCGGCCAGGGTGGTCTGCACCTCCTCGGGCAGCTCTTTCATGAGGGGCGTGGCGAACAGGCCGGGCGCCACGGTGCAGACGCGGATGCCGTGCTGGGCCAGGTCGCGCGCCATGGGCAGGGTCATGCCGACCAGGCCGCCCTTGGAGGCGCTGTAGGCCTGCTGGCCGACCTGGCCGTCGAAGGCCGCGACCGAAGCGGTGAACATCATGACGCCTCGTTCGCCGTCATCCAGCGGTGCCAGCTTGACGCACTCCGCGGCAAACAGGCGGCTGATGTTGTAGCTGCCGATCAGGTTGACGCTGATCACGCGCGTGAAATCTTCCAGCGGCGCGGGTTTGCCATCCTTGCCGACGATGCGTTTGGCCGAGCCTATGCCGGCAATGTTCATGAGGATGCGTGCGGGGCCATGGGCAGCGGCAGCCTTGGCCAGTGCAGCCTGGACGCTGTCGGTGCTGGTGATGTCGCAGGCGCAGGCGACGCCGCCGATCTCCGCTGCCACCTTCTCGGCCAGCGCGGCGTTCACGTCGAGCACCGCGACTTTGGCGCCCAGGCGTGCCAGTTCACGCGCCGTGGCTTCACCGAGACCCGAGGCGCCGCCGGTGACCAATGCTGCTTGTCCTTCTATCTTCATACGGTCTTTCTCAGGCTTGTGGCAGGAGGATGCCGGGCGCACTGCCGTCGTGCAGAGCCTGCACCAGGGCGTCGCGGTGCTTGAGCACGGCGCGCTGGTTGATCGAGCCCTTGTCGGTGACCTCGCCCTTGTCGATGGACGGCGGCTGGTCCAGCAGCAGGGCGCGTGCGATGCGGTTGGCGCTGCCGGTGGCCTGGCGCGCCAGTTCATCGAGGACGGCCTGCATGCGCTGGCGCACCGGCGCGCTGGCCAGCACCTCGGACCAGGGGGCATCCGCCGGCAGGCCGCTGACCGCACGGCAGGCCGGTGAGGGGAAGATCAGCGCGCCGACTTCCTTCATGTTCAGGCCGGTGAGCACCGCATCCTGCACATAGGGCGCGCCGGTGACGATGAGCTTGGCGCGCATGGGGCCGACGCTGACGAAAGTGCCCGTGGAAAGCTTGAAGTCCTCGGCAATGCGGCCGTCGAACTTCAGGCCGCGATGGATGTCGTGCGGGTCGATCCACTGCACCGCGTCGCCGGTGCACAGATAACCTTCCTCGTCGAAGGCCTCGCGGGTGGCCTGCTCGGAGCGCCAGTAGCCCGGGGTGACGTTGGGGCCCTTGTAGCGCACCTCGGTCTTACCATCGACGTCGACCAGCTTGAGGGTCATGCCAGGCACGGGGGTGCCGATGTCACCGGCTTTCACATTGGGGCTGTTGGTGAACATGGCCGAGGGTGCCGACTCGGTCATGCCCAGGCCGGTGCTCATGACAATGCGCTCGCCCACTTCGGCCTCGGCGGTGGCGTGCAGGCTGTCCCACACGGGCTGGGCCAGGCCGGCGCCCGAGTAGAAGAACAGGCGCACCCGCGACAGCAGCTTGCGGCGCAGCTCGGTGTCGGTCTTCATGGCCAGCGCGATCATCTCGAAACCCGTGGGCACGTTGAAGTAGAGCGTGGGGGCGATCTCGCGCAGGTTGCGCAGGGTCTCGCCAATCAGGGCGGCGGTGGGCTTGCCGTCGTCGATGTAAAGCGTGCCGCCGTGCATCAGCGTCAGGCCCACGTTGTGGTTGCCGCCGAAGGTGTGGTTCCAGGGTAGCCAGTCCACGAAGACGGGCGGGGCTTCGGCGATCACCGGCATCGACAGCGTGATCTGCTGCAGGTTGGCGCACCACATGCGGTGGGTGTTAATCACCGGCTTGGGCATCTTGGTCGAGCCCGAGGTGAAGAGGAACTTGGCGATGGTGTCCGGGCGCACGGCGTGCATGGCGGCGTCCACGGCGGGTGTGGCCGTGGTGTGGCGCAAGGTGTCGAAAGGTGTGCTGCTGCGGCCTTCGATCTTGCCCTGGGCCAGCACCACTTCGACATCGCTGCCCACGGTGGCGGTGATGGCGCGGCCATAGCGCGCACCGTCGGCTGCAAACACCAGGCCTGGGGTCAATGTGCTCAGCACGTGCTTGAGCTTGTCATAGTCCTGGCTGATCGTGGCGTAGGCCGGCGAGACCGGGCAGTAGGGCACGCCGGCATAGATGCAGCCCAGCGACATGAGGGCATGTTCCAGCGTGTTCTCGCTCAGGATCACCACGGGACGTTCGGCCGAGAGCTTGCGGTCCAGCAGGGCTTGGCCGATGCGGCGCGCCGCGTCCAGCGCCTGGGCATAGCTGATGTGCTGCCACTCGCCGGTGCGGCCTTCGCTGAGTTGCTCGCGGCGGGCCATGAAGCTGCGCCCGGGCTCGGCTTCGGCCCAGTGCACCAGGAAGTCGCTCAGGCGGCGGGCATAGGCGCCCAGCGGCAGTTCGGCCTGCAGGTAACGCGTGCCGGGGGCGCCCTCGCGCACCGAAACGCGGGTCACGCCAAAGGGGACAGGGCGGTAGCGCGGGGTGTTGTTTGTGCTCATGGGTCGTTTCGTCTGCGCAGAGAGGTCAGCCCTTGCTGACCTTGGCGGCCTTGCCGTCGAGGAAGGCGCGCACGCGTTGTTTGGCTTCCGGGGCGCTCTGGGCGATGGCGGCCATCATGGCTTCGGTGAAGAAGCCCTGGTCGGCCGGCTGCTCGGCGATGCGCGGCAGGGCATGGATCAGGGCGTAGTTGGTCAGCGGGGCGTTTTGCGCCACGCGCACGGCCAGTTCAAAGGCCTTGTCGAAGGCCGTGCCCTGCGGCACCAGGTACTGCGCCATGCCGATCTTTTCGCCGTCCTGTGCGTTGTAGACACGGCCGGTCAGCATCATGTCGGCCATGCGCGAGGCGCCGATCAGGCGCGGGATGCGTACCGCACCGCCGCCGCCCACGAAGATGCCGCGCGAGCCCTCGGGCAGGGCGTAGAAGGTGGATTCGTCGGCCACGCGGATATGGCAGGCGCTGGCCAGCTCCAGCCCGCCGCCGACCACGGCGCCGTGCAGCGCGGCGATCACCGGCACCGGGCCGTACTGTACGCGCTCCAGTGCGGCGTGCCACATGCGCGAGTGGTACAGGCCCTGGCCGGCGTCGCGCTCTTTCAGCTCGCTCAGGTCCAGGCCGGCGCAGAAGTGCTCGCCTTCGCCATCGATGACGGCCGCGCGCACGCCTTCAGGCATGTTCTCAAACAGCTCGCGCAGGGCCAGAATGAGGCCGTCGTTGAGCGCGTTGCGCTTGGCCGGGCGTGTCAGGCGGATGACGGCAACTTCCTGCTGCTCGCCGCGGCGCTCGAAATGGATGGAGGGCTTGCTCATATTGCGTTTCTTTCTGGAATCGATTATGGTTATGAAATATAACCAGTTCAAGCAAGCGTTACACGCTTTTCATCGGTATTTACCCTAGGTCAGGAGACCGCCATGGACCACAAGAACCTCGTCGCCATCGACGTCCACACGCACGCCGAAGTGAGTTGCTGGAATCCCTTCGACAACTATGGCGAGGAATACGACCGCGCCGCCGACAAGTATTTCCGTTCCAACCGGCGCCCCACCATTGCCGAGACCATTGCCTACTACCGCGAGCGCAAGATCGGCCTGGTGATGTTCACGGTGGACAGCGAATCGCAACTGGGCCGCCGGCGCATCCCCAACGAGGAGATCGCCGAGGCTGCCAAGGCCAACAGCGACATGATGATGGCCTTTGCCAGTATCGACCCGCACAAGGGCAAGATGGGTGCGCGCGAGGCGCGCCGCCTGATCGAGGAGCACGGTATCAAGGGTTTCAAGTTCCACCCCACGGTGCAGGGCTACCACCCCTACGACAGGATGGCCTGGCCCATCTACGAGGTGATTGCCGAGCACAAGCTGCCGGCCATCTTCCACACCGGCCACAGCGGTATCGGCAGCGGCATGCGCTGCGGTGGCGGTCTGCGCCTGGAGTACAGCAACCCCATGCACCTGGACGATGTGGCGATCAGCTTCCCCGACATGCAGATCGTCATGGCCCACCCCAGCTTCCCCTGGCAGGACGAGGCGCTGAGCGTGGCCACGCACAAGCCCAATGTCTGGATCGACCTGTCGGGCTGGAGCCCCAAGTATTTCCCCAAGCAGCTGGTGCAGTACGCCAACACCCTGCTGAAAGACCGCATCCTCTTCGGCTCGGACTATCCGCTGATCACGCCCGAGCGCTGGATGAAAGACTTCGAGGAGGCCGGCTTCAAGCCGGAGGTGATGCCCGGCATCCTCAAGGGCAATGCGGTGCGCCTGCTGGGCCTTTCATAAAGAGGAAGGCCGGGCGTGCGGCCTTGTCAGGCCGCACGGGAACTGCTAAGGTCACCGGCAGTTCCCTGGAGACTTTCATGATCAGCAATTTCGAGCAGGTCCACAACTACTACGAACGCCTGGTGTTCGAGGAAGTGCTGCGCCGTGCCCCGCGCTGGGCCACCATGACGCCCGACATGCTGGCCGACGTGGCCTGCGTGGCCCTGAACCGCCTGCCCGCACGTTATGTGCGGCATGACGTGGACCTGATGTTCTACCTGACCGAGCACGAGCGCCATGCCATCGAACTCTCGCTCGAGGCAGCGCTGGACTTCGCCTACAACTTCGTCAAGGACCGCTCGGCCAAGGGCGGCGCATAAAAAAAGGCGGCCCCTTGGCCGCCCTTGTCCCGACACCGGTCTGGTGTCAGGCGCTGCCCCAGACCTCCTGGGCCGTTTCCACCACCAGGCGCAGCTTGGCGCGCTGGTCTTCCACCGCGATGTCATTGCCGTGCACCGTGCTGGAGAAGCCGCACTGCGGTGACAGGCAGAGCTGGTCCATCGCAACGTACTTGGCGGCCTCGTCGATGCGGCGCTTGAGCTCGTCCTTGGTTTCCAGCTTGCCGAACTTGGTGGTCACCAGGCCCAGCACCACGATCTTGCCCGGCGCGAGATAGCGCAGGGGGCGGAAGTCGCCGCTGCGTTCGTCGTCGTATTCCAGGAAATAGGCGTCCAGGTTCATTTCCTTGAGCAGGGCCTCGGCCACTGGCTCGTAATTGCCGGCGGCAGCGTGCGTGCTCTTGAAATTGCCGCGGCACAGGTGCATGGCCAGGGTCATGCCGGCGGGTTTCTGCGCCACCACCTTGTTGATGAACTTGGCGTAGCGGTGCGGCAGTTCGTTGGGGTCGTCACCGCGCTGGCGGGCAGCCTCGCGCATCTTGTCGTCGCACAGGTAGGCCAGGTTGGTGTCGTCCATCTGCACGTAGGTACAGCCGGCCGCGGCCAGCGAGTGCAGTTCATCGCCGTAGGCCTTGGCCACGTCGTCGTAGAACGCGGGTTCCAGCTCAGGGTAGTGCTCCTTGCTGATGCCGGCGCGGCCGCCACGGAAGTGCAGCATGGTGGGCGAGGGGATGGTGACCTTGGCCACGGAACCGCGGCCCGGGGCGATCTGGCTCTTGAGGTATTCGAAGTCGGCGCGCTGGATGTCCTTGAGATGGCGCACCTTGTCGATCACACGCATCACGGGCGGGGCCAGTTCCTTGACGCCATCGGGTCGGAGCACGGCGACCGGGATGTCGGTCTTGACGCCGCCGAGCTGCTCCAGGAAGTCAATGTGGAAATAGGTGCGACGGAACTCGCCGTCGGTGATGCTCTGCAGGCCGACGTCCTCCTGGAACTTCACGATCTCGGTGATGGCCTTGTCCTCGACCTTGCGCAACTGCTCGGCCGTGATCTCCCCCTTGGCTTTCTGCTCGCGCGCTTCCAGCAGGTACTTGGGGCGCAGGAAACTGCCGACGTGATCGGCGCGAAACGGGGGCGTGGTGCGTAGCGTCATGGGGTTCTCCTCGGTTGTTTATGGCTTGTGTGAGAATGCCGGCCGGTCATTCAGGATACGGATTATTGACCAGTTGTCAGACGAGTGAAGTGAAATTGCGTCACAAATTCACGACGTTTTTCCGTCAAACTTCCAGGTGGCCGGAAAATTGCTTTATCTTGGCCGGGTTCGGATGCGACAAAAAGGAAGACAAATGATGCGACTACACAAAGCGGCAGCCAGGCGTGCTGCCGTCCTGCTGTTGGGCTTCACGGCGCTGCTGGGCGGCCTGTCGGGGGCCTGGGCCCAGGACATCGTGATCGGCCAGATCGGTCCTTTCTCGGGCCTGCCGGCGCCCGATGCACCGCAACTCAACCAGGGTGCCAAGGCCTACTTTGCCCAGCTCAACAAGGCCGGCGGCATCAACGGGCGCAAGGTCGCCTTCTTCGAACTCGACGATACCTACAAGCCTGACGGTTTCGTGGCCGCGTTCGAGCAGGCCATGCAGCGCAAGCCGGTGGCGCTGATCTCTCCGGTCGGTTCGGCCTCGCTGCAGCGCATGTTCGCCGACAAGCTGCTCGACAAGCATGATGTCGTCATCATGAACGCCGTGCCGGGCGCGGAGCCCTTCCGCAGTCCCGGTCACCCGCGCCTGTTCCACGTGCGGGCCGGCGACAAGCAGCAGATCGAGAAGATCGTGAACCACGCCCGCACCCTGGGCATCGTCAAGCTGGCCGTCCTGCACCAGGACATCCCGATGGGAACGGGGGGCGTCAAGGTGGTGGCCGACGAGGCGGCCCGCCTCACGGGCATGGAGATCAAAGGCTACCAGTCCGTCTTCAAGCCGGAAGAGCAGGCCAAGGCGGCCGAGGAGGTCTTCAAATACAACCCCCAGGGTGTCATCGTGATCGGTGCGCCGCCCTTTTCCGCAGGCGGCGTGGCGGCCTTGCGCAAGGCCGGGGTCACGCAATCCGTCTTCATCCTGGCCGATACGGCGCCTGGCATGCTGGCCCGGGTGGCGGGCGTCGACCTGGCGCGCGGTGTCGGCATTTCCCAGATCTATCCCAACCCCAATGGCCGGACCAAGACCCTGGTGCGCGAGTTCCAGCTGGCCATGCAGGCGGCCTATCCGGACGTGAAGAGTTACGCGGCCTTCCATATGGAGGGTTATCTCTCGGCGCGCATCCTGGGCGAGGGCTTGAAGCGCGTCAAGGGCGAGATCACTTCGGCGGCGCTGGCCAAGAGCCTGCACGCCATGGGCGAGCTCGACTTCGACGGCTACCGCATCGATTTCTCCAAGGGCAATACGGGCAGCCGTTTTGTCGATATCGCCGTGATGGACCACGAAGGCCGGCTGCGTTATTAAGCTGTGCCGGGGGCCTGCACACGCGTGCATGCCTGTCGCCGAGATATTTCAAACTGTTATATCTATCAGTCTGAAATTTGACTTGCGCATGATCTGATTTGAGGCGAAAGTAGTGCACCTTCACGGGCATGGGTCGTGCCTGCGCGCAGCCGGACCGGGTGCGTGAAGTGACAACACCTATTAAGGAGTCTTTCATGAAAAAACGTGTGTTTCTGAGCGCATCCGTGCTGGCCATGGCAGCGGTTTCGTCCTCGGCCGTGCTGGCCCAGGACAACACCTTCAAGATCGGCCTGATCCTGCCCATGACCGGTCAGCAGGCTTCCACCGGCCGCCAGATCGAAGCGGCAGCCAAGCTCTACATGGCCCAGCATGGCGACACCGTCGGCGGCAAGAAGGTCCAGCTGATCGTCAAGGACGACACCAGCGTGCCCGACGTGACCAAGCGTCTGGCCCAGGAACTGGTGGTCAACGACAAGGTTAACGTGCTGGCCGGCTTCGGCATCACGCCCTCGGCCTTTGCCACCGCGCCCATCGCCACCCAGTCCAAGACCCCCATGGTGGTGATGGCCGCCGGTACGTCCAGCATCACCCAGTCCTCGCCCTACATCGTGCGCACCAGCTTCACGCTGGCACAGTCTTCGGTGGCCATGGCCGACTGGGCGGTTGCCAAGGGCGGCATCAAGAAGGTCGTGACCCTGGTCAGCGACTACGGCCCCGGCCACGATGCCGAGAAGTTCTTCAAGGACCGCTACCTCTTCAACGGTGGTACCGTCGTGGACACCCTGCGCGTGCCCATGCGCAACCCCGACTTCGCCCCTTTCCTGCAGAAGGTGCGTGACGCCAAGCCCGATGGCCTCTTCGTCTTCGTGCCCTCGGGCGCCGGTGCGGCCGTCATGAAGCAGTTCCTGGAGCGCGGCATGGACAAGGCCGGCATCAAGCTGATCGGCCCGGGCGACATCACCGATGACGACCAGCTCAACGACATGGGCGACGGCGCCCTGGGTGTGGTCACCTCGCACTTCTATTCGGCCCACCACCCCTCGGCCACCAACAAGAAGTTTGTCGAAGCCTTCAAGAAGGCCAACAAGGGCATGCGCCCGAACTTCATGGCCGTCGGCGGTTATGACGGCATGCGCGTGATCTACGAAGCGCTCAAGGCCACCAAGGGCCAGGGCGGCGGCGATGCCCTGCTGGCGGCCATGAAGGGCCAGGTCTGGGAAAGCCCGCGCGGCCCCATGTTCATCGACGCGCAGACCCGTGACGTCGTGCACAACATCTACCTGCGCAAGGTGGAGAAGGTGGGCGGCGAACTGCACAACGTGGAATTTGACGTGATCAAGGACGTCAAGGACCCGGGCAAGACCAAGTGATGCCCAGCCCGTGGACGCCTCCGGTCAGGGGGTGTCCATGGGTTTTTTTTTGTCCTGACCTGACGAAGGTCTGTTCACACTATTTTTGCAAGATGCGTTGCGGATCAAAAAGGCCATGCGCTAGGCGCGAAACGCCGCCGGAGTCTTCCTCCGGCAAGGCTTCGCAACGCCGCGCATGGCCTTTTTGGCCGCAACCCGAAGGGAACGGGGTGAAAACAGCGCCACTCGTTGTTGCACTCCTTGCCCAGACGGTTAGTCTGGGCGTCGTCGTGCGCCTAGATTGGCGCTGTTTTCACCACATTCGCACTTGTAAAAATAGTGTGAGCAGACCTTACATTCATGCTGACGATTCTGTTTGACGGCATTGCCTACGGCATGCTGCTGTTTATCCTGGCGGTCGGCCTGTCCGTGACCATGGGTCTGATGAACTTCATCAACCTGGCCCACGGCGCCTTCGCCATGGTGGGAGGCTACGCCACCGTGCTGCTGATGCAGCGCTATGACGTGCCCTTCCTCGTGTGTCTGCCGGTGGCCTTCGTGGGCGTGGCCCTGCTGGGCGCCGTGCTGGAGCGCACGCTCTACCGCCCCATGTACAGCCGGCCGCACCTGGACCAGGTGCTGTTCTCCATCGGGCTGACCTTCATGGCCGTGGCGTCCATGGACTTCTTCATGACCTCCAGCCAGCAGATCATCCATCTGCCCGAGTGGCTCAAGGGGCGCACCGAGATTGGTGAGGGCTCCTGGATGCTGGGCATGGGGCACTACCGTCTTTTCATCATCGCCATCTGTGCGGCGCTGACCATCGGCCTGCAGTACATCCTGGCGAAAACCCGTTTCGGCAGCCGCCTGCGCGCCTCGGTCGATGACCAGCGCGTGGCCGCCGGCCTGGGCATCAACGTCAACATCGTGTTCCTGCTGACCTTCGCAGTCGGTTCCGGCCTGGCCGGCCTGGGTGGCGCACTGGGCGCCGAGGTGCTGGGCATGGACCCGACCTTCCCGCTGAAGAACATGATCTATTTCCTGATCGTCGTGGCGGTCGGCGGCACGTCCTCCATCACCGGACCGCTGCTGGCAGCCCTGCTGCTGGGCATTGCCGACGTGGCCGGCAAGTACTACATTCCGCGCTTCGGCGCCTTCATCGTCTACTTCCTGATGATCGTCATCCTGATCTGGCGCCCGCAGGGCCTGTTCGTGCGCAAGGGGGGCAAGGCATGAAAAACGCAATGCAGTCCCTGTTTGACCTGCAGCGCTGGAAGCCATGGGAGCCCGTCCTGTGGCTGCTGGCCCTGGCCTCGCCCTGGCTCTTGTCCACCCATGCCCTCATCATCAATGAGATCGCCATCGTCGCGCTGTTCGCTGTTTCCCTGGACCTGATCCTGGGCTACGCGGGCATCGTGTCGCTCGGCCATGCGGCCTTCTTCGGCATGGGCGCCTACGCTGCGGCCCTCTTCGCCAAGCTGGTCATGCCCGACCCGCTGGTGGGCCTGCTCTTCGCCATCGCCGTGTCCACCCTGCTGGGCGCCGTGTGCTCGCTGACCATCATGCGTGGCACCGACCTCACGCGCCTCATGGTGACCATGGGCGTGGCCATGATCCTGATGGAGCTGGCCAACAAGCTGGACATCACCGGCGGCGCCGATGGCCTGCAAGGCGTGATCATGGGCCCGCTGCTCGGCCGCTTCGAATTCGACCTCCAGGGCCAGACGGCTGCCTGGTATTCCATCAGCGTGCTGCTGCTGCTGTTCGTGCTGGCACGCCGGCTGGTGCACTCGCCGCTGGGCGGCACACTCAAGGCCCTGCGTGACAATCGTTTGCGCGCCATGGCCATCGGCATTCCGGTGACCTCGCGCCTGGCCGTGATCTATACCATCGCCGCCGGCGTGGCCGGCGCGGCCGGTGGCCTGATGGCGCAGACCACGAGTTTTGCCTCGGTGGACCTGTTTGCTTTCGACCGCTCGGCCGACCTCATGCTGCTGGTGGTCATTGGCGGCACCGGCTGGCTGTATGGCGGCGTGGCCGGCGCCATCGTGTTCAAGGTCATGCAGGACTGGATCTCTTCCATCACCCCGCAGTACTGGACCTTCTGGATCGGCCTCTTCCTGGTGGTACTGATGCTGGTCGGTCGGGACCGCCTGATCCGTCCCCAAACCTGGTTCGGGGGCAAGAAATCATGAGTTCTCCTGAAATCGTTCTCTCCGCGCAGAACCTGGTCAAGCGCTTCGGCGGCATCACCGCCACCGGCAACGTCAGCCTGGACTTGCACAAGGGCGCGCGCCATGCGCTGATCGGCCCCAACGGCGCCGGCAAGACCACGCTGATCAACCTGCTGACCGGCGTGCTCGAGCCCACCGAAGGTCGCATCCTGCTCGAAGGGCAGGACATCACCGATCTGGCACCGCACCAGCGCGTGCGCCGCGGCATGGTGCGCACCTTCCAGATCAACCAGCTCTTCGACACGCTCACGCCGCTGGAGACGCTGGCACTGACCGTCTCGCAGCACAGCGGCCTGGGCACGCGCTGGTGGCAGCCTCTGGGCAAGCGCCCGCAGGTGGTGGAGCGTTGCGAGCAGCTGCTTGAGCAGTTCCACCTGACCGAGGTGATGAACCAGAAGACCAATGTGCTGGCCTACGGCAAGCGCCGCCTGCTGGAAATCGCCATCGCCCTGGCCTGCGAGCCGCGCGTGCTGCTGCTCGACGAGCCGGTGGCCGGCGTGCCCGCCGGCGAGCGCGAGGAACTGCTGCAGACCGTGGCAGCCCTGCCGGCCGATGTGTCGGTGCTCCTGATCGAACATGACATGGACCTCGTTTTCAGTTTTGCCAAGCGCATGACCGTGCTGGTCAACGGCACCGTGCTCACCGAGGGCGACCCCGACACCATTGCCAACGACCCGCAGGTCAAGGCCGTGTACCTGGGCCACGGCGAGGAGATGGCCCATGGCTGAACTGCTCAAGGTTGAACAACTGAGCGCGGGCTACGGCGAAGCCGTGGTGCTGCACGACGTTTCCGTCGCGCTGCCCCAGGGCCAGACCCTGGCGCTGCTGGGCCGCAACGGCACCGGCAAGACTACCTTCATGAACACCCTGGCCGGCGCCACGCGCCAGCACGGCGGCAGCATCACCTTCGACGGCGTGGCCCTGCACAAGGTGCCGCTGCACCTGCGCGCCAAGGCCGGCATCGGCTGGGTGCCGCAGGAACGCAATATCTTCAAGTCGCTCACGGTGGACGAGAACCTCACCGCCGTGGCCCGCCCCGGCCCGTGGACGCCGGCGCGCGCCTACGAGATGTTCCCGCGCCTGGCCGAACGCAAGACTAACCTGGGCACCCAGCTCTCGGGCGGCGAGCAGCAGATGCTGGCCGTGGCCCGTGCCCTGGTGCTCAATCCCAAGCTGCTGCTGCTGGACGAGCCGCTCGAAGGCCTGGCCCCCATCATCGTGCAGGAACTGCTGCGCGCCATCCGCCGCATCACCCGCGAGGAGGGCCTCTCGGCCATCATCGTGGAGCAGCATCCGCAGGCCATCCTGGCCATCTCGGACGTGGCGGCCGTGCTGGACCGCGGCACCGTGGTGCACTCGGGCACGGCGCAATCGCTGCTGGACCAGCCCGAGTTGCTCGATCGTCTGCTGGGCGTGGCGCGCTGACCACCCCCGCTCTTTTTTGTTCACAAGGAGATCACCCATGAACCTGCTGAATCGCCGCGCCCTCGTGGCCGTGCTGGCTGCCACCTTGGCCAGCGCTGGCTGGGCCCAGTCCTTCCCGAGCAAGCCCCTCAAGATCATCGTCCCCTTTGGCGCCGGTGGTGTGGCCGACCTGACGGCCCGCACCGTGGGCCAGAAGCTGAGCCAGACCCTGGGCCAGCCGGTCGTGATCGAGAACAAGCCGGGTGCCGGCGGCGTCGGCGCTGCCGACACCGTGGCCAAGTCGGCACCGGATGGCTACACGCTGCTGCTGATGTCCAACGCCAGCGCCGTCACCGCCACGCTGTTCAACAAGCTGCCCTATGACACGGTCAAGGACTTCACGCCCGTCAGCACCCTGGGTTTCTTCGACATCGCTGTCGTGACCGCCACCGAATCGAAGTTCAAGACCCTGGGTGAAGTGCTGGCCTACGCCAAGGCCAATCCCGGCAAGCTGAACGTGGGCAGCATCAACATCGGCAGCACCCAGAACCTGGCGGCCGAGCTGTTCAAGTCCAATTCAGGCATGGACATGCAGATCGTGCCCTTCAACGGCACGCCCGCGGTCGTCAATGCCCTGCGCGGCGGCCAGATTGACGTGGCCGTCGAGATCGTCTCGCCCATCATGGGCCAGATCAAGGGCGGCGCCCTGCGTGCCCTGGCCATCACCGACACCACGCGTTCGGCCCTGCTGCCTGACGTTCCGACCACCAAGGAAGCGGGCCTGCCCAACTACCAGGCCTCGTCCTGGAATGCGCTGGCTGTTCCCTCGGGCACCCCGAAGGACGTGGTCGCCCGCCTGCACCGCGAGATCGCGGCCGCAATCAGCGATCCCGAGGTCAGCAAGAAGCTGCGTGACCTGAACATCGAGCCCCGTGCCAGCACGCCCGAGCAGACCCAGGCTTTCCTGCAGAGCGAAATCAAGCGCTGGGGTGATGTGATCGTCAAGGCGAACATTCCGCGCCAGTAAGTCTCAAGACCGCGGCGCCGTTCGGTAGCCCACGGTCGGGCGCCTGAAGCGCCAAGGACTGAGCAGTCCCAAACATCAGGGCCCGTACCTGCGATCGGAAGATCGCGAGTACGGGCCCTGATGCGTCATGAGCCGGCGTGCCGGCTCCACGTCATTCAGAAACTGAACTTCTCGCCAGGCTGCAGCGGCACCACCTTGGTGTTTGTCTGACCCAGGGCCTGCATGTATTGCTCAGGCGTTCCGCGGTTCAGCGGATTGGTGCCGTAGTGCATGGGGATGGCAAAACGCGGCTTGAGGAATTCCCGCGTGGCGTAGGCGGCATCAACCGGCGCGGTGGTGAAGTTGCCGCCGATGGGGATCAGCAGCACGTCGGGCTTGTAGTACTCGCCGATGAACTTCATGTCGCCGAACAGGCCCGTGTCACCCATGTGGTAGATCTTCTGGCCGTTCTCCAGCTCGATGATGAAACCCACCGGCTCACCGCCGTAGTGCGATTCGATCTTGCCGGTGGCGGGGTTTTTCCAGGCAAAGAGCGAGGAGTGCTCGGCCTTGACCATGGTGATTTTCAGGCCCGGCACATCGGGGAAGGGCACGATCGTGCCGCTCTTGTTCATGCGCGGCGTCAGCTCGGGCGGCAGCACGCCCAGGGTGTTGAGCACCATGTTCAGGTCGCCCGGGGCGATGACCCGCGCCTTGTTCATCAGGGCCAGGTCCGGGGCGTCGGCGATGTGGTCGCCGTGGCCATGGGTGACGAGGATCAGGTCCACCTTGCCCAGCTTGGCCAGATCCTTGTACTCGGCCGGTGTCTTGGGGTTGGGGCGCAACCAGGGGTCGGTCACGATGACCTTGCCGCTGGGCGTGGTCAGGCGGAAGGTGGACTGGCCCAGCCAGAGCAGTTCGGCCTTGGCCTGGGCCGCACCAGGCGCGGCCGGCGGCGGGGTGAGGGCACAGGCGGCCAGCAGCAGGCCGCTGGCCAGCACGGTAAACAGACGGAGCAGGGGCGTGCGCATGGCTTGCCTTTCGGGTCGTTGAGGTGCGGGCCAGAATAGGCGCGCCAACCGGTCCGGGCAAGTAGGGCTAACGATGGAATGCGCAGCGATGTCACGATAGGCCCATCACAAATTGTGATGGGCCAAGCGCCTGACAGGCTCTCAGAGCGTGGCTTCGATCAAACGCCGCAGTTCCGGCGTCAGCTCGGGCGTGACCCCGAACCAGCGCTGGAAGGCCGGGCGGGCCTGGTTCAGCAGCATGCCCAGGCCGTTGACGGTGGCGTTGCCACGCTGGCGCGCGGCGGCCAGCAGCGGCGTTTCCAGCGGGATGTAGATGGCGTCGCACACCAGCGCGTGCCGGGGCAGCCGGTCGAGCGACAAGACCAGCGGGTCCTGTCCCTTCATGCCCAGGCTGGTGCTGTTCACCAGCAGGGCGCAGCCGTCCAGGGCGTCGTCGCGCTGGTCCCAGGGCAGGGCCCGGATGGGCGCGCCGAACTCGGCGGCCAGGGCCTGGGCCTTGTCCATGCTGCGGTTGCACAGGCGGATCTCCTTCGCCCCGCGTTCGGCCAGTGCCACCAGGATGGCGCGCGCTGCGCCGCCCGCGCCCAGCACGGTGACGGGGCCGGCATCGGCGCGCCAGTCCGGCTGCGCGTCCAGCAGGCTCTGGATGAAACCATAGGCGTCGTTGTTGTAGCCGGCGAGCGTGCCGTCGGCTTCGACGACGATGGTGTTGATGGCGCCAATGCGTGCGGCCAGCGGGTCGATGCGGTCCATCAGTGCCATGGCCGCCACCTTGTGCGGGATGGTGATGTTGCAGCCGGCAAAGCCCAGGGCGCGCAGGCCGCGCACGGCGTCGCCCAGGCGGTCCGGCTGGACGGGCAGCAGCACGTAGCTGCCGTTGAGGCCATGCTGGCGGATCCAGTGGTTGTGGATGGCGGGTGAGCGCGAATGCGCCACCGGCCAGCCCATCACGCCGGCCAGTGTGTAGGGTTTGTCAGTTGCCATGGGTAGGTATTTTCATGCGGGTGTCGCGACCGCGCCAAAGACTTCGCCGGCCACCTGCTGGATCAGTTCCAGCATGGCCTGCTGTGTCATGGTGGTGGTGCGGCCGGCGGCCGTGGCCAGTGCCAGGCGGCTGGCCAGGCGGGGGTTTTCGATGGCGCGCGCCTGGTAGGTCTCGGGCCGCTGCATGGTGGCCAGCGCGTACTTGGGCAGCACGGCATAACCGGCGCCGTCGGCCACCAGGTCCAGGATGGCGGCCACGCCGTCGATCTCCAGGCTGATGTCGGGTTTGCAGCCTATGCCGGCCATCTCGGTCTCCACCACCATGCGGATGGCGTTGGGCCGGCTGGGGATGACCAGGGGCAGGGCGCTGACCTCCTTCAGGCCGATGGACTGCGCCACGGCCTTGCTGCGTGGTGGGCGCGGCCCGATCAGGAACAGTTCCTCGTCCAGCAGCGGCAGGGTGTTGAGCTCGGGGCTGGCCGGCGGGTTGTAGAGCAGGGCGATGTCCAGGCGCCCGGTCAGCAGGCCTTCCTGCATGGAGATCGTCAGGCCCTCGCTGATGGACAGCGCAGCACTGGGCAGGCGTTTGCGGAAGGCGCGCGTGAGCGGAACTGTCATCATGCGGGCGATGCTGGGCGGCAGGCCCAGGGCCACGCGCCCGGCCAGGGCGCCGCGTACGCGGCCCAGGTCTTCGCGGGCGCGCTCCACCTGGTGCAGGATGCCGCGGCCATGCTCCAGCAGCAGCTTGCCGGCCTCGGTGGTGGTGACGCCGCGGCCATTGCGCAGCAGCAGGTTCTGCCGCAGCTCCACCTCCAGCAGCCGCACCTGGCGGCTCAGTGCCGGCTGGGCGATGTTCAGCACCCCGGCGGCGCGTGTGAAGCTGCCCAGTTCGGCCACGCGCACGAAATATTCGAGTTGTTTCAGGTCCATGGTTTGCGGGATAGCTTCGCCTTCATTATGCCGAAATGCGATACCTGCTAGAAACCGCTCCGCCTTGGCACCGGGGAGAAGGGTGGCCACAATCGCTGTTTACTCTTATCAATTTCAGCCCCCTCTCTTATGAGCGTTCCCATCCTGGGCATTTCCTCCATGGCCACCCGCCAGGTGCTGGCTGAGCTGGTGGACGTCTACCAGCAGCACTCGGGCCAGCGTGTGGCCATCGAATCGGTGGGCGGGGTGGATGCGGCCAAACGTGTGCAGGCCGGCGAGGCCTTTGATGTCGTGATCCTCGCCGCCGACGCGATCGACAAGCTCATCGCCTCCGGCCATGTGCTGGCCGGCAGCAAGGTGGACCTGGTGCGCTCGGGCGTGGCCGTGGCCGTGCGCGCCGGCGCTCCGAAGCCCGACATCTCCAGCGAAGACGCGGTACGCCAGGCCATCCTGGCGGCGCGCAACCTCAGCTACTCCACCGGCCCCAGCGGCGTGGCGCTGGCGAAACTGTTCGAGCGCTGGGGCATCGCTGAAACCATCAAGGACCGCATCGTGACGCCGCCGCCGGGCATTCCGGTGGGCTCGCTGGTGGCCAAGGGCGAGGTGGCGCTGGGTTTCCAGCAGCTCAGCGAGATGCTGAACCTCGAAGGCATCAGCGTGCTGGGGACGCTGCCGCCGGCCATCCAGATCATCACCACCTTTTCCGCCGGTGTCTGCGCGACCAGCACGCAGGCCGAGACCGTGCGCGCCATGCTGGCCTACATGGCCTCGCCCGCCGCGGCCGAGGCCAAGCGCCGCCAGGGCATGGACCCGGCCTGAATGAATTTGAACCCCAGGAGACCGATATGAAAAAACCCATGATCATCGACATCCACGGCCACTACACGACGGCCCCCAAGGCGCTGGAGAACTGGCGCAACCAGCAGATCGCCGGCATCAAGGACCCGGCCCTCATGCCCAAAGTGGCCGATCTGAAGATCAGCGACGACGAGCTGCGCGAGTCCATCGAGAGCAACCAGCTCAGGCTGATGAAGGAGCGCGGCTCCGACCTCACCATCTTCAGCCCGCGCGCCAGCTTCATGGCCCACCACATCGGCGACTTCAATGTCTCGTCCACCTGGGCCGCCATCTGCAACGAGCTCTGCTACCGCGTGTCGCAGCTCTTCCCGGACAGCTTCGTGCCCGCCGCCATGCTGCCGCAGTCGCCGGGTGTGGACCCCAAGACCTGCATCCCCGAGCTGGAGAAGTGCGTCAAACAATACGGCAACGTCGGCATCAACCTGAACCCGGACCCCAGTGGCGGCCATTGGACCAGCCCGCCTCTGACCGACAAGCAGTGGTACCCCATCTACGAGAAGATGGTCGAGTACGACATCCCGGCCATGATCCACGTGTCCACCAGCTGCAACGCCTGCTTCCACACCACCGGCGCGCACTACCTGAACGCCGACACCACGGCCGTCATGCAGCTGATCCAGGGCGACCTGTTCAAGGACTTCCCCACGCTGAAGTTCATCATCCCGCACGGCGGCGGCGCAGCGCCTTATCACTGGGGCCGTTTCCGCGGCCTGGCGCAGGAGATGAAAAAACCGCTGCTCAGCGAGCACCTGCTCAAGAACATCTACTTCGACACCTGCGTCTACCACCAGCCCGGCATCGACCTGCTGACCAAGGTGATCCCGGTGGACAACATCCTGTTCGCCTCCGAGATGATCGGCGCCGTGCGCGGCATCGACCCCGAGACCGGCGCCTACTACGACGATACCAAGCGTTACGTGCAGGCCACGCCGCACCTCAATGACGAGCAGCGTTTCAAGGTCTACGAGGGCAATGCCCGCCGCGTGTTCTCGCGCCTGGACGCCCAGCTGAAGGCCAAGGGCAAGTAAGCCCGCAAGTCCATCCCCACATAACAGCAACACACAGAGGAAACCATCATGAGCGTCAACGCACCCCTGGGCATCGTCAAGCGCAACATCGTGCGCGCCGATGCCGCCGCCGTCGAGAAAATGGGCCAGTACGGTGTGGCCACCGTGCACGAAGCCCAGGGCCGCATCGGCCTGATGCAGACCTATATGCGCCCCATCTATTCCGGCGCCAGGATCGCCGGCCCCGCCGTGACCGTGCTGCTGCATCCCGGTGACAACTGGATGCTGCACGTGGTGGCCGAGCAGATCAAGCCCGGCGACATCGTCGTGGCGGCCCTCTCTTCGCCCAACACCGACGGTTTCTTCGGCGACCTACTGGCCACCAGCTTCAAGGCCCGTGGTGCGCGCGGCCTGATCATCGATGGCGGTTGCCGCGACATCGCCGAGCTCAAGTCCATGGATTTCCCGGTCTGGAGCCGCGCCATCAGCGCCAAGGGCACCATCAAGGCCACGCTGGGTTCCGTCAACATTCCCGTGGTCTGCGCGGGCATGATCGTGAACCCGGGTGACGCCATCGTGGCCGACGACGACGGCGTGGTCGTCGTTAACGCCGCCGATGCACAGAAGGTGGCCGATGCCGCCGCCGCCCGCGAATCCTTCGAGGGCGAGAAGCGCGCCAAGCTGGCGTCCGGCGTGCTGGGCCTGGACATGTACAAATTCCGCGAACCCCTGGAAAAGCTGGGCCTGAAGTACATCGACTAAGCTGGCTGTCCGTTCACACCACAAGAGGGGACCCGTCATGAACATGCTGCGCCGAACCTGGTTCACGGGCCTGCTGGCCGCCGTCACGCTGCTGGCCGGTTGTGCCGTCACGCCGCCCCCGGCGTCCCCGCCCACGCCCCAGGCGCGCGCCGCGCTGGCCCCCGATGGCAAGCTGCGCGTCGGTGTCTACTCGGGCAGCCCGACCTCGATGGTGACGGACAAGAACGGCAAGTTGACCGGCGTGGCCTACGAGCTGGGGCGCGAACTGGCGCGCTGGCTGAACGTGCCGCTGGAGCTGGTGGAGTACAAGCGCATCGCCGAGGTGCTCGAAGCCATGAAAAACGGCGAGGTGGACTTCACCTTCACCAACGCCACCGAGGCGCGCGCGCGTGACATGAACTTCACGCTGCCCCTGGTCAGCCTGGAGCTGGGCTACCTGGTGCCGGCCGGCAGCCCGCTGCAAAGTGCCAGCGAGATCGACCGCGTCGGCATCAAGGTCGGTGTCAGCCAGGGCAGCACCTCCCAGGGCGTGCTCACGCGCACCTACAAGCAGGCCCAGGTGGTGCCCGTGCCCACGCTCAAGGCCGCCTCCGAGCAGCTGGCCGCGCGCAAGTTCGATGCCTTCGCTACCAACAAGGGCATCCTGTACGAGATGGCCGATGGCCTGCCCGGCGCGCGCGTGCTGGACGGCCGCTGGGGTCTGGAGAACCTGGCCATCGCCATCCCCAAGGGGCGCGAGGCCGGGCTGTCTTACCTGAGCAGCTTCGCGCTGACCGTGCGCCGTGACGGCACCCTGCAATCGGCCATCGATCGTGCCGGCCTGCGCGGCACGGCCGAACCGGCCATGCGTTGATTACAAAACAACATCCGAGAGAACCATGAGCAAACCCACCACGGGCCCCTTCGAAAAAACCGCCGGCTGGATGGACTGGTACACCGGCCCCAGCAAGCCGCGCTTCACGCTGCCGGCCGGCGCGGTGGACGCGCACTGCCACGTCTTCGGCCCCGGCGCCGAATTTCCCTATGCGCCCGAGCGCAAGTACACCCCCTGCGACGCCAGCAAGGCCCAGCTCTTCGCCCTGCGCGATCACCTGGGTTTTGCGCGCAACGTCATCGTGCAGGCCACCTGCCACGGCGCCGACAACCGCGCCCTGGTCGACGCCTGCCTGTCCAGCAACGGCAAGGCGCGCGGCGTGGCCACGGTCCGGCGCAGCGTGACGGACGAGGAGCTGCACAGGCTGCACGCCGCCGGCGTGCGCGGTGTGCGTTTCAACTTCGTCAAGCGTCTGGTGGACTTCACCCCCAAGGACGAGCTGCTGGAGATCGCCGGGCGCATCGCCAAACTGGGCTGGCATGTGGTGATCTACTTCGAGGCGGTCGACCTGCCCGAGCTGTGGGACTTCTTCACCGCCCTGCCCACCACCGTGGTGGTGGACCACATGGGCCGCCCCGATGTGAGCAAACCCGTGGACGGGCCCGAGTTCGCGCTGTTCCTGAAGTACATGCGCGAGCACCAGAACGTGTGGAGCAAGGTCAGCTGCCCCGAGCGCCTCTCGGTGACCGGCCCCAAGGCCCTCAATGGCGAGCAGGCCGCCTACAAGGATGTGGTGCCCTTTGCCAAGCGCATCGTGCAGGAATTCCCGGACCGTGTGCTCTGGGGCACCGACTGGCCGCACCCCAACCTGAAGGACCACATGCCCGACGACGGCCTGCTGGTGGATTTCATCCCCCACATCGCCCCCACCGCCGAACTGCAGAGAAAGCTGCTGGTGGACAATCCCATGCGCCTGTACTGGCCGGAGGAGAAATAAATGTCACTTGAAAAACCCTACCTGGACGTGCCCGGCACGACCATCTTCGACGCCGAGCAGAGCCGCAAGGGCTACTGGCTCAACCAGTTCTGCATGAGCCTGATGAAGGCCGAGAACCGCGAACGCTTCAAGGCCGACCAGCGCAAATACCTGGACGAATGGCCGATGACGGAAGAGCAGAAGCAGGCCGTGCTGGCTGCCGACCTCAACAAGGCCATCTCCCTGGGCGGCAACATCTACTTCCTGGCCAAGCTGGGCGCCACGCACGGCAAGAGCTTCCAGCAGATGGCGGGCTCCATGACCGGCATGACCGAGGAAGAGTACCGCGACATGATGCTCAAGGGCGGCCGCTCGGCCGAAGGCAACCGTGTGGTCGGTGAAGACGGCAGCGCCCAGGCCAAGAACCAGCCGCAAGGCCACGGCACCGGCAAGCTTCTCTGAAAGACATATCGACATGGCCAAGATCACCGCATCCGTCTACACCTCGCACGTGCCCGCCATCGGCGCGGCCATCGACCTGGGCAAGACCACCGAACCCTACTGGCAGCCCCTGTTCAAGGGCTACGAACCCACCAAGCAGTGGTTCAAGGACCACAAGCCCGACGTCATCTTCCTCGTCTACAACGACCACGCCACGGCTTTCAGCCTGGAGATGATCCCCACTTTCGCCATCGGCACGGCAGCGCAGTTCACGCCGGCCGACGAGGGCTGGGGCCCGCGCCCGGTGCCCGTGGTCCAGGGCCATCCGGACCTGGCCGCGCACATCGCGCAGTCCGTCATCCAGCAGGACTTCGACCTCACCATCGTCAACAAGATGGACGTGGACCACGGCCTGACCGTGCCCCTGTCCCTGGTCTGCGGCACGCCCGACCAGGCCAATTTCGAGTGGCCCTGCCCGGTGATCCCCTTCGCGGTCAACGTGGTGCAGTACCCGGTGCCCAGCGGCCGCCGCTGCTTCGAGCTGGGCAAGGCCATCCGCCGCGCCATCGAGAGCTACGACCAGCCGCTGAACGTGCAGATCTGGGGCACGGGCGGCATGAGCCACCAGCTGCAGGGTCCGCGCGCCGGTCTGATCAACAAGGAATGGGACAACGCCTTCCTCGACGAGATGATCGCCAGCCCCGATACCCTGGCCAGCAAGCCGCATATCGACTACGTGCGTGAAGCCGGCAGCGAGGGCATCGAGCTGGTGATGTGGCTCATCGCCCGCGGCGCCATGAGCGACGTGGCCGGCAAGGGTGCTGCGCCGAAGGTGGCGCACCGCTTCTACCATGTGCCCGCGTCCAACACCGCCGTGGGCCACCTCATTCTGGAAAATCAATAAGGAACCGCCATGACCATCAAAGTAGCCCTCGCCGGCGCCGGTGCCTTCGGCATCAAGCACCTGGACGGCATCAAGAACATCCAGGACGTGGAAGTCGTCTCGCTGATCAGCCGCGATATCGAAAAGACGAAAGAAGTGGCTGATAAATACGGCATCAAGCACGTCACCACCGACCTGGCCGACAGCCTCAAGCTCAAGGAAGTCGACGCCGTCATCCTGTGCACGCCCACGCAGATGCACGCGGCGCAGGCCAAGGCCTGCCTGCAGGCCGGCAAGCACGTGCAGGTGGAAATCCCCCTGTGCGACGTGCTCAAGGACGGCGAGGAAGTCGTCGCCCTGCAGAAGAAGGCCGGCCTGGTGGCCATGTGCGGCCACACCCGTCGTTTCAATCCCAGCCACCAGTACGTCAACAAGAAGATCAAGGCCGGCGAGTTCAACATCCAGCAGATGGACGTGCAGACCTACTTCTTCCGCCGCACCAACATGAACGCCTTGGGCCAGGCCCGCAGCTGGACCGACCACCTACT
Source organism: Rhodoferax sp. BAB1 (assembly GCF_013334205.1). NCBI lineage: Bacteria > Pseudomonadati > Pseudomonadota > Betaproteobacteria > Burkholderiales > Comamonadaceae > Rhodoferax > Rhodoferax sp. BAB1. The sequence continues at coordinate 2,072,667 of NZ_CP054424.1, read as the reverse complement.
CTGGCACCACGCCGCTCACACCGTGGACCTGTTCGCCTACCAGGCCGGCAGCCCCATCGTGAAGGCCAACGCCGTCCAGGGGCCGATCCACCCGACGCTGGGCATCGCCATGGACATGAGCATCCAGCTCAAGGCCGCCAACGGCGCGATCTGCACCTTGTCGCTCTCGTTCAACAACGACGGCCCGCTGGGCACCTTCTTCCGCTACATCGGCGACACGGCCACCTACCTGGCCCGTTACGACGACCTGTTCAACGGCAAGGACGAGAAGATCGACGTGAGCAAGGTCGACGTCTCCATGAACGGCATCGAGCTGCAGGACCGCGAGTTCTTCGCCGCCATCCGCGAAGGCCGCGAGCCCAACGCCAGCGTGGCCCAGGTGCTGCCTTGTTACCAGGTGCTGCACCAGCTGGAGCAGCAGCTGAAATAGACTCACCCCCAGGCTGCGCGACACGATGTGTCGCTTCGCCACCCCCCTTGCAGGGGGCAACGCCAGTGGCCCGGCAAAGCCGGTTCCACGGCGTTCCCGGCTTAGATCGTTTTATGCGCTGCGGAGCGGGCGCGGTGCGGTGGAGACACTGACATGCAGCAACGACAAATCGGCCCCTTCAACGTCTCCGCCCTCGCCTTGGGCTGCATGAGCCTGAGTTATGCCTACGGTGTGCCGCCCGCTCCCGAGCACGGCGAGCGCGTGCTGCTCAGCGCGCTGGACGCCGGTGTCACGATGTTCGACACGGCAGCCCTCTATGGCTTCGGCGCCAACGAAACCCTGGTCGGCCGTGTGCTCAAGGCGCATCGCAGCCGCATCACCCTGGCCAGCAAGGGCGGTATGGCCGGCGTGGACCTGGCGGGTGACGGCAAGCTGGTGCGTGTGATCGACGGCCGGCCCGAGGCCATCCGCCGTGACTGCGAGGCCAGCCTGCGCCGCCTGGGCACGGACGTGATCGACCTGTATTACCTGCATCGCTGGGACAAGAAGGTGCCCGTCGAGGACAGCGTGGGCGAACTCTCGCGCCTGGTCGAGCGTGGCCATGTGCGCGCCATCGGCCTCTCAGAAGTCTCGGCTGCCACCGTGCGCAAGGCCCACGCCGTCCACCCCATCGCTGCCGTGCAGACCGAGTATTCACTCTGGACACGCAACCCCGAGATCGCCGTGCTCGACACCTGCAAGGAGATCGGCGCTGCCTTCGTCGCCTTCAGCCCGGTGGCGCGCGGCTTTCTCACGGGCAAACTGCGCGACGTGAAGGCCCTGGACGCCAAGGACATCCGCCACGGCATGCCGCGTTTCGAGCCGGCCAACTACGCGGGCAACCTCAAGCTGCTGCCGGCTTACGAAGCCGTGGCGCATGAAGCGGGTTGCACCCCGGCCCAGCTGGCCCTGGCCTGGCTGCTGCACAAGGCGCCGCACATCGCTCCGCTCTTCGGCACCACCAGCCTGGAGCATCTGGCCGAAAACCTGGCCGCCGCCGACATCAGGCTCAGCCCCGCCACCCTGGCGAAAGTGGAGAGTCTGATCAACCAGCAGACCGTGGTGGGTAACCGTTACAGCGAGCAGAGCAACCGCGAAGTCGATACGGAGGTGTTCTGAAATGGCTGCCACCCTCATGCTCCTGCCCGGCCTCAACTGCGACGCCGCCGTCTGGGCGCCGCAGGTCGCCGCACTCCAGGGCCAGGCCCGTTGCCTCATTCCCGCCTGGGGCCTGCGGGATTCCCTCACCGCCATGGCCCAGCAGGTGCTGGACGAGGCACCGACCGAACGCTTTTGCATAGCCGGCCACTCCATGGGCGGTCGTGTGGCGCTGGAAGTCATGCGCCTGGCGCCGCAGCGTGTGGAGCGCCTGGCCCTGCTGGACACGGGCACGCACCCGCTGGCGACAGGTGCGGCGGGTGAAAAGGAGCGGGCAGGGCGCCTGGCCCTGCTGAAGATCGCGCAGGAGCAGGGCATGCGTGTCATGGCCCAGGAGTGGGCCAAGGGCATGGTGCACCCGGATCGCATCGGTGGCCCCATCTTCGAAGAAGTGCTGGCCATGTTCGACCGCGGCAGCGCCGCACAGTACGCCGCGCAGATCAACGCACTGCTGAACCGCTTCGATGCCGCCCCGCTGTTGCCGGGCATCACCTGCCCCACGCTGGTCCTGACGGGCCGCCAGGACGCCTGGAGCGGCCCAGCCCAGCACGAGGCCATGGCCGCCGCCATCCCCGGCGCGCAGTTGGTCATCGTGGAAAACAGCGGCCACATGACGACCATGGAGCAGCCGCAGGCGGTGAGCACGGCGCTGGCGGACTGGCTGCGGCGCTGAGGGCTATCCCCGTGTTTGTGGTCCGTTCTGTTCCCCTAGAATGGCCGCAACAAGAACCCAGGGAGACCAGTCACCGTGCCTTTAAGCTGGAACGAGATCAAGTCCCGCGCGCTGAACTTCAGCCGCACCTGGGCCGACGCGGCCAATGAGGACAGCGAGGCTAAGCCCTTCTGGATCGCCTTCTTCGAAATCTTCGGCATCACCGACAAGCGCGTCGCCACCTTCGAGTTCAACGTCAAGAAGCACGGTGGCGGCCACGGTTTCGTCGACCTGTTCTGGCCCGGCATGCTGCTGGTGGAGCAGAAGTCGCGCGGCAAGAGTCTGGACGCGGCCTTCAAGCAGGCGCTGGATTACTTTCCAGGTATCGCCGAGCGCGACCTGCCGCAGATCATCATCGTCTGCGACTTCGCGCAGTTCCGCGTGCACAAGCTCGCCACCGGCGAGACCTTCGAATTCGCGCTGAAGGACCTGCACAAGCACATCCGCCTGTTCGGCTTCATCGCCGGCTACAAGGCGCAGGAGATCAAGGCCCAGGACCCGGTGAACATCAAGGCGGCCGAGCGCATGGGCCGCCTGCACGATGCGCTCAAGGCCAGCGGCTATGAAGGCCACCCGCTGGAAGTGCTGCTGGTGCGCGTGCTGTTCTGCCTGTTCGCCGACGACACCGGCATCTTTCAGCCGGCCCAGGCCTTCCGCAGTTTCATCGAGGAACGTACCGCCGCCGATGGTTCGGACCTGGGCTCGCGGCTGGCCCAGCTGTTCCAGGTGCTCAACACCCCGCCCGAGAAGCGCAGCAAGGCGCTGGACGAACAGTTGGCCATGTTCCCGTACATCAACGGCAAGTTGTTCGAAGAGTCGCTGCCCATGGCCGACTTCACAGCCCCCATGCGCGAGGCCCTGCTCGACGCCTGCGGGCTGGACTGGTCCGCCATCAGCCCGGCCATCTTCGGCGGCCTGTTCCAGAGCATCATGGACGAGAAGGCGCGCCGTAATCTGGGCGCGCACTACACCAGCGAGGAGAACATCCTCAAGCTCATCCAGCCGCTCTTCCTGGACGAGCTGCGCGCCGAGTTCGAGAAGGTCAAGGGCAACCGCAACAAGCTCTTCGAGTTCCACAAGAAGCTGCGGCTCTTGAAGTTCTTCGACCCGGCCTGCGGATGCGGCAACTTTCTGGTCATCAGCTATCGCGAACTGCGCGAACTGGAGCTGGACGTGCTGCGCGCCAGCCACCTGCTCAGCGGCATGGCCGGCCAGCAGAGCATGGACGTGCATACGCTCATCGGCATCGACGTAGACCAGTTCTACGGCATCGAGATCGAGGAATTTCCGGCCCAGATCGCCCAGGTGGCGCTCTGGCTCATGGACCACCAGATGAACCTGCGCGTGAGCGAGGAGTTTGGGCTGTACTTCGCGCGCATTCCGCTCAAGAGCACGCCGCATATCGTGCATGGCAACGCGCTGCGGCGGGACTGGAACGAGGTCTTGCCGGCGGAACGTTGCAGTTATGTGCTGGGGAATCCGCCGTTTGTGGGGAAGCAGCACCAGACCGCGGAGCAGAAGGCCGACGCTGCTCCGTACTTCGACAGGCTGGAGGGTGGCGGCGTACTCGATTTCGTGGCGGCGTGGTACATCAAGGCGTCCGACTACATCCGTAACGCAGATCTATCTTTGCAGCAGCCCCTGTGCGGCCTGGTTTCCACCAACAGCATTGTTCAAGGTGAGCAGGTCGGCGTGCTTTGGGGCTGGCTCCTGGCGCAAGGCGTGCACATCCACTTCGCCCACCGCACCTTCCGCTGGAGTAACGAGGCCAGTGGCAAGGCGGCGGTGCACTGCGTCATCATCGGCTTTGGGGCGTCCGTGTCGGAGCGGCGCGTGATCTACGAGTACGACGCAGTAGACAGCGAACCGCATGCCACGCTCGCGTCGAACATCAATCCCTATCTGGTTGATGGTCCTGACGTAGCCTTGCCGTCTCGCAGGACGAGTATTTGCTCTGTTCCTCCCATCGTTTTTGGTTCGATGGCCAACGACGGGGGGCATCTGTTCCTGGACGAAGCCGAAAGGGCGGAATTGCTGCGTGACTGCCCTACGGCTGCGAAATGGATACGCCCTTTTCTCGGCGCGGACGAGTTCATCAACAACATACCGCGTTGGTGCTTGTGGCTGAAAGACTGCCCTCCAGACGAACTTCGGGCGATGCCCGCAGTGATGGCGCGGGTGCAAAAGGTCAAACAGCACCGGTCGGCCAGCAACCGTGCCGCCACCCAGGCCTTGGCTGCGACGCCAGCCGTGTTCGGCGAAATTCGCCAGCCTGATCGGCCGTACCTTTTGATTCCATGTCACTCGTCAGAGCGGCGGGAGATCATCCCCATTGGATTCCTTGCGCCGGATGTGATCGTTGGCAATGCCAACCTCTGCATGCCTGATGCCACGTCTTTTCACTTTGGCATCATGACATCCCGCATGCATATGGCCTGGGTCAAGTATGTGTGCGGGAGACTCGAAAGTCGTTACCGCTACACCAGCCAGATTGTCTACAACAACTACCCTTGGCCCGACGCGCCGACCGAGGCCCAGCGGCAGGCCATCGAAGCCGCTGCCCAGACCGTGCTCGATGCCCGCGCCCAGTTCCCGGGTTCCTCGCTGGCCGACCTCTACGACCCGCTGACCATGCCGCCCGCGCTGTTCAAGGCGCACCAGAAACTCGACGCCGCAGTGGACAAGGCCTATGAGATCAGCGGCGGCAAAAAGAGCTACAAGAGCGACGCCGAGCGCGTGGCCTTCCTGTTCGAGCTGTACCAGAAATACACCAGCCTGCTACCGGTGGCCCCGGCGAAGAAGGTGCGCAAAACCAAATCGAACCTCGGTTGAACTCGACCGGGCCCAGGCAGGGGGGCGGCGGTTTCCCGGCTGGTCTGGCCGGGGGGGCTTCCAGGTCCACAGGGCGCTGGTTAAGATGTTCAGGACATACCGTCAATTTCCCGCATGATCCAGTCCACCCCGCCGCATTTCGAAAGCCTGCTCACCGGCATCGACCAGGGGCTGCAGGCCCATCTGGCCTGGAACCAGCGGCTCATGCGCTGTGCCTTGCTGCACGAGGGGCCCGGTGAGGACATGATGCAGCCCGACGCGCACCGGCGCTGCATCTTCGGCAAGTGGTTTCTCACGGAGCAATCCACGCTCGCCGGTTTCGACGCAGCTGCCACCGCCGAACTGGAGCGCCAGCACCAGGCCATGCACGATGCGGTGCGTGCGCTGTGTTCCCGGTCGTCGCAGGGCCAACCGGCCAATGAACAGGACTTCAAGGCCTACGAGGCCGGACAGACGGCCATGGTGGCCAGCCTGAATGCATTGCGCCAGAAGGTGGCCGAGTCGGTGCTGCAGCACGACGCGCTGACCGGCCTGCCCTTGCGGCATGGCCTGCACTACGCCTTTGACCTGCGCCAGCGCGACGCGGCGCGCAACGGGCTGCCGCTGTACCTGGCCATGGTGGACGTGGACCATTTCAAGAGCGTCAACGATACCTGGGGCCACCCGGTGGGCGACCTGGCCCTGCAGCACCTGGCACGGCTGATGGGCTCCTGCCTGCGCGAGAACGACGTGCTGATCCGCTTCGGGGGCGAGGAGTTTCTGCTGCTCCTGCTGGGCAACGGCGCCGAGGCGGTGGTGCGGCGCCTGCTGGACCTGGTGCGCACGACGCCCATGCCCATGCAGGATGCCTGGCCCCTGCGCATGACGGTGACGGCCGGCCTGACGCTGGTGGCGGCGGGCGACACGCTGGAGTCGGCCTTGACCCGCGCCGACCATGCCTTGCTGGAAGGCAAGTTGCACGGGCGCGACCGCTGCGTCATCGCCCAGGCGCCGGGCGGCTGAGCCGCCCCTGCCGAAGATGGGCCTGCAGCGCGTGCGTCGTCGGCTTGCACGCTGAAACAAAACGAAATAAACCGCGACCTCCCTGCAACCTTCCGCCGCGGACCTGCCGGCACCATGACGGTCATGTTCAACAACGCCCCGACAAGGAGCCCGTCATGAAACCCTGGATCAAACGCAGCCTGATTGCACTCACTTCCGCCACCGTCGTGATCGGCGGCCTCACCGCCTGCGGTTCGCGCGGCGACCATGCCCGCGGCTGGAGCGACGAACGCGTCACCGAGATGCGCGGCAAGGCGGTGGAGAAGATCAGCGACAAGCTGGAACTCAACGCCGGGCAGAAGGCCAAGCTGGAAGCACTGGCCGACGAGATGGTGGCCTCGCGCAAGGCGATGCGCGGCGAGTCGGTCGACGTACGCACGGATCTGCAGGCGCTGATCGCCGCCGACAAGTTCGACCGCAGCAAGGCCCAGCAGATGCTGGACCAGAAGACCCGGGCCCTGCAGGGCTCCGGGCCGAAGATCCTGGCCGCCTTCGGTGACTTCTACGACAGCCTGAACCCCGAACAGCAGAAGCAGGTGCGCGAGAAGCTGGAGCGCCGCGGCCATGGCTGGTGGGGCCGTGGCTGACACCATCCAGGCGATCGCCCGGCAGGGCCGCCCGCACACGGCAGCCCTGCTGGCCGACGCCGAGGACCCGCACGCCGAGTTGCTGGCCCTGTTCTGGGGGCCGCGCTTCGACCGGGAGCACGCGCTGGCCCTGTGGGCGCGGTTCTCCCGGCGCCAACCGGTGCAAGCTGTTCCCATGTTGCCCGAGCTGCTGTCCGTGGGCGAACGCTTCGACGCCCTGGAGCGGACCGAGAAGGACCGGCTGCGCCGCCTGATCGTCCGCCACCGGGCTCTGTCAGAATGAAACGATGAGCCGCATCCTGCTGATCGACGACGACGAGAACCTGGGGCCGCCGCTGGCCACCTACTTCCTGCGCTTCGAGTTGCAGCTGGTGCACGCCACCCGGCCCAGCGCCGGGCTGGCGCTGTTGCGGGCCGGGGGCTTCGATGCGGCGATTCTTGACGTCATGCTGCCCGAGATGGACGGCTTCGAACTCTGCCGCACCATCCGCAAGGAGAGCGACATTCCGATCGTCATGCTGACCGCGCGTGGCGAGGTGATGGACCGGGTGGTGGGCCTGGAGCTGGGGGCGGACGACTATCTGCCCAAGCCTTTCGAGCCGCGCGAGCTGGTGGCCCGTCTCCAGACCGTGCTGCGCCGGCGCAAGCCCAACGGCAACGGGCACGCCGCCGTACCCGGCGCCGCGTCCACGCTGAAGTTCGAGGGGCTGGAAGTCGACGTCGCGCGCCGCGCCGTGCGCCGCTCGGGGCAGGAGGTCGAGCTGACCGGTACCGAGTACGAACTGCTGTTGATGCTGGCACGTGAGCCGGGCCGCGTGTTCAGCCGCGACGACATCCTCAACCAGCTGCGCGGCCACGAGGCCGATCTCTATACCCGCGCAGTCGACATCGTGGTCAGCCGCCTGCGCAAGAAGCTGGAGCCGCTGGACTGCATCAAGACCCTGCGCAACGCGGGTTACTCGCTGGCGCTGGGGCGGGAGGGCGAATGAGCCAGCGCAAGCCATCGGCCTGGCGTCGCGCCAGGCACCGCGTCGCCCATTCGATCAAGCTGCGCATGGTGCTGGTGTTCCTGGCGCTGGCGCTGGCGCTGACCTTCGTGTTCATCACAGGCGCGCAGAAGGCCTTCACCATGGGCTGGCGCGAGGCGGCGCGGCCCATCCTGATGGACTACGTGGACCGTCTTGCCACAGAAGTGACCGCCAGCGGGCCGACGCCCAGCGTGGAACGCGCCAGGGCCATCACCGAGCGCCTGCCGCTGACCGTGCGCATCGAGGGGCCGCTCATCCACTGGGCTTCGCACCCCGATGCCGGTCCATCGAACAAGGAGTGGGGCGGCGGCAAGGACTGGCCCTCCCTTCTGCACCGCCAGACCGCTGACGGACACCGTATCGAGTTCGGCATCAACGGCGAGGCATTCGAGCGCAAGCCGCGCCTGATCGGCTACGCGCTGGGCGCCCTGCTGGCGCTCACCTTGCTGGCCTGGCTGTACGTGCGCCGCCTGCTCAAGCCGCTGGACGCCATCGGCGAAGGCGCGCGGCGTTTCGGCCGGGGTGACTTCAGCCAGCCGATTCCCGAGCGCTGTCTCCACGGTCCGGACGAACTGGGTGAGCTCGCACTGACCATCAACACCATGGGCCAGGACATCCACCAGATGCTCGAGGCCAAGCGCGCCCTGCTGCTGGCGATCAGCCACGAGCTGCGCAGCCCGATCACCCGCGCGCGGCTGAACACCGAACTGCTGCCGGAGACCGACGCGATCCGCCCGCAGCGCGAGGCGCTGCTGCGCGACCTGCAGAGCATGAGCGCGCTGATCAGCGACCTGCTGGAGAGCGAGCGCCTGTCGGGCAAGCACGTGGCCCTGCAGCGCGCGCCGACCGACGTAGCGGCGCTGGCGCGGGAGGTGGTGGGCGAACTGCAGGTTTCCCATGCGGGCGCGGCGCGCGTGACGGTGTCGGCGCCCGTTGGCATGCGGCCGGTGTCGGTGGATGCCTCGCGCGTGCGCCTGCTCTTGCGCAACCTGGTCGACAATGCGCTGCGACATGGTGGCGAGGCTGCCGTGGCGCCCGTGGTCACGCTGTCGGCAGGCGATGATGGACTGAGCATCGAAGTGCGCGACCATGGCCCCGGCGTGCCCGAGGAACAGCTGTCGCAACTGGCGCAGGCTTTCTACCGGCCCGACAGCGCCCGCACCCGCAGCGCCGGCGGTGTGGGCCTGGGCCTGTATCTGTGCCGGCTGATGGCACAGGCGCACGGCGGCACGTTCGCGGTGCGCAACGCGCAGCCGGGCCTGGCCGTGACGGTGACCTTGCCCGCCTGAGATCGACTTCAGCCGGGTAGCAGGCTGTTCAGATCAAACGTCACATCTCCCGCCTGCTGCGGTGTCGGCGAGATGCCCGCATCCATGAGCTTGCGTACCAGCAGGTGCTCCTTGGGATGGTTGACGTTGTCGATGGCGATCAGCTTGTCGCCCTGGTAGTGGAAGAGGCTGAAGCTGGCGCTGGCCATGTCGCCGCGCAGCACGTGCTGGTCGGCGCCTGCGGACAGGCCGGCCATCTGCAGCTTCTTGTCGTACTGGTCGCTCCAGAACCAGGGTGTGGCGGTGAAGGGGCGCTCCTGGCCCAGCAGGGCGGAGGCGGCGCTTTTGCCCAGCTCGGTGGCGTTCTGCACGGACTCCAGGCGGATGAGGCTGCCGTCGGGCAGACGTCGTGCGGTGCAGTCGCCGGCGGCGACGATGCTCGGGTCGCTGGTGCGGCCGCAGGCGTCCACCACGATGCCGCGATCACATTCGAGCCCGGCGGCGCGGGCCAGCTCATCGTTGGCGTTCACGCCTATGCCCACCAGCACCAGGCCGGCGGGGTAAACGGTGCCGTCATTCAAACGCACGCCGGTCACGTTGTTGCTCGTGTCGTGTTGGATGGCGGCGATCTGCGCGCCCAGCAGCAGCTGCACACCGTGGCTGCGGTGCAGTTCGGCATACCAGTCCGAGAGCAGGGGCTGCAGCACGCGGCCCAGCAGGCGCGGCGCGGCTTCCAGCACGGTGACGGCCAGGCCCTTTTTGCGTGCGGTGGCCGCCACTTCCAGGCCGATGAAGCCGCCGCCGATGACGACCAGGGGCAGGTTCTTTTCCAGGCAGACGGCCATGCGTTGGGCAATGGCGTCGGCGTCGTCGCGCGTGCGCAGGGCCAGCACGCCTTGCGCCGTGCTGCCGGGTAACGGCAGCGTGCGCGGTGTGGCGCCGGTGGCCAGCAGCAGGCCGCCATAGGGCAGGGTGCTGCCGTCGGCCAGTGTCACGGTCTTGGCGGCGCGGTTGATGGCGGTGACCTTGGTGCCGGTGCGCAGTTCGATGGTTTTGCCCGCCAGCATCTCGGGCGTGCGCATGGGCAGCCGTGAGGCGTCCATTTCGCCGGCCAGCCAGGCCTTGGAGAGCGGGGGGCGGTGGTAGGGGCCATGGGGTTCGTCGCCCAGGATGGTGAGGGGGCCGGTGTAGCCGGCGGTGCGCAGGGCTTCGGCGGCCATGATGGCGGCCTGGCCGGCGCCGATGATGAGGATGGGGGCGTTCATGCCCGCCATCTTAGTGGGCCAGCGCGGGCGCCACCACGGCCTCCAGCTGCGCGCGCAGCCAGCGGTGGGCGGCGTCCTGCTGGTAGCGCGCATGCCAGATGGCGTACATGGGCATGGTGGGGCAGGTGACCGGGGGAGCGCAGCTGGCCAGGCCCGTGAAGGTCTGGCGCACCAGCAGGCCGGGCACGGTGGCCAGCAGCGGCGTGCCGCGCAGAAAGGCGGGCAGGGCGCTGAAGGTGGGCACCATGACCGTGAAGCGCCGCTGCAGGCCCTTGGCCGCCAGGTGCTGGTCCAGGTCCAGGCTGCGGCGGGGTTCGTAGACCACGGTGGCGTGGTCGGCGGCCAGGTAGTCGGCCTCGTCACGCGGGGCGGCGCGCACCGAGGTGTCGTAGAAGACCCGGTACTGGTCTTCGAACAGGCGCTTTTGCACGATGTCTGCCCCGTCGGGCGGGCGTGGGCTGATGACGAGCTGGCACTCGTCGTTGCGCAGCATGTCCAGCCGCGGGATGGCCGAGGGGATGATGCGCAGCGCCACGCCCGGGGCGCTCAGGCGCAGGCGCGCGGCCAGGGCGGGCAGCAGCAGGTCACGCTGGAAGTCGTTGGCGGCGATGGTGAAGGTGGTCAAGCAGCGGGCGGGGTCGAAGTCGCCGCTGTGGGCGAAATGCTGCAGCTGGCGCAGCAGGCTGCGGGCCTCAGCGGCCAGTTCCTCGGCCCGGGCCGTGGCCACGATGCCGCGCCCGCTTTTGACGAAAAGCGGGTCGCCGGTGATGGTGCGCAGCTTGTCCAGCAGGTGGCTCACGGCGGACTGGGTCACGCCCAGGCGCTGGGCTGCGCCGGTGACCGAACCGGCCTCCACCACGGCCAGCAAAAGCCGCAGCAAATGGCCATCCAGATCCAAATGATCGAATTTGCTCATGAGTCATATCTTGATCCATGTATTTATCTTGGTCAATGGCTGCTGAATACTGGCCCCATACCGTTTTGACCCCCGTCAACCCAGGAGACCTGAATGAGCAGCTGCAGCCCAGAAAAGCCGATTCCCGGCACCACCCTGTTTGACGCGAATCAAGCCCGCAAGGGCTACGCGCTCAACAAGATGTGTTTTTCCTTCAACTCGGAGGAGAACCGCAAGGCCTTCGTGGCCGACGAAGAGGGCTATATGCGCAAGTACGGCCTGAACGAGCAGCAGGCCGCCGCCATCCGCGCGCGCAATGTGCTGCAGCTGATCGCGGCGGGCGGCAACGCCTACTACCTGGCCAAGTTCGCCGGGATCTTCAAGCTGGACATGCAGGACATCGGCGCGCAGCAGACCGGCATGACGAAAGAAGCCTTCCGGGCCAAGCTGGTCGCGGCCGGTCAGTAAGAAACCTCAGGAGAAACAGACATGGCAAAACTCATCGGTGGCCTCGGCACCTCGCACATACCCGCCATCGGCGGCGCCATCCACAAGGGCATCCAGCAGGAGCCCTACTGGAAACCCTTCTTCGACGGCTTTCCCCCCATTCGTGAATGGCTGGCGAAGAACAAGCCCGACGTGGTGGTGATGTTCTACAACGACCACGGCCTGAACTTCTTCCTGGACAAGATGCCTACCTTCGCCGTGGGCGCCGCGCCCGAGTACAACAACGCCGACGAGGGCTGGGGCATCCCCACGCTGCCGCCCTTCAAGGGCGAGCTGGACCTGTCCTGGCACCTCATCAACACCCTGGTGGAGAAGGAGTTCGACGTGGTGACCTGCCAGGAGATGCTGGTGGACCATGCCTGCACGCTGCCGCTCAAGCTCTTCTGGCCCGAGGGGGATTGCCCGGTGACGGTGGTGCCGGTCTGCATCAACACCGTGCAGTTCCCGCTGCCCAGTGCCAAACGCTGTTATGCCCTGGGCAAGGCCGTGGGCGAGGCCATCAAGTCCTGGGACAGCAGCAAGAAGGTTGCGGTGATCGCCTCCGGCGGCCTGAGCCACCAGCTTGACGGCGAGCGCGCCGGTTTCATCAACAAGGCTTTCGACCTGCAGTTCCTCGACAGCCTGGTCTCCAACCCCGAGTGGGCCACGCAGTTCAGCGTGCATGAGCTGGTGGAGAAGACTGGCACGCAGGGCGTGGAGCTGCTGATGTGGCTGGCCATGCGCGGCGCATTGGCTGCGGCCGGCGGCTCCAGCGTGCGCCGGGTCACGGGCAACTACCACATCCCGATTTCCAATACGGCTACTGCTGCGCTGGCGCTGGAGACGGTGGACTGAGCCGTAGCGATTGAGTGTCACCTCGTGCCGTCGAATGACGGCTTGTGCGCCCCGGCAGACTGCGGGGCGTTTTTTATTCCGGCCTCAGTCTTTCGGGCGGAAGATGATGGTCATGGGCGATGGCACCACGCCCTCTTCGTTGCGCGGCAGCGTATCGGTTTTGTCGATGGCCTTGAGCACCGCCTCGTCCCAGCTGGGGACGCCGCTGCTCTTGAGCAGCTTGCGCCCGACGATGGTGCCGTCGGGTGAGGTGCGCACTTCCACCTCGGCGCTGGGATTGGTGGCCAGTTCATTGGGGAAGACGATGTTGGGCTTGATGCGCGCGCGGATGCGGCCCGCGTAGCTGGACGAGATACCGGAAGACTTCTGGGCCGTGCCGGTGGCGTTGGGCGCGCCCGTGGCGCCGGCCAGGCCGGCCATGCGCTTGAGGTTTTCCTGGCGCAGTTTTTCCCTTTGCTCGGTTTCCTTCTGCTCCTTGAGCCTGGCCTGTTTTTCTTCGAGTTCTTTGCGCTTCTTTTCCTCGGCCAGCTTTTTCTCGCGCTCCAGCTTCTCGCGTTCCTGTTTTTCGCGGGCGAGCTTCTCCCGTTCCAGCCGCGCCTGTTCCAGTTTTTCCTTGGCCTGGCGCTCCTTCTCGCGGGCCAGGGCGATGTCGGCCTCGCTCTGGCGCGGCTCCTCGACCTTGGGCGGTGGTGGCGGAGGCGTGGGCTCCGGGGCCGGCTCGGGTTCCGGCTCGACCAGTCTGGGGGCGGCCTGCTGCGGCACGGCGGACCAGAGTTCGGCCTCGACGGAGAGGCTGGTGTCGCTGCTGCGCCAGTTCACGCCCCAGGTCAATGCGGCCGCCAGCAGGCCGTGGATGAGCAGGGCCAGGCCGTAGGCGCGCAGCAGGCCCTGGCGGGGCTGGGGCGTATCGAATTCAAAGCGGCTGGCGGTGTGCATGGCCCTGGTGTCAATTCACCATCTGCACCGACAGGCCCACGCGTTGCACACCGGCACGCTGCAGCGTGTCCATGACCCTGACCACGGTCTCGTACTTGACGCTCTTGTCGGCGCTGATGACCACGGCGCTGCTGGCATCCTTGCCAGCGGCGGACTGCACGCGCTTGACGTTGGCGGCCAGTTCGCCGAGCTTGATGCGGGTGCTGTTGTCCTGCGTCCGGAGGGTAAGGGCCTCGTCCTTGCCGACGATGATCTCGATCACCTGGTCGGGCTTGCGCGCGGCCTTGCCCACGCTGGGCAGGTCCACCACGCTGGGAGTGATGAGCGGGGCCGTGACCATGAAGATGATGAGCAGCACCAGCATCACGTCGATGAAGGGCACCATATTGATTTCGTTGATGGTGCGCCGTCCGCGCCCGCGACTGACCATGGTGGGCATGATGCGGTCCTCAGAAGGTGGAGGCCTGCGCCGCAGCCGGCTGCGCGCCGATGTTGCGCTGCAGGATGTTGGAGAACTCCTCGATGAAGGTCTCCAGCATGATGGCCACGCGGTCGATCTCGCGGGCGAAGCGGTTGTAGGCCACCACGGCGGGGATGGCGGCAAACAGGCCGATGGCCGTGGCCACCAGGGCCTCGGCGATGCCGGGCGCCACGGTGGCCAGCGTCACCTGCTGCAAGGAGGCCAGGCCCGTGAAGGCGTGCATGATGCCCCAGACCGTGCCGAACAGGCCCACATAGGGCGAGACCGAGCCGACCGAAGCCAGGAAGGAGAGATTGGTTTCCACCACGTCCATCTCGCGCTGGAAGTTGGCGCGCATGGCGCGGCGTGCGCCGTCGAGCAGGGTGCCGGCATCGGTGATGCGGCGCTCGCGCAGCTTCTGGTATTCGCGCAGGCCGCTGACGAAGATGCGTTCCATCGGGCCGCTGGCATGGCCCTTCTGGGCCGCCGTGGCGTAGAGGGTGTTGAGGTTGGCGCCGGACCAGAAGTCGCGCTCGAATTTCTCATTGAGTTCGCGCACGCGCCGCAGCGAGAACAGCTTGCTGAAGATGGCGGCCCAGCTGGTGATGGACACCAGCACCAGCAGCAGCATGACGGCCTGCACGACCCAGCTCGCGTGCAGGACCAGTTGGATGATGGAAAGGTCTTGGCTCATTGAAGTGTTTCCAGAATGCTGCCGGGAATTCTTTCAGGTTTCATGCTCGCTGCGGACACCCAGCCGATGCGGATGCGGCCTTCGCACAACAGTTCAGGCTCGCCTCCCGTCTTGCGCCAAGCCTGTTGCGCAATTGTGAGGGATGCGCGGCCGCTTTCCTGCAGCCGGGCTGTAACCAATAGTTCGTCGTCCAGGCGGGCCGGGCGGTGGTATTTGACGGCGGTTTCGCTGACCACGAACATGCCGCCGGTCTGCTCGCGCAGGGCCTGCTGGCCGATGCCCAGCGAGCGCAGCCACTCGGTGCGCGCGCGCTCGAAGAACTTGAGGTAGTTGGCGTAGAACACGATGCCGCCGGCATCGGTGTCTTCCCAGTAGATGCGGATCGGCAGTTCGTAAGGCATACGATTTTTAGCGTAGAAGTTTTTGCAGCCGCTCCACCGCGGCCTGCAGCTGGGGCAGGGCGCTGGCAGTGGAGAAACGGATGTACTTGTGGGTCTCGGCCGTACCGAAGTCGCGCCCCGGCGTGACGGCCACATGGGCCTGCTGCATGAGGGCGAAGCTCAACTCCCAGCTGTCCTTCACCCCCAGCTTCTGGCAAGCCTGTGTGCAGTCGGCCCAGGCGTAGAAGGCGCCGTCGGGCATCACGGGCACTTTCAGACCGAGTTCGTTCAGGGCCGGGATGAAGAAGTCGCGCCGGGCCTTGAACTCGGCACGGCGGCGTTCGTATTCGGCCAGGCTCTCGGCCTCGAAGCAGGCCAGCGCGGCGTGCTGCGCGATGGTGCTGGGGCAGATGTAGAGGTTCTGCGCCAGGCGCTCGACCACGGGCACCAGTTCCTCGGGCAGCACCAGCCAGCCCAGGCGCCAGCCCGTCATGCTGAAGTACTTGGAGAAGCTGTTGATGCTGATGATGTTGTCGTCGATCGCCAGCGCGCTGTGGCCAAAACGTTCTTCGTAGCTCAGGCCCAGATAGATCTCGTCGACCAGGGTGATGCCGTCGTGTTCTTTCACCACTGCATGGATGCGGCGCAACTCGGCCGGGTCTATCGAGGTGCCGGTGGGGTTGGAAGGCGAGGCCAGCAGCACACCGCGCGTGCGCGGCCCCCAGGCGGCGCGCACCTTGTCGGCACTGAGCTGGAAGCGTTCTGCCGGGCCGCAAGGTATGAGCCGGGCTGTGCCTTCGGCGGCGCTCACGAAATGCCGGTTGCAGGGGTAGCTCGGGTCCGGCATCAGGATCTCGTCACCGGCCTCGATCAGGGCCAGGCAGGCCAGCTGCAGGGCGGCCGAGGCGCCGGCCGTGACCACGATGCGGCTGGCCGGTACCTGCAGCCCGAAGCGCTGCGCATACCAGGCACTGATGCGCTCGCGCAGCGCAGGCAGGCCGGTGGCGTCGGTGTACTGGCTGCGACCGGCACGCACGGCGCGTTCGGCGGCTTCCTGCACCAGCGGCGGGGCGGTGAAGTCGGGCTCGCCGATGTTCAGGAAGATCATGGGCGCGCTGCCCTGGGCGGCTTCGCGCGCCAGGGCCGAGGCGGCCTTGGCCACCTCCATCACGTAGAAGGGCTCGATCTTCTGCGCGCGGGCCGCGATTTTCATGCGCGCCGTGTCAAGCCCGGGTCTTGCCGGCCGCGCGGTCGGCGGCGACCTCGGGCGCGCGCAGGGTGGGCGCCAGGCCGTTGAGCACGCCATTGACGTACTTGTGACCATCGGTGCCGCCAAAGGATTTGGCCAGCTCGATGCATTCGTTGAGCACCACGCGCCAGGGCACGTCCAGGCAGTGCTGCATCTCGTAGGCGCCGATCCACATGACGGCGTGTTCGATGGGCGAGAGTTCGGCCAGCTTGCGGTCCAGCAGCGGGGTGATCAGGCGGTCCAGCGCGTCGGCCTGGGCCACGCAACCGTGCAGCAGGGCGTCGTAGTGCGCGGCGTCGGCCTTGGAGAAGCCGGAGAGGTCGCGGGTGAAGAGGTCGATGTCGCTGGTCTCGTTGCGGCCGACCAGGTGCTGGTACAGGGCCTGCAGCGCGAACTCGCGGGCGCGGCTGCGGCCGGACTTGGTGGCCGACTTGCGCGGGGCGGTGGGCGTGTTCATTCGATGTCTTCCATCAGGTTGGCCATTTCCACGGCCACGCGGGCGGCGTCGCGGCCCTTGTCGGTCTGGCGGGCGATGGCCTGCTCCATGGTTTCCACGGTCAGGATGGCGTTGGCGATGGGCAGCTGGTAGTCCAGCGCGACGCGGGTGACGCCGGCGCCCGACTCGTTGGCCACCAGTTCGAAGTGGTAGGTCTCGCCGCGGATGATGCAGCCCAGCGCGATCAGCGCGTCGTAGCTGTTCTTCTCGGCCAGGGTCTGCAGGGCCAGCGGCACTTCCAGCGCGCCCGGCACCATGACGTGGTCGATGTTCTTGGTCTGGACACCCAGTGCGGCCAGCTCGGCGCGGCAGGCGACGGCCAGGGCATTGGTGACGCTTTCGTTGAAACGGGCCTGCACGATGGCGATGGCCAGCTTGCGGCCGTCCAAGCGTGCGTCGGTGGGTTCGAGATTGCCTTTGTCGGCGCCAAACATGGTGGGTTCCTTGGTTTATTTTTGAAAATAGCCGGTGACTTCGAGTCCGTAGCCGACCATGCTGGGCAGCCGGCGAGGGTTGCCCATGAGGTTCATCTTGTGCACGCCACAGTCGCGCAGGATCTGCGCGCCCACGCCGTAGGTGCGCAGGTCCATGCGGCCGCGCTCGGGCGCGTGGCTGGCGCGCGCCGTGCCTTCGAACTGGGCCAGCAGCTGGTTGGCACTCTCGCCGCAGTTCAGCAGCACCACGACGCCACGGCCCTCTGCGGCGATGCGCGTGAGGCAAGCATCCAGGCTCCAGGAGTGCATGGCGCGGCCGACTTCGAGTGCGTCCAGCACCGAGAGCGGTTCGTGCACACGGGCCGGCACCGTGTCTTGCGGTCCCCACTGGCCGCGCACCAGGGCCAGGTGCAGGCCCTGGCTGGGCTTGTCGCGGTAGGCATGGGCGGTGAAGTCGCCGAAGGCGGTCTGGATGGGGCGGCTGCCGATCTTCTCGATCAGCGATTCGTGGCGGCTGCGATGTTCGATCAGGTCGGCGATGGTGCCGATCTTCAGGCCGTGTTCCGCAGCAAAGGCCTGGAGGTCGGGCAGGCGGGCCATGGTGCCGTCGTCCTTCATGATCTCGCAGATCACGGCGGCCGGCGTGCAGCCGGCCATGGCGGACAGGTCGCAGCCGGCTTCAGTATGGCCGGCGCGCATGAGCACGCCGCCGTCCACCGCCTGCAGCGGGAAGATGTGGCCGGGCTGCACCAGGTCTTCGGGTTTGGCGGTTGGGGCCACGGCGGCCTGCACGGTGCGGGCGCGGTCGGCCGCCGAGATGCCGGTGGTGACACCGCTGGCCGCTTCGATGGAGACCGTGAAGGCGGTGCTGTAGACGGTGCCGTTGCGCGCAGCCATGGGTGGCAGGCGCAGGTAGTCGCAGCGCTCGCGCGTGAGCGTCAGGCAGATCAGGCCGCGGCCGAAGCGGGCCATGAAGTTGATGGCTTCCGGCGTGACGTGGTCGGCCGCCAGCACCAGGTCACCTTCGTTCTCGCGGTCTTCCTCGTCCACCAGGATGACCATGCGACCGGCGCGCATCTCGGCCACGATGTCTTCGACCGGGGAAATCGGGACAGCCGCGGGTTGGCTGGAAGAGGTGGTTTTCATGGTGTCGGTTTCAGGCGCCGGTTTGTCGGGGAAGGGGCAAGGACAGTGTGATGGCGCTTCACCACAGGCGCGCGCTCAGTAGCGAGACGCCGAAGAAGGCGCTCCAGTCCGGCGTGGCGGCGGTGAGGCCGCGCGCCATGCCGAAGTCCAGCACCACGCGCTTGCTCATGTTGTAGGTGCCGCCCAGCATGTACTGGCGGGTGGTATCGCCCCCAGTGTTGCGGGTGCCGCTGAGTTCGCCGAAAACGCCCCAGCTGTCGTTCAGCGGACGCGACAGTGAGGTGGCCCAGCCGTACTGCATGCGCTCCTGGCCGGGGTCGACGGCACCCAGCCGGGTGGCACCGGCATTGACGTCCAGCCGGTTGCCCAGGGCGTCCAGGCTGTAGATCAGCGTCAGCAGGTAATCGGTCCGGCCGCTGCCCAGATTTTCCGAGGCAGTGGGCGACTTGGCGCCGGCTTCCACGCCCCAGGCGCCGTTCTGGCCGGGATCGCCGCCGATCAGGTGCTTGACGATCAGCGTGGTATCGCCGGTGCCGCTGTAGCGATTGTTGTCCAGGTCGGTGCTGCGCAGGCCGAGTTCCGTGCCCAGCAGCACGCCCCAGTGCTCGCTGAAGGCCAGCTTGGCGGTGACGGGCAGGCTGTCGCGTCGGCGGTCGCTGCCACCCTGTTGCCGCTGCCAGCCGGCTTCCAGTTCCAGCCAGCCCGGTGCGGGAAGTTCGGCCGGATTGGCCACGGTCGGCCGGTAGGGCGTGACGCTGGGTTCCTGGCCCTGGGCCCGGGCGATCGGAGCGGTGGCAACCAAGGCTGCGACCAGCAGGGGCAGTGCAAGGGCGTAAGTGGAGGTGGTCATGTTTTTCTTGAGGGGTCTGGTGATCAGGGCCGGGGTGATGTGCCGGGTCCGGTCGCGCCCAGCATACGCTCCACGTAGCGGGCGACCGTATCGATTTCGAGGTTGACGCCCGAGCCGGCCTTGAGCGTGCCCAGGCTGGTATTCTGGACGGTGTGCGGGATCAGGTTGATGCTGATCTCACACCCGCTCGCGTTGTCGCTCACCCGGTTGACGGTCAGGCTTACGCCGTTGACGGTGATGGAGCCCTTGTAGGCCAGGTACTTCGCGAGTTCGGCCGGAGCCTGGATGCGCAACTCCCAGCTTTCGCCGACTTGGGCAAAAAGACTGACGGTACCGACACCGTCCACATGGCCGGACACGATGTGGCCGCCCAGGCGATCGCCGGCGCGCAGGGCTTTTTCCAGGTTGACCCGCGCGTCCAGGGCCAGGCCGGTGGTGCGGGCCAGCGATTCGGCCGAGATGTCGATGGTGAACTGCTGGAGGGGCAGGTCCAGGCTGGTGACCGTCATGCAGGCGCCATTGAGGGCGATGCTGTCACCCAGGCCGACGTCGTCAAGATACGCGGGCGGGCAGGTTATCGCGAGGCGCTTGCCGTGCTGTAAAGAGCTTCCCAGGTCGTGGCTGGCGACGATGCGCCCCACGCCGGTGATGATTCCGGTGAACATCCCGCTATTTTCGCAGGTAATCCCCTAAAAACTGTCGCGTCCGGGAATTCGGGCCAACAAACGCAGGTCGGGGCCGATCAGGGTGGTGTCGCGGAATTCGAGTGCCACGGCCTGCGCCAGCGCCGTGAAGGGCCCGATGTTGACCATGCCCTGGCCCGCCCCCAGCAGCTTGGGCGCGAGATAGACCAGGAATTCGTCCACCAGGCCTTCGCGCACCAGGGATCCGTTGAGCTTGTGGCCGGCTTCCACATGCACTTCGTTAATTTCGCGCCTGGCCAGGTCCTGCAACATGGCCGCCAGATCGACCTTGTTTTCCGTGCCGGGCTGGCGGCCCGGGCAATGGATCACCGTAGCGCCCTTGGCTTGCAGGGCGGTTTTTTTCGCCTCGTTTATCACGGCTGCATAAATAAAGAGTTGGCGCCCGGGGATGAACAGCTTGGCGTCCAGCGGCGTGTCCAGCCGGCTGTCCACCACCACCAGCTGTGGCTGGCGCGGCGTTTCGACCAGGCGCACGTCCAGCCGCGGATCGTCTTCCAGCACGGTGCCGATACCGGTCAGCACGGCGCAGGCCCGGGCCCGCCAGGCGTGGCCGTCGGTCCGGGCCGCCTCCGAGGTGATCCACTGGCTGGTGCCATTCTCCAGTGCGGTCTGGCCGTCCAGCGAGGCGGCGATCTTCATGCGCACCCAGGGGGTCTGGCGAACCATACGGTTGAAGAAGCCGATGTTGAGTTCGCGTGACTCGGCCGCACCCGGGCCGATCTCGACCTCGATGCCGGCTGCCCGCAGGCGCGCGAAACCCTGGCCGGCCACCTTGGGGTTGGGGTCCTGGATCGATGCGACGACCCTGGCGATGCCGGCGGCCACCAGCGCGTCACAACAGGGCCCGGTGCGGCCCTGGTGGGCGCAGGGCTCCAGCGTGACGTAGGCGGTGGCGCCTCGGACGGCGTGGCCCTTGGCGGCGGCGTCCTGCAGCGCCACGATCTCCGCATGCGGCCCGCCGGCGCGCTGGGTGTGGCCCTGGCCCAGCAGCTGGCCATCGGCGGCCACGATGACGCAGCCCACGCGCGGGTTGGGGGAGGTCAGGCGCAGGGCCTGGGTGGCGAGCGCAAGCGCACGGTCCATCATGGTTGGGAATGTGTGAAAAAGTAACGCGCCATGCCAACCAGTCTACCGCCTGGCGTCCCGGCTGAGCCACTCATCGGAACAGGGGAGACATCGGCAAGTGGCCGGCAGTAAGCTGACCTGCATGAAAAGCCGTCTATCTGGTTTTACCCTGATCGAGTTGCTGGTGGTCGTTGCGGTCGCCTCGATACTGCTATCGCTGGCTGTTCCGAGTTTCCGCACGATGCTGGTCAAGCGCAGTGTTCAGTCTGCGGTCGATGCCATGGTCATCGATCTGCGTTTTGCGCGCTCCGAAGCCATCAAGCGGACCACCCGCGTCAGCATATGCAGTTCCGTCAATGGAACATCCTGTGCGACGACCGCCAGCTGGAAGGATGGCTGGATCGTGTTCATTGACGATGATGGCGACGGAACTGTTGATCCCTCGGATGTCGTCCTGCGAGTCCAGGATGCGCAGTCGAACCTGGCCTCCCTGACCACATCGGTTTCAACATTGGCCATCGTGTACCAGCCCGCAGGGTGGGCACGCGCTTCGGCCCAGACTTTCACATTCACGCCTGCGGATGGCTCGGCCCGCCTGGTCTGTGTTTCCAATCAGGGGCGGGCTACGATCAGGGCAGAGGGGGTGACATCGTGCAGCTGAAAACCATCTCCCGACGCCTGCCTCTGCGCATGGCGGGCGCTTCCTTGATCGAGGTGCTGGTTTCCATCGTGCTGGCGTCCTTTGCCTTGCTGGCACTGGCGGGGGTCAACGCCTCGTCCGTCCGGTACACCAAGATGTCGCAGTACCGCGCCACCGCGGCTCAACTGGCCAACGATATGGGGGAGAGGATCCGGGCCAACAAGGGCGTGGCGGCGCCGACGGCAACAGGTTTCTTTGCTGGCGACTACGACTACGTGGAGGATTTTTCTGCGCAGTCCTCGGCAACGACACTTCCGTCTCCTCTTTGCAATACGGCTGCCAGCAGCTGTACCCCTGCCCAGATTGCCGCACTGGATTTGGCACAGTGGCGCATGATGGTACGTAACCAGCTGCCTGAATGATCTGTTTTCCTGCGCCGTCAGAGCACGGAGGTGGCAATGGATGTCTGGGTGGTCTGGCGCGATCCAGCGGTTGCGAATACCGACGAGGCACCCGCTTTGGTGAGCGAGTGCCCCAACAGCCTTAACACTGGCAGCGACCTCAGCATCCGCTGCAGCTATTTCCGGATCAATCTATGAAACAGCGCGTCCTTCGCTCCCGGATGCAGGGCCTGTCCCTGATCGAAGTTCTGGTCTCGCTGGTCATCGGGCTGATCGTGGTTGGGGCGGTACTTGTAAGTTACCTGGGTTCGGGCAAGACCGGCAAGGTCCAGGCTGCTTATGCGGAAATGAATGAAAACGCGCAGATCGCGATGACCATCATGAACCGCGACCTTCTTCTGGCCGGTTATGCGCAGCCCACTGGTGTCTCCGGTACAACGTTTACGCGTAGCTATTCTGATCGCCCGATTTTTGGCTGTGACAAGGGGCTCGATAACGTGATTCGGCGCAACCAGACGGCCCCTTGGGATAACACGGTTTGTGCAGTTGCAGGTGCCGACGATCATGTGATCGAGGTGGTGTACGAGGCGGACCTGACCAATACCGTGCCGACAGCAGCGAATGTGCCGTCCGACTGCATCGGTAACACGCTGCCCACGACCGTCGTCGGAACGGCGACTTATTACATCGCGCACAACCGGTTCTATCTGTCCTCTGGTGCAAGCGGCAAGTCTGAACTCTACTGTGCCAGCCAGCAAGGTGCGGCGGGACAGCCGCTGGTCGACAACGTTGAGGCCATGAGAATCTGGTACGGGGAGGCCAATGCAGCCAATCCTCGCCAGATCGTCAAGTACGTGAGCGCTTCCAGCGTCTCCGACTGGGGGCGCGTTCTGAGCGTGCGGGTTTGCCTGCTGATGAAGAGCAGCGAGGCCGTTCTGAACTCTGAAGACCCGCTGACTTACCTGGATTGTGATGGGGTGGAGCGCACATCCGCTGATTTCTTTGTACGCCGTGCCTACTTCACGACGACAACACTGCGCAACAAGATGGCCTTTTGAGGTTCCATGATGTCAACGATTCCTGTTACAGCCAAACTGCATCACGGTGCACGCCGTCAGGCGGGTGTGTCGCTGATCATCGTCATGATGATGCTGGTCATCATCGGCATCACGTCGGCGGCAACCATACGCAATGCCACTTCCAGTGAGAAGCTGACCAACAACATTCGCGTTCAATACCTGGCGCAACAGTATGCGGAAGCTGCCTTGCGTTACTGCGAGTCGGAACTGACCAAGCCTGAAGCCAGCCGTGTGGCCACGTTGGCGGAGGTCAACTTGGTCCAGACCACATTTGGCGGTACGCCAGCCTGGAGCCAGACGGGCACCTGGACCGGCGCGGGGGGGGCTTCTGCCTCCAAGACGGTGCTGCCTGAGAACCGTATCAAATCGACCGACAGCGCTTTCCGGCCGGCGACCTTGCCCGAATGCGTCGTCGAGAAGCAGGCGATGGCTGACGGCAATGTGGCTTACGTCATCACGGCCCGGGGCTTTAGTACGGACTACCGTGCCGCTTCAGGCACTGGACTCACGACCAATGGATCCGTGATCTGGTTGCAGTCCACGGTCATGCTGAATTGATGGAGAACGAGATGAAAAATCAGTTTGCTACTCCCATAGCCAAGTCTGTGCTTGGTGCGTTCATGGCGGTGTGGTTGTTGGCATTGACCATCTCCGTGAGCGCGCAGCCTGCGCAATACCCATTGATGAGCCGCGACGGGGGCGGGGTCAAGCCCAACATCATGCTGACCATGGACGATTCAGGTTCCATGACGTGGTCGCACATGCCCGAAGTGACAATTTATGTCGGGGCCTACACCATTGCCAGTCCGCTGGGAAGTAACGGCGCCAGGATGGATCCGGGAGAGGATTCGAATGATTATGTGAACTATCAGGGCACAGTGGCGGCCCAACCCGGTTCGACCAATCACCGGCAGAAACTGATGCGCTCGCCGGATACCAATACCGTTTATTACAACCCTGAGGTTCGTTACCAGCCTTGGCCGCTGGCAGCGGGTGGGCGCATGCCTGATGTAAGTGTGTCAGCCGCGCCGCGCGATCCGATGGATCAGACGAACAACCAGATCAATCTCACCAACAAGCGCACCTTCACGAGCAGCCGAACCTGGTGCTGGAGTGGGGCTGATACAGGGTGCAATAACCGCAGCAATATTGAGTACGACCCCGGGCTTTACTACCGCTTGAATAAAACGGCAGGGGCCTATACGGATCCTGCCGTTGCCAGCAATTACACCGAATACAGCATCAACGCCGCTGATGGCACGACGTTCACCAAATATGCGGCCCGTACCGACTGCTCGGGTTCGGTGTGCACGAAGGCCGAAGAACGGCAGAATTTTGCCAACTGGTTCACCTACTACCGGACCCGCAACCTGCTGGCGCGCGGGTCGGTTGCCGAGGCCTTCAGTGAGTCCGGCGATACCTTCCGCTTGGGTTGGGGGCGGATCAACCAAGGCTCGGACGTCAGCATCGACGGCGTGACGACCAAGGTGATCCAGGCGGGTGTGCGCGATTTCACGAGTACGATCAAAGCCGATCTCTTCACTTGGCTGTATGCTTTGCCAGCCGATGGGGGGACGCCCTTGCCGCGCGCCGTGTATACCGTCGGCCAGTATTACAAACGTGCTGATGTGCGCGGTCCCTGGTCGGACAATCCTGGCCAAGTCAACACGACGACGGACAAAGCTTGTCGCCGTTCCTATAACCTTCTGGTGACGGATGGTTACTGGTCCGGAACGACGACTTCCGTGGGCAATTCAGATAACACGAACGGTACGGTGATCACCGGACCCGGGCGTAACTATCAGTACTTGGCGGATCGTCCTTTTAATGACAGCAACTCCGATACCCTGGCCGATTACGGCATGGAATTCTGGAAGACTGATTTACGGCCGGATCTCTCGAATATCGTTGAGCCTTCGGCCGAAAACCCGGCCTTCTGGCAGCACATGGTGAATTTGACCGTGGGCCTCGGGGTGCGTGGCACCCTGGATCCTGCAACGGACCTTGTCGCTTTGACAAGTGGGTCCAAGGTTTGGGGCACAGACCGTATCGATGATCTCTGGCACACCGCACTGAACAGCCGCGGGAACTACATCAGCGCCAAGGACCCCAAGGAGTTGGCTGAGGCCATCCGTAATTCCGTCGGGCAGGCCCTGACCCGTGAATTGCGTGAGGCCGGTGTGGCGACGGCGTCCACGGTTCTGCAGGCGGGTAACCGCAAATATGTTCCTCTGTACAAGAGCGGCGACTGGAATGGTGACATCCAGGCCTTCACGCTCGATGAGCTGGGCCAGGCTGGCGCACAGAGCTGGAACGCGGAAGCCAAGGTTCCCGCCGCAGCCAGCCGTAATATCTATACGTGGCGCACCGACACCTCACCCCCATCCGCCGTGGCCTTCACCTGGGCAGCGATGGGAGCGGACAATCAGGCGGCCTTGGGTACCGTGGCGGCGACGCACACCACGGATTTTGTTGATTTCCTGCGAGGCAATCGCAGCAAGGAAGGGGATAGCCAGCCTTTCCGCACGCGCAAGGGGCTGTTGGGTGACTTCATCAACTCCAATCCGGTGCTGGTCAAGGATGCGGTCAATCTGGGCTACATCAGCCTTCCGCCCGCTCAAGGCGGCGGCACCCCTTACTCGAACTTCCTGACGCAGAAGGCGTCTCGTGCCGCCGTCCTTTTCGTGGGAGGCAATGACGGCATGCTGCATGCATTCAAGGACACGCTGGGCACGGTGGGCGGTGGGGCCGATGACGGCCGGGAGATCTTTGCCTACGTACCCCGCTCTGTATACCCCAACCTTTACAAGCTGAGTGACAAGACCTATGGCACCACCGCGATGTACCACCAGTACTACGTGGACGGACCGCTCAATGAAACCGACGCCTATGTGCCCGCTCCTGGTGAAACGTCCGCTAGCTGGCGCAACTACATGTTGGGTACTCTGGGCGCAGGTGGGCGTGCAGTCTTTGCTCTCGACATCACGAACAGCAGCAGTCTGGATGGCTCCAGCATCCGCTGGGAGATTTCCCATCTGAACTATCCCGACATGGGTTACATCACCGCCCCCGTCCAGGCGGGTGTCCTGCCCAACGGGGAGTGGGTGGCTATTTTCGGGAATGGCCGTTTCAGTGATGCGGGCAATGCCGTGCTGTTTGTGGTGAATCTGGCGACGGGGGTAGCCCAGACGCTCACATTGGATTCAACCGGTTCGAACGGCTTGGGCGGGGTCGGTGTGGTGCGCAACAGCAGTGGCCAGATCACCACGATCTATTCAGGCGATCTGAAGGGCAATCTCTGGAAGATGGATTATTCTGCGACGGAAAGCAGCCGCTTCCTGGTCTCTGGTGGGGCAGCCTTCTTCCGGGCTACGGATTCCGCGCTGAATCCCCAGCCGATCACCCAAGCGCCCGTGATCTTCGACACAAGCCGGGGCGGCCGGATGGTGCTGTTCGGAACCGGCGTCCTGGACGTGGAAGCGGAAGCCAACTCGGTAGCTTTGCAGTCGATCTACAGTGTCTGGGACAAGGAAGCCGACACGCTGCCCCGCCCCATGGACAGGTCGATTCTTTCGCTGCGGACCATGGTTTCCACAACTGGAGCCGGTGGAGCCACGTTCTATTCCATTGGTGGTACCAGTGTGAACTGGACTTCAGAGCGTGGCTGGGTGCTTGACATGGATGCCATTGCTGGCTTGCGGCTGATATATCCCCCTCAGAAGGCAACATCCAAAGTCGCATTGTTGAGCACGATTTCGCCAGCGCGTAATCTGGTGGTGTGCGAGGCGTCCGTCGGCTCGGGGGTGAACTTCTTCTTTGACGCCGACAATGGTGTCAACCCGAACACACCCATGTATGACACGAACGGCGATGGTGTGGTGAATACTTCAGATACGTCCGTGGTGGGCTACGCCACCAATGCCGACGGTATCGATGCCATTGTGCGGGGGCAGATGGGAACAGGTACCGGCGTTGGCATCCCCGGCAAGTGCCCGCCTGGAACTCGACTGATCAGTACCCAGAACACGACTGGTCAGATGATGGTCTGTGTCCCGGATGATGATCCGACCGCCACGCGGTCTATCCAGGATCGAGTCTGGCGCCGTATCATCAATCCGCCGATTCGCTGATCAAGAACATTCTTTGAGGTTGTTTCCATGCTCAAATTCATGAACGAAGAACGCGGCGGCAGGTCCCGCATCCAGTCGGGTTTCACCTTGATCGAGGTGATGATTGTGGTTGCCATCGTCGGGATCCTGTCCGCCGTGGTCTACCCGAACTACGTGGAATACGTGAAGCGGGGTTACCGTTCCGAAGCCAGGACGGCCTTGCTGGAGGCGCAACAGTTCATGGAGCGCTATTACGCGGCCAACAGTCGTTACACATCCGATGCGGCGGGCGCAACCAGTCCGGCCCTGCCAGCCAGGCTCCAGAATATCCCGGCGAGTGCGCCGCGTTACACGCTGAGCGTGGCGGCAACTTTGAATTCGTACACACTCACAGCAACCCTGTTGGGAGAGGACAAGTGCGGCAACCTGACGCTGACGAACACCGGGGTCAAAGGCCGGAGCGCAACAGGGCCCACGGTCCAGGACTGCTGGAAGTGAGGTAAGTCAGGCGCTAATCAGCGCCTGACCTCATCCACCAGCGTCTTGAATTCGTCGATGTCCTCGAAGCTGCGGTAGACGCTGGCAAAACGCACGTAGGCGATCTTGTCGAGTTTTTTAAGTTCACGCATCACCAACTCGCCGATGCGGTTGGAGGGCACCTCGCGCAGGCCGAGGTTGAGCAGTTTTTCCTCGATGCGTTCGATCGCGCTGTCGATCTGCTCGGTGCTGACCGGACGCTTGCGCAGGGCCAGCTTCATGGAGGCGATGAGCTTGCCGCGCTCGTACTCGATGCGCCGGCCGTCTTTCTTGACGATGTTCGGGAAATTGACGTCCGGCCGCTCGTAGGTGGTGAAGCGTTTTTCGCAGGCGCCACATTGACGGCGCCTGCGGATGAAATCCCCGTCCTCTGAAATCCGGGTCTCGACGACCTGGGTTTCAGAGTTTCCGCAGAACGGGCATTTCATTGATCGGGCTTACTTGTACACCGGAAAGCGGGCCGTCAGGGCATTGACCTTGGCGCGCACGGCGGCGATGTTGGCTTCGTCACGCGGATTGTCCAGCACGTCGGCGATCAGGTTGGCCGTCATGCGCGCTTCTTCGTCCTTGAAACCTCGGGTGGTCATGGCTGGGGTGCCGACGCGCACACCGCTGGTGACCATGGGCTTCTCGGGGTCGTTGGGGATGGCGTTCTTGTTGATGGTCATGTGGGCGGCGCCCAGCACGGCCTCGGCTTCCTTGCCAGTGATACCCTTGGAGCGCAGGTCGACCAGCATGACGTGGCTCTGCGTGCCGCCGCTGACGATGCGCAGCCCGCGTTTCGTCAGCGTCTCGGCCACGATCTGGGCGTTTTTCACGACCTGCTGCTGGTAGGTCTTGAAGCCCGGGTCCATGGCTTCCTTGAAGGCCACGGCCTTGGCTGCAATCACGTGCATCAGCGGGCCGCCCTGCAGGCCGGGGAAGATGGCGCTGTTGATGGCTTTCTCGTGCTGGGCCTTCATCAGGATGATGCCGCCGCGCGGGCCGCGCAGGCTTTTGTGCGTGGTGGAGGTCACCACGTCGGCGTGCGGCACCGGGTTGGGGTAGACGCCGGCGGCGATCAGGCCGGCGTAGTGCGCCATGTCCACCATGAAGATGGCGCCCACGTCTTTCGCCACCTTGGCGAAGCGCGCGAAGTCGATGTGCAGGCTGTAGGCCGACGCACCGGCGATGATCAGCTTGGGCTTGGATTCGTGGGCCTTGCGCTCCATGGCCTCGTAGTCAATCTCTTCCTTGGCGTTCAGGCCATAGGACACGACGTTGAACCATTTGCCGCTCATATTGAGCGCCATGCCGTGGGTCAGGTGACCGCCTTCGGCCAGGCTCATGCCCATGATGGTGTCGCCGGGCTTGAGGAAGGCCAGGAAAACGGCTTCGTTGGCCGAGGCGCCGCAATGCGGCTGCACGTTGGCGGCATCTGCGCCGAAGATGGCCTTGACGCGGTCGATGGCCAGTTGCTCGGCCACGTCCACATGCTCGCAGCCACCGTAGTAACGCTTGCCGGGGTAACCCTCGGCATATTTGTTGGTGAGCTGGGTGCCCTGGGCAGCCATGACGGCGGGCGAGGCGTAGTTCTCGCTGGCGATCAGCTCGATATGGTGTTCCTGGCGGGCGTTCTCGGCCTGGATGGCGGCCCAGAGTTCGGGATCGGTTTGTTCGACGAGGATGTTGCGGTTGTACATGGCAGTCGGAAAAAACAGGGGTCCCCCGGAAGGCGGGGGCTGCCCAGGCGAACGGCTGAACACAGGACGGCTGGCCTTGTGCGGCGCTGACCCGTGGCACGTTTCCCGGTGGTCTGTCCACGTCAGCAACACCCGGCCCGAAGGCTCAGGCGTACCTATCGCCAGTTGCGTGCCCGGCTAGTGTAGCGGAGAGTGCTGGCCCGCCCGGCCTGGCGGGCGCAAATTCAGGAGTTGAGCAGCACCAGGGTCTCAGCGGGGGCCGGCTTGGCCGGGGCTGTCACCGGGATGGGCTGGGCGGTCTGGGTCGGTACAGCCCGTCCCGAGGCCACTTGGACCAAGCGGGCGTGCTCGGCCAGTACCTTGGCGGCATAACCGCCATCGTCGGGCAGGTTGGCGGCGCCCACGTAGTAGCGCAAGCCACCTTCTACCGTTCCGGTGCGCCGGATGTATTCCTGCAGCACCAGAGCACCGACGCGCAGGTTGGCGACCGGGTCGAAGGCGGCCAGCTTGCCGCCGAAGGCTTCGTATTTGTCGCTATGTACCCGGGTCATCACTTGCATCAAACCCTGGGCTCCGACCGGACTCTGGGCGAAAGGGTTGAAGCTGGATTCGATGGCCATGACTGACAGCAGCAGCAACGGATCGATGTCGGTGCGGCGACCCACTTCATAGGCTTCGACGACCAGTGCCGACAACGGCTCCGGAGCGACGCGGTACTTCTTGCTCAGCCAGTAGGCTACCGCAGCTTGCTGCTTGGGCAATTGGTGGGGGTGGGCTGCCGTGGCGCGCTCCACGGCCACCGGTTCGGCTTCGATGCCTACCGTTTCGATTTGACGGCCTTGCAGCCAGCCCATCAGCTGGGCTTCGCCGGCTTGTCGCAGGTCAGGTCGGGCCACCAGGGTGATGGTGGCAAACAATACGGCCAGCCCCAGCAGCGCAAAGCTGTTGTGGATGGTGGCGAAGAAGACTTGGGAAATCTGGCTTGCGACGGATCGCAGGCTCTGGCCCATTTCTTGAAACGCTGTCATAGCACTTCCTCATCTCGCGTGGCGCCGGGTCTGGGGCTGTGACTTGTTCACAGAACCAGACCGCAGTCAGCACGTCTGGGTTGGTACGCCATCTAGACCGGCCTGGCGACGTGTTGCCTGCAGGTGATCCGATGTAGCCGGGGTCGGCAGCGGCTTGGGGTAATCCCTGATTCAGGGTGAAACGAATTGTAAGACCCGTCATATAACCAGTCAATAATATCAAATCAATTTAACATCACCAATAAGAATTATGAGTGCCGACGGAAGTGATGTTGTCATAAAAATATTTATATAAATCAATGACTTACAAAATCAATGTCAAACTCAGCCTTAGCTCTACTGTATTTTGTAACAGTGCCATCCCTGTTTGTTTCATGGCGCCTCGAATCGACGCATCCGGCCTCAATCAAAGGCACGGGTTTCATTGAGACGCTGATTTGAATCCAGCGGCAGCAAGGCTAGACTGAATCAGCCTGTCACATCAGGCATTTCTGCTGGAAGTAGCCGGCACACACCTTCAGGGTGCAGGTGCCAGCGCCAAACTGGCAATCATGGGGGCAATCTCTTGCCTCCTTCGCATTGCGGGACCCGACTCTCCCCTTTGCGATACCCAGACGGCATGGGCTTTCAGCTCGCCGTCAGGCCCGGCGGGCTGGTCATGTGCCACCCGGCCGGGCTTTCTTTTTGTTCCGGTTCTTCTCCGCGTTTACGGCGCTGCGCCAAAAATCCGCAAGATCGGTGTAAATGACGGCGACAATCAGCCTTTTATTTGCCAGCCGAGTTCGCGACGTGTCCCCTTCGACCCCATCTTCCCAACGCATCGATACCCAAGCCCTGGACGAACTGACGGGTGGCGCCTTCTCTGCGCATACGGCCGGCGAGCGTGCCGCTTGTGTCCGCGCCTGGTTGCAGACCGCGCCTGCTGTGGAGCAGATGCAACAGGTTTATCGCGAACTGAGTGTCAAGGACAAGGGGGCCGCCAAGCTCCTGCGCGAAAAGCTGGACGAGTTCAAGCGCCTGCGTGAGCAGGAAGGCATGGCAGCTGACTGGGCACAGAAGGCCCAGGCCTTGCTGGATGCAGCCAAGCTGAATGTGGCTGATGCCATGGCCTGGCAGCGCGATGCAGCCAAGGCTGGGGCCCCCTTGAGCCGGGAGCCGCTGGCCACCCTGAAGACCCGCTTGGCTGATCGCGTCAAGGCCATAGAAGATGTACAGCACCGCGCCCAGGTGCAGCGTGAGGCCGCCGTACTGCTGGCCCAGCGCATCGAGGTGCTGTCCACCAAGTCCTGGCTGGATGCGCAGACAGCCTTCGAGAGCCTGGCCGGCGATGTGAGCCGCTGGCAGGCAGAAGCCGCTGCCCTGCCGGGAGACCCGCATTGGAGCAGCATCGACCTTCGCTTTGCCCCGCAATTGGAGGCCTCGCGCGCCCAGCTGTCCTTGGTCTGGGAGGCGTTCAGCGCCGCCCTGGCCCAGGCGCGAGCGGCGGCGGCCGATCCGGCGGCGCCCTTGCCCCAGGTCCCGGTCTGGGCCGATGAGTTGCGCAGGGCGCGCGGCTTGCCGGTCGAGGCTGCGCCGTCGCCTTCCAAGCCCAGGGTGGACCCTGAAACCCGGGCCCATGCCACGACGGCCGTGCGCGAGGTGCTGGGCCGGCTGGAGGCCGAAGTGGCGCAGGGCCACGGCAAGGCCAGCACCGGAGCTGCCAATGCGCTGCGCCTGGCCCTCAAGGAACATGGCCGTCATATAGATAGTCAGCTGGATCGCCAGGCCCATGCGGCGCTGGCTGCCGCCGGTGAACTGGAAGGCTGGCAGCGCTGGCGTGCCGACCAGTTGCGCGAGGAACTGGTGGCCAAGGCCGAGGCGCTGCTCAAGCGGCCGGAAGGTCAGGCCCTGGGCGGGCGCAAGATGCAGGAATCGCTACGCGAACTGCGCGAGCTCTGGAAACAGACCGACCAGGGGGGCGTACCCAACCATGCCCTCTGGAAGCGCTTTGACGAGGCCTGCAACCAGGCTTACAAGGTGGTCGAGGCCTGGCTGGAGAAGGTCCGGGCCGAATCGGCCGAACATCGGGCCAAGCGTCTGGCCCTGATCGAGGAACTCAAGGCCTGGACGGCTGCCCATGCGACGGCTTCAGGCGCAGACCTGAAAGCGATCAACCGCGACTTGCACCAGTTTGCCGAGCGCTGGCGTGAGGCCGGGCATCTGAGTGAAAAAGCGTTTGCCGAGATGCAGCCGCAGTGGAAGGCCGCGATGCAGGCCGCCGCCGCTCCGCTGGAGGTAGCCCAGAAACTCAGCCTGCAGAGCCGACAGGCCATGATCGAGGAGGCCACAGCATTGGGGGGGGCGCCCGTCTTGCGCATCGATGCCGTCAAGGCCTTGCAGCAGCGCTGGCAGGCCGAGGCCCATGCCGTTCCCCTGGATCGGCGCCAGGAGCAGAAGCTCTGGGACGCCTTCCGCAAGCCGATCGACGAAGCCTTTGCGCGCAAGAGTGCGTCCCGCGAACAGGCGAGTGCCGCCATGAGCGAGCACGACAAGGCGGTGTTGCAGGCGTCCCAGGCGCTGGATGCGGCCAATGCCAGCGGTGACGCACAGGCCATCCGTGCCGCTATGAGCGCATTGGAGGCCGTGCTCAAGGGGGCCGGGCAGGCGCCGGCGGTACCCGCGCCCGCCGCGCCGGAGCAGCTTGCGGCAGCAAGCGATGAAGCGGCGCCGGTCGCGACGCCGGCGCAGCCGCGCAAGCCCGTGGTGGCGGTCCGTGGCGATGACCGACCGGGCATGAAGCGCAGCGAGCCGGCCGCCCCGGCCGGGCGGGCCCGACCCGGGGAGCGGCGCGATGCACCGCGCCGCGACGAACGCCGGCCCGAGCGCGAAGGCCGCGATTTCGGGCGTGAGCGCGAGGGCCCGCGCCTGGGCGATGCCGCCTTCCGCGCCCAGCGCGATGCGCTGGACCATGCGCAGGCCGTCCTGAAGAAGCTGGCGGTGCAGGCCCATGGCGAGGCGCTGACGCAATTGCTGGCGGCCTGGGAGCAGCGCGATGCAGGCAGGCTGCCCACGGCCGCCGAGATCGGCGGGCGTGTGACGCCGGCGGTGCGCAGCTTGTGGACCCAGGCCCTGGCGGCCGCACCCTCGGCCACGGCGGACGACACCCTGCTGCGCCTGGAGATCGCCGCCGAGGTGCCGACGCCGGCCGAGCAGCTGGACGCGCGTCGCGCGCTGCAGCTGCAACTGCTGACGCGACGCAATGATCCGGCCCCGGCGCAGACCTGGGGGCAGGATGTGGCGCGTGTGCTGGCGGCTGCTTATGACGCCGGCCAGGCACGTCGCCTGCAGCAGGCGCTCAAGGCCTTGCTCAAGCGCTGACGAAGGGCCGGGGCCCGACGCTCAGTGTCCGGGCCGGTAATAAGCGTCGAAGAGCGGCAGCAGGGTACCGAATTCACGCCCGAAGCGTTCGCGGTTGACAAAATAGGCTTCGCTGGTCACGGCGAAGAATTCGTCGATGGCTTCGGCGCCATAGGGATCGAGCCAGGTGGGTTCTGTGCCGAAGCGCTCGGCCTTGATGACGGCCTCTCTGAATGCGTCGTAAGCTGGCTGCAGTGTGCTCAGCCAGTGGCTGCGCGCCGCACGGGCCGTCGGCAGGCCCATGAAACCCGTCGGCAGGGGCGGGCAGCCGTCAGCCTGGCCGTCCCGCAAATCCAGCTTGTGGACGAACTCGTGGATCACCACGTTGTAGCCGCTCTCGCTGGACGCCGATGTCACGTCGCGCCAGCTCAGCATCACCGGCCCCTGATGCATGGCTTCACCCGCCAGGGTTTCTTCATACTGGTGCACCACCCCGTGTTCGTCCACCACCTCGCGCTGCGCCACGACTTCGTCGGGGTGCACGACGATGCCGACGAAGTCGTCGTAGCTGCGCAGCGGCTGGTCCCCGGGGCCGAAGTGCAGCACCGGCAGGCAGGCTTGCGCGGCGATGGTGAGCGCCATGGCATCGGTGATCACCAGGCCCTGGGCACCATGAAATTCCTTGTCTTCGAGGAAGAGGGCGCTGAGTTCGCGCAGCCTGGTCAGTTCGGGGGCAGAGCACGCCTGCAGGAAATGGCAGTCCGCCAGGGTCTGCTGCCAGAGGGCGTCAGGGAGATGCTGGCGTGGCCGGCGCTCACGCCTGCGGAAGCGGGCAAGCCAGGCCCACATGCTCAGGTGACGTCGCTGGCAGGCAGGCGCAGAACCCGGACGGCACCCGTCTGATCGGACCGTTGCAGACGCAGCACTTCGGCGCGTGGCGGCCGGGCGGCAGCGTCCCAGTCGCTGAGCACATGGCGAAGCTGGCCTTGTCCCAGATCATGATCGGCCGGCTGGTGCGTGTGTCCATGGATCATGGTGTCCGCGCTGGCGGTCCGCAGCCAGTCGCGCGTCATCGTGGCATCGACGTCGGCGTAGGCCATGCCGCTTTGCTTGCGGTCCTCACTTTGCTGGCGCAGGCCGCGTGCGATGGCCCGGCGTTCGGCCAGCGGCCTGGCCAGGAAGGCCTGCTGCCAGTCGGCGGTGCGTACCTGGGCGCGGAAGCGCAGGTAGTCGGCATCGTCCAGGCACAGCGCATCACCGTGGGTCAGCAGCCAGCGCTGTCCGCCAAACACCAGCACGCAAGGATCGTCCAGCAGGGTGCAGCCGGCGGCGCGGGCGCCGGCGGACCCGAGCAGGAAATCGCGGTTGCCATGCATGAAGTGCACGGCGCATCGGCTGGCGGTTGCTTTCATCACCTCGACGCAGTGTTGCTCGAAGCGGGCCTCTTCGTCCCTGGCCTGCAGCCCGTCATCACCGACCCACACTTCGAACAGATCGCCCAGGATGAAAACCGCATCGGCCTGGGTCCGCGCCATATAGCGCTCCCAGGCCAGGGCGGTACGAGGTTCAGTCGCCTGCAGGTGCAGGTCGGAAATGAAATCGACCACCCGCCAGTGCGCCGGGGCATGCAGCTCGGCGAACCGGGGGGCGGTCGATGGCATGGGCGGACAGGTCAGAGCGCCACGGCCTTTTCGATCACCACGTCCTCCTTGGGCACATCGCCGTGGAAACCCTTCTGGCCGGTTTTCACGGCGGCGATCTTGTCCACCACGTCGGTGCCGGCCACGACCTTGCCAAACACGGCGTAGCCCCAGCCCTGGGCCGAGGGAGCGGTGTGGTTCAGGAAGCCGTTGTCGGCGATGTTGATGAAGAACTGTGCCGTGGCCGAGTGCGGGTCGTTCGTGCGTGCCATGGCCAGGGTGTACTTGTCGTTCTTCAGGCCGTTGTTGGCCTCATTGTTGATGGGCTTGTCGGTGGGTTTCTGGTTCATGCCGGCTTCGAAGCCGCCGCCCTGGATCATGAAGCCGGGGATGACGCGGTGGAAGACGGTGCCGTCATAGTGGCCCTTGTTCACGTAGGCCAGGAAGTTGGCCACGCTGTTCGGTGCCTTGGCAGCGTCGAGTTCGATCTTGATGGTGCCGAGGCCGGTGATGTGGAGTTCGACGTGGGGATTGCTCATGGTGGCTTTCTCAGGGCAGCACGGTGGCCGCGTTGATGGTGATGGGGGTCTGGGGCACGTTCTGGTGCATCCCTTTGTCGCCGGTGGGCACGGCGCTGATCTTGTCGACGATTTCCATGCCTTCGACGACCTTGCCGAACACGGCATAGCCCCAGCCTTGCTGGGTGGGCGCCGTGTGGTTGAGGAAGGCGTTGTCAGCGACGTTGATGAAGAACTGCGCGGAAGCCGAATGCGGATGCGGCGTGCGCGCCATGGCGAGCGTGTATTTGTCGTTCTTCAGGCCATTGTTGGCTTCGTTTTCGATCGGTTTCTCGGTGGGCTTCTGCGCCATGGCAGCATCAAAGCCGCCGCCCTGGATCATGAAACCCGGGATGACCCGGTGGAAAACCGTGCCCTGGTAGTGGCCCTTGCGCACGTAGGCCAGGAAGTTCTCGACGGTCTTGGGGGCCTTGGCGGCCTCCAGTTCGATCACGATGTCACCAGCGCTGGTGGCCAGCTTGACACGCGGCGATTTGGCCTGTGCCTGCACGGCACCGGTGAACAGCAGGCAGGCGCCGGCCAGCAGCAGGCCGCGACGCAGCCCGGAGTAGAGAGACAGACTCATCCAATGATTCCTTCAAAGAAAATTTTCCATTCGCTGCCCTGGCGCACCCAGTACTGGCGTTTGGTCGGCCCGCTGCGCTCGCCGTCGGCCACTTCGCCGAAGGTCACGACCATGGTGTCGGTGGCATCGGTCCAGCGAAGATAGGACAGGTCCTTGAGCTGGATGGGCTTGCCGCGTGCCTTGTCGACTTCGCTGCGCAGGGCCGGAACCCACTCGGCCAGCGACTTGCCGTAGCTGTTGAAATCGGGGGTGTAGAAGCGCAGCAGCTGGTCCACGTCACCGCGCGACTTGGCGCTGCGCCAGGCAGCCAGCGCGTCTTCAAAGGGCTTGCGCTGGGCCTGAACGCTGTGGGGCGCGACCCACTCCAGCCGCGGCGAGATGACGACCGGCGTGGTACGGATCTCGACCGTGCGGCTGAGAAACGCCAGGTCGGGGTTGGACAGGACCACGCAGCCGTCGGAGGCCAGAGGGGCGCGGGAAAACTGGTTGGGTGGCGTGCCGTGCAGCCAGATGCCACGGCCGGTCTTGCCGCGCTTGCTGTCGAGCACGTTGGGGTAGTTGATGGGCAGCGCCCCGGAGCCGTAGAAGTCGCTGAGGGATTTCGGGTCGAGGTTGCTGACGATGAAATACACGCCCAGCGGCGTGCGTGCATCGCCCTCGACCATTTTTTCGATCCCCGATTTGCCGACCGAGATGTAGAAGTCGGCCACCAGCCTGAGCTGCTGCGGTGTGTTCTCGAACAGGTACAGGCGCGAGCGCGAGGCGTCGATGGCGATGGCGTGGCGGTTGCGTGGCGACAGTGCCAGGAACTGCGAGGGGATGGCGCCGACCGGCGGGCGTTCACGCAGGGCCTTGAGGCGCATCTGCGATTCGTGGCGCAACTCGCCCAGGATGGTGCCGGCGTTGCCCGTGGCCAGCGCCGGCGGCACGTCGCCGAAATCGCGCACCGGACGGACCTGGGTGGTCAGCAGGTCGCCATAGACCAGCTGGGCCAGCTGGAAATGGGGGAAGTCGCGCACCAGGGTTTCGGCCCGCTGCAGCGCCTCGCGTGTGCGGCCCTCGCCGGTCAGGCGATAAACCTCGATCAGGCGTGCCTCGGCAGCCCCATTGACCTGAGGAGCCCCAGCCGCAAGCGCAGGTGACTGCACGAGCGCTGCTTGCATCGGCATCTGCGGAGCGACCATCGCCACGGTCTCGCCACGCGGCTGGTCGCCACGGTCGCTGGCAAGCGCCACGAGGACGATGGTGGTACCCAGGAGCAGCAGCAGAGGGCGAGAACCTAGTTTCATGTCGATACGGAATGTGTCCAGCGCAGTGACGCAAGGCCTGCACGCCAGGTTCTCAGCCGCCGCTGGATTCCTTGACGATCAGCCAGCGATCCCCCGTCTTGACCAGCTCCAGTGTCTTGCGGCTCAGGATGGCCAGGGCGTCAGCCTTGTAGTCCTGGCGGAATTTTGCCACGGCACGGTTACCCTTGGCGCTGACTTGCAGTTCCAGCAGGTCGACGGAGATGCGCGATTTGCCCACGATGCGCAGCCTGCGGTCCTGTTCCCAGGCGCTACGGCTTTGCTGGCCCGGTGTTTCGAAGTTCTTGTCGTAGGCCGCCAGGTACTGCGCCATGTTCTTTTCGGACCAGGCGCGGGCCCAGGCGCGCACGGCCAGTTCCACCTCACGGCTGCCATCGGCGATGACGGCCGGGGGTGGCGGCGTCACGGGGGGCACGGCGACGGCGGGCTTGGACGGGGCCGGTGCGGCGGCCACGATGACCGGCTTGGCGGGTGTCGGCATCGGCGCGGCAGGCTTGGCGGCCGGTGCGCTGGATGCTGCGGCCAGCACCGGGCGCGCCTGGTTGCCGGGGGGGTGGAGAGTTCGCGGATCAGGGCCAGGCGGGCGGGGGTGGCAGCTTGCTGGGGGGCGCCGTCGAGCTGCAGCGCCTTGCTGTAGGCCTGGCTGGCCAGGCGGGCATAGACATCGGCCAGGTTGTCGTGTGCCGTGGCGTAGCTGGGGTTGGTGCGCAAGGCCTTTTCCAGAGCGATACGGGCCTTGTCGTATTGACCCTGGGCGGCGTGGATGACGGCCAGGTTGTTATAGGGCTCGGGCAGCTCGGGGTGGTCTTCGCTGAGGCGGGTGAAGGTGGCGATGGCCTCGGCCGGGCGGCCCGTCTCACGCTGGATCACCCCCCTGAACAGGCGCATCTGGGGGTCGCGCGGCTTGGCGGCGAGGTGGCGCTCCACCCGGACCTTGGCCTCGGACCATTTGCCCTCGCGCAGCAGCTGGGCCACGTCGCTGTACTCGTCGGCATGGGCGGCATTCAGGGTCAGGCAGGCGGCCAGGGCCAGCAGGCGAACCGGCAGCAGCGAGAGAAAGGAAGAGAGGCGGCCTTGCTTCATGAACGGAAGTCATTGTAGGGGGACAGGTCCCGGCAAAAGACGGGAGGCAAGGGGCTTGGTCGCACCCGAACGATGGCCATCACGGACAGCTGGCGCCCAAGGCCGTCAGCTTGGACTGCAGGCCGCTGTTGCTGGCATCGAGCTGCAGGGCCTTGCAGTAGGCCTGGCGGGCGAGCCGCGCATGGAGGTCGCCCAGGTTCTCGTGCGCGGTCGCATAAGTCGGGTTGGCACGGAGGGCCATTTCCAGGGCGACGCGTGCCTTGTCGAAGTCGCCTTGCGCGGCGTGGATGACGGCCAGGCTGTTGTAGGGTTCGGGCAACTCCGGGTAGTCCTCGGTCAGCTTGGTGAAGGTGGCCAGCGCCTCGGCCGATTGGCCCGATTCACGCTGGATCACACCCTTGAAATAGCGCATCTGCGGGTCGCGCGGCTTGCTGGCCAGGTGGCGGTCGACCCGTGCCAGGGCCTCGGCCAGTCGACCGGCGCGCAGCATCTGGCTGACGTCTGTGTATTCATCGGCCAGAGCCAGGCCGGCATGCAGGCTCGCCGCCAGCGTGAGCAGGCGTGCCAGGGCTAGGAGAGGGGCGCGACCGGGCTTCATGGGGACTGTACGTGGGGTGGGGCATACCCGGTCCAAGGACGCTGGACGGGGCTTTATACTGCGTTCGATTGTAGCCCCCGTCCTAGTTCCCTGCCGGCGCCTCAGCCCCTGAGCGCCGGTTTCTGATTGATCCATGAGTCTGCGCATATACAACACGCTGTCGCGTGCGCTGGAGCCCTTTACCCCGCTCGAAACCGGCCATGTCCGCATGTACGTCTGCGGCATGACGGTCTACGACCTGTGCCACCTGGGCCATGCCCGTGCCATGGTGGCCTTCGACGTGGTGCAACGCTGGCTCAAGGCCAGTGACCTGCGCGTGACCTATGTCCGCAACGTCACCGACATCGACGACAAGATCATCAAGCGCGCGCTGGACAACGGCGAGACCATCCGCTCCCTGACCGATCGTATGGTCGAGGCCCTGCACCAGGACGCCGACGCCCTGGGCATCGAGCGCCCCACGCACGAGCCGCGCGCCACCGAGTACGTGCCGCAGATGCTGAGCCTGATCGGCACCCTGGAGCAAAAAGGCCTGGCCTATCGCGCCGGCAGCGGCGACGTGAACTACGCGGTGCGCAAGTTCGCGGGCTACGGCAAGCTGTCGGGCAAGTCGCTGGACGAGTTGCGCGCCGGTGAGCGCGTGGCCGTGCTCGATGGCAAGGACGATCCGCTGGACTTCGTGCTGTGGAAATCGGCCAAACCGAGCGAACCTGCCGAGGCCAAGTGGGACAGCGCCTATGGTCCCGGCCGCCCGGGCTGGCACATCGAGTGTTCGGCCATGAGCTGCGAGATGCTGGGCGAGACCTTTGACATCCATGGCGGTGGCGCCGACCTGCAGTTCCCGCACCACGAGAACGAGATCGCCCAGAGCGAGGGTGCGACCGGCCAGCCCCTGGCCAGGTTCTGGATGCACAACGGTTTCGTGCGCGTGGACAACGAGAAGATGTCCAAGTCCCTGGGCAACTTCTTCACCATCCGCGAGATCCTAGCCAGGTACGACCCGGAGACGGTGCGCTTCTTCATCATCCGCGCACATTACCGCAGCCCGCTGAACTACAGCGATGCACACCTGGACGATGCGCGCGGCGCGCTCAAGCGTCTCTACACCGCCTTGCACGCTGTCAAGCCGGCGACCGTGGCGATCGACTGGCTGGATGCCCACGCGGCGCGTTTCAAGACGGCGATGGATGAGGACTTCGGCACGCCCGAGGCGGTGGCCGTGCTGTTCGAACTGGCGACCGAGGTCAACAAGACGGGCTCGGCGCAACTCGCCGGCCTGCTCAAGGCCCTGGGCGCTTGCCTGGGCCTGCTGCAGGATGATCCCGAGGCCTTCCTGAAGGCCGGCACCACACTGGACGAGGTCGCCATCCAGACCCTGATCGGACAACGCGCGGCGGCCAAGCAGGCGAAAGACTTTGCCGAGGCCGACCGCATCCGCAAGGCGCTGCTGGAGCAGGGCATCGTGCTCAAGGACTCGCCTGTCGGCACCACCTGGGAGGCCGCGTCGTGAGCCCGGCCCTGGCCCCCAAGGTGTATACGCCCGACTACTGGGAAGAGGCGTGCAAGCACCTGATGAAGAAAGACCGCGTGATGAAGCGGCTCATCCCTCTGCATGGTGATGCCTGCCTGCAGACCCGGGGCGATGCCTTCACCACGCTGGCGCGCAGCATCGTGGGCCAGCAGATCTCGGTCAAGGCGGCGCAAACGGTGTGGGACCGCTTCACCCAGCTGCCCAAGCGCATGACGGCGGCCAATGTGCTCAAGCTCAAGGTGGACGACATGCGCGCCGCCGGCCTGAGCGCGCGCAAGGTCGAGTACCTGGTGGACCTGGCCCTGCATTTCGACAGCGGTGCCATCCGGGCGCCGGCCTGGAAGGACATGGACGACGAGGCCATCATCACCGAACTGGTGGGGATCCGCGGCATCGGCCGCTGGACGGCCGAGATGTTCCTGATCTTCCACCTGATGCGGCCCAATGTGCTGCCGCTGGACGACGTCGGCCTGATCAACGGCATCAGCCGCAGCTACTTCTCCGGCGAGTCCGTGAGCCGCAGCGACGCCCGCGAGGTGGCCGCCGCCTGGGCACCGTTTTGCAGCGTCGCAACTTGGTATATTTGGCGCTCGCTCGATCCGATACCGGTCGAGTATTGACGTTTGGGGCCCGGGCTTCGGGAGCGGGCACACAGAATAAGGAGTTTCTCCATGGCCAAGAAGACATTTCTCGATTTCGAACAGCCGATCGCCGAGCTCGAGGCCAAGATCGAAGAGCTGCGTTATGTGCAGACCGAATCCGCCGTCGACATCAGCGAAGAGATCGATCAGCTCAGCAAGAAGAGCCAGCAGCTGACCAAGGACGTCTACAGCGACCTCAATCCCTGGCAGATCACCAAGATCGCCCGTCATCCCGAGCGCCCCTACACGCTCGATTACGTCAATGAGCTGTTCACCGACTTTGTCGAGATGCACGGCGACCGCCATTTCGCTGACGACCTGAGCATTGTGGGTGGCCTGGCGCGCTTCAACGGCACCGCCTGCATGGTGATCGGCCAGCAAAAGGGCCGCGACACCAAGGAGCGCGGCCTGCGCAACTTCGGCATGAGCAAGCCCGAGGGTTACCGCAAGGCCCTGCGCCTGATGAAGACGGCCGAGAAGTTCGGCCTGCCGGTCTTCACCTTCGTCGACACACCCGGCGCCTACCCCGGCATCGATGCTGAGGAGCGCGGCCAGTCCGAGGCCATCGGCCGCAACATCTTCGAGATGGCGCAGCTGGAAGTGCCCATCATCACCACCATCATCGGCGAGGGCGGCTCCGGTGGCGCGCTGGCCATCTCGGTGGGGGACCAGGTGCTGATGCTGCAGTACTCGGTCTACTCGGTGATCAGCCCCGAGGGCTGCGCCTCCATCCTTTGGAAGACCGCCGAGCGCGCGCAGGATGCGGCCGAGGCGCTGGGCATCACGGCACATCGCCTCAAGGCCCTGGGTCTGGTCGACAAGATCGTCAACGAGCCCGTGGGCGGCGCGCACCGTGATCCCAAGCAGATGGCGGCCTTCCTCAAGCGCGCCCTGGTCGATGCCTACCGACAGGTGGCCGACCTCAAGGTCAAGGAGCTGCTGGAGCGCCGTTACGAGCGCCTGCAGAGCTATGGCCGCTACACCGACACCAAGACCAGCGGCAGGTAAGCCCCTGTCCTGCGCTGCCCGACGGCAGGTGCGCGCATGACGCGCAGCCTGGTCCAGGCGTTGCAGGATTTCCAGCCCGGCCTGCCCCTGGCGGTGGCCTACAGCGGCGGCGCCGATTCCATGGCCCTGTTGCTGGCCTGTGCCGAGAAGTGGCCAGGCCAGGTCAGCGCCATCCACATCCATCACGGCCTGCAGGCCGCCGCCGACGATTTCGAGTCGCATTGCCGTGAGGTCTGTGCCCGTCTGGGTGTGCCGCTGCAGGTGTTAAGGGTCGATGCGCGTCACGCACCCGGCCAGAGTCCGGAAGAGGCGGCGCGCAGCGCACGCTACGCCGCCCTGCGCCAGGGTGCCGAGGCAGCGCAGCCGCCGATCCGGCACATCGCCCTGGCCCAGCATGCCGACGACCAGGCCGAGACGCTGCTGCTGGCCCTGAGCCGCGGTGCCGGCCTGCCGGGCCTGAGCGCCATGCCGGCGCAGTGGGAGCGTGACGGCATCCACTATTACCGCCCCCTGCTGGAGGTGAGTGGGGCAGCGCTGCGCGAGAGTCTGCGTGCGCGTGGTATTTCCTGGATCGAGGATCCGAGCAACGCGGATGAACAGTACACACGCAATCGCATCCGCGCCCGCCTGTTGCCAGCGCTGGAGGCGGCCTTCCCGCACTTTCGTGACACCTTTGCCCGCAGTGCGGCCCATGCGGCCCAGGCGCAGCGTCTGCTGGATGAACTGGCGGCCGAAGACCTGGTCCGTGTCGGGGTGCCACCGCAAATCGCTCGGCTGCAGGAGCTGAGCCGCGCACGCCTGGCCAATGTCCTGCGCCACTGGCTGCGCAGCACCCATGCCACGGCGCCCAGCGCAGCCCAGCTGGAAGAACTGCTGGACCAGCTGGCCGCTTGCACCACCCGTGGCCATCGCATCCACCTCAAGGTGGGTGCGGGCCATGTCGAGCGACAGGGGCAAGTACTGACTTGGTACAATCCCTAGGTTTTGCACGCCTGAAAACCAGGCCAGAGCAAGGCCTTCCCCCCGTAGACACCGGTCACTGCGGCACGCGCATGCAGAGGCCAACTATCCAACAATTTCAATGGCACTGATCGTTCACAAGTACGGCGGCACGTCCATGGGCTCGACCGAGCGCATCCGCAATGTCGCCAAGCGCGTCGCCAAATGGGCCCGCGCCGGCCACCAGATGGTGGTGGTGCCCTCGGCCATGAGCGGCGAGACCAATCGC
Organism: Rhodoferax sp. BAB1; assembly: GCF_013334205.1. Classification (NCBI taxonomy): domain Bacteria; kingdom Pseudomonadati; phylum Pseudomonadota; class Betaproteobacteria; order Burkholderiales; family Comamonadaceae; genus Rhodoferax; species Rhodoferax sp. BAB1. The sequence continues at coordinate 2,028,666 of NZ_CP054424.1, read as the reverse complement.
CTGCTCGGCTTGGCCAAGGAGCTGGCGCCCGTGAAATCCAATGAGGCGACCAACCGCGAGCTCGATATGCTGGCCGCCACCGGCGAGCAGGCCTCCAGCGCGCTGCTGGCCATCGCCCTGCAGGCCGAAGGCATGCAGTCGGTCAGCTACGCTGGCTGGCAGGTGCCGATCAAGACCAACAGCGCCTATACCAAGGCCCGCATCGAATCCATCGACGACCAGCGTGTGCGCGCCGATCTGGCCCAAGGCAAAGTGGTCATCGTGACCGGCTTCCAGGGCATCGACGAGCAGGGCCATATCACTACCCTGGGCCGTGGCGGTTCCGACACCTCGGCCGTGGCCGTGGCGGCGGCGATGAAGGCCGACGAGTGCCTGATCTACACCGACGTCGATGGTGTCTACACCACCGACCCGCGTGTGGTGCCGGAAGCGCGTCGCCTGCACACCGTGAGTTTCGAGGAGATGCTGGAGATGGCCTCCATGGGCTCCAAGGTGCTGCAGATCCGCTCCGTGGAATTCGCCGGCAAGTACAAGGTGCCGCTGCGCGTGCTCTCGAGCTTCACGCCCTGGGATATCGACATCAACGAGGAAGCCAAGTCCGGCACCCTGATCACCTTTGAGGAAGACGAGAAAATGGAACAAGCCATTGTTTCCGGCATTGCATTCAACCGCGACGAGGCCAAGATTTCCGTGGTCGGCGTGCCCGACAAGCCCGGCATCGCCTACCAGATCCTGGGTGCCGTGGCCGAGGCCAACATCGAAGTCGACATGATCATCCAGAACATCAGCAAGGATGGCAAGACGGACTTCAGCTTCACCGTGAACCGCAACGAGTTCGCGCGTGCCATGGACCTGCTCAAGGACAAGGTCGTCCCGGCGCTGGGCGCCACGGAGGTGGTGGGCGACACCAAGATCTGCAAGGTCAGCATCGTGGGCATCGGCATGCGCAGCCACGTGGGCATCGCCAGCAAGATGTTCCGCGCGCTGAGCGAGGAGGGCATCAACATCCAGATGATCTCCACCAGTGAGATCAAGACCTCCGTCGTCATCGACGAGAAATACATGGAACTGGCCGTGCGCGCCCTGCACAAGGCCTTCGACCTGGACCAGCCCGCCGCCTGAAATTCTGCAGATCAGGTGCGGGATTCATGCGATAATCCCGCTGACCTTTTGGAGACGTGACCGAGTGGCCGAAGGTGCTCCCCTGCTAAGGGAGTATGGGGTGTAGAGCCTCATCGAGGGTTCGAATCCCTCCGTCTCCGCCAAAAGAAAAGCCCCGCCTAGTGCGGGGCTTTGCTTTTGGCAGAGTTGGGAGGGTGAGAACTCTCTGGTTCGCTCGAAAACAGTCCGGGGACTGTTTTCGGACGCGCACAGCGCGGGGGCGAAGCCCCCGAGAAATTCGCGTCAGACGAATTTCGAGTTATCCCTCCGCGTCTCGAGCGCTATAGAAGCGTGCGAACGGGTCACGACTCCGCCGACGCACTCCACCGCTCGTTCCACCCGGCCTTCTCGATCTGCCGCCGATCCCGCTTGGTCGGCCGCCCCTGTTCGATGCTCAGCGCCGGCTCAGCGGCAAGACGGCGTTGCTCGGCCGCAGCTTCGCGCGCCAGCCGGCTGGCCTCGGTTTCCTCATAGAGTTGCTGCGCGACCGGTGCCGGCCCACGCTGGCCACTCAAGCCGCGCACGACGACGGTGCGGATAACAGTACCCTGGCGCAGAGTGACCAGATCGCCGGACCGTACCTCGCGCGCCGGCTTGACCGCCTGCGCGTTGACCAGCACCCGGCCCTTGCCGATCTCCTCCACGGCCAGCGAGCGTGTCTTGTAGAAACGCGCCGCCCACAGCCATTTGTCGATGCGCAGGGCGTCCATCAGGGAAAGCGGGGAGGGCGAAACATGCGAGTCACTGTACCATCGCCGCATGGAAAAAACGGACGTCCTGCCGCGCGATGCCCAGAGCATCCTGGAGCTGGCCGCCCGCTCCATGTTCGACCTGTTTGCCAATGCCAGCGAAGGCATGCTGCTGGTGGACCGCCAGGGCAAGGTGGTCTGGATCAACGAGCAGTACAAGCGCTTCCTGCCGGCGCTGGGGTTTGAGCGGGTCGAGGATTTCGTCGGACATCCGGTGGCCAGCGTGGTGCACAACACGCAGCTGCATCATGTGCTGGAAACCGGCAAGCCCATCCTGATCGACCTGCTGAGCAACCGGGCCGGCACCTTCGGGGTCAGCCGCATACCGCTGCGCGACAGCTCGGGCGAGGTCATTGGTGCGCTGGGCATCGTGCTCTTCGACCATCCCGAGACCAATCTGCAGCCGCTGATCAACAAGTTCGCCGCCCTGCAGCGTGAACTGGACGACGCACGGCGCGAACTGGCCAGCCAGCGCAGCAACGGCCAGCGCCGCGCCAAGTACACCTTTGCCAGCTTCGTGGGGGGCAGCCCGGCCGTGGTGGAGCTCAAGCGTCTGGCGCGCCGCGCCGCGCAGTCGGGCAGCCCTGTGCTGCTGCTGGGCGAGACCGGCAGCGGCAAGGAACTGCTGGCGCATGCCATCCATGCCGTTTCTTCGCGTCCCAATGGTCCCTTCGTCACCGTCAACATTGCCGCCGTGCCCGACACCCTGCTGGAGGCCGAGTTCTTCGGCGTGGCACCCGGCGCCTACACCGGGGCCGAGCGCAAGGGCCGCGACGGCAAGCTCAAGCTGGCCGACGGCGGCACGCTGTTCCTGGACGAGATCGGCGACATGCCCCCGGGCCTGCAGGCCAAGCTGCTGCGTGCCCTGCAGGAGGGCGAATTCGAGCCCCTGGGATCCAACCGCCTGCTGCGTTTCGAGGCCAAGGTGATCGCCGCCACCTCGCGAGACCTGGTGCGTCTGGTGCGCGAAGGCAAGTTCCGCGAAGACCTGTATTACCGCCTCAATGTGCTGCCCATCCGCGTGCCGCCTCTGCGCGAGCGGCGCTCCGACATCCCGGCGCTGGTCGAGGCCTTGGGCGAGGAACTGGCCCAGCGTAGCGGGCTGCCGCAGCCCGAGTACACGCCCGAGGCCATGGACCTGCTGGCGGCCCAGCTCTGGCGCGGCAATGTGCGCGAGCTGCGCAATGTGCTGGAACAGGCGGCCTTGCTGGGAGACTCCAGCCGCATCGACGGCGAACGGATCACACGGGTGCTGCGCGAAACCGGCATTGAGCAGCTGGAAGCGCCCCTGCCCGCGGCGCTACCGGTCCGTGCCGCGCCGGAGGGCGGGGTGCGGCCCCTGGCGGAGCAGGTGGCAGAACTCGAGCGCTTGGCCATCGCCGCCGCCCTGACGGCCTGTGGCGGCAACAAGGTTGCCGCGGCCAGGATGCTGGGCATCTCGCGAGCCACGCTTTATGAGCGGCTGGATGCAGGTGTCTTGAATTAAGGCAAGTGTATTTATTTCATACATTTATTTGTATGAAATTCAGTCAATTCATTAATGCCTGAAAATAAAGTCATTTGAAATCAATGACTTGCGATGTGGCACGGTATCTGCAAACATGACTCCATAACATTTACATGAGGAGACCTGTATGCAACGTCGTTTCTGGATCATTCGCGGCGGCCTGATCGGCACCGCCCTGGCCACTGCCGTCCTGGCGGCTGGCGTCCACGCTCAGGGCAAGGACATCCGCATCGCCCACATCTACAGCAAGACCGGTCCGCTGGAAGCCTATGGCAAGCAGACCCAGACCGGTTTCATGATGGGGCTGGACTACGCCACTGGCGGCACCATGCAGGTGGCCGGCCGCAAGATCGTCGTGATGGAGAAGGATGACCAGGGCAAGCCCGACCTGGGCAAGAGCCTGCTGGCCGCCGCCTACGGCGACGACAAGGTGGACCTGGCCGTCGGCCCCACCGCTTCGCCCGTGGCCTTGGCCATGCTGCCCGTGGCCGAGGAATACAAGAAGATCCTGCTGGTCGAGCCGGCCGTGGCCGACTCCATCACCGGTGACAAGTGGAACAAGTACATCTTCCGCACCGGCCGCAACAGCAGCCAGGATGCCATCGCCAACGCCGTGGCCATGGACAAGGAAGGCATCAGCATCGTGACCATGGCGCAGGACTCGGCCTTCGGCAAGGACGGCGTCAAGGCCTTCAAGGAAGCGCTCAAGAAGGCCAAGCTGGTGCATGAGGAGTACCTGCCCCCGGCCACCACCGACTTCACCGCCGGCGGCCAGCGCATGATCGACAAGCTCAAGGGCCTGCCGGGCCGCAAGGTGATCTTCATCATCTGGGCTGGCGGCAACCCCTTCAAGATCGCCGACATGGACCTCAAGCGCCATGGCATCGAGATCGCCACTGGCGGCAACATCCTGCCGGCCATGGTGGCCTACAAGCAGTTCCCGGGCATGGAGGGGGCGGCCTATTACTACTTCGGCATGCCCAAGAATCCGATCAACGAGGCCATGGTCTCGCGCCACTACAGCCAGTTCAAGGCCCCGCCGGACTTCTTCACCGCCGGTGGTTTCAGCGCGGCCATGGCCGTTGTCACGGCGCTCAAGCAGACCAACGGCGACACCACGACCAACACGCTGATCAAGACCATGGAAGGCATGAGCTTCGACACGCCCAAGGGCAAGATGACCTTCCGCAAGGAAGACCACCAGGCCATGCAGAGCATGTACCACTTCAAGATCAAGGTGGACCCGGCGTTCAACTGGGGCGTGCCCGAGCTGGTGCGTGAGATCAAGCCGGAAGAGATGGCCGTTCCGATCCGGAACCGTTGAATGGGTGCTCGGCTACTGCGCGGCCGCCCGGCGTCGTTGGGCGGTGCTCGCAATCCTCACGTACCGCAAGTACGTTCCGGTTGCTGCGCTCCGTCCGCCTAGCCGGGCAACCGCTCGCTACGCCGCTCCCCCATTCAAGAGCCCCATCGTCGGGGTACTGACTTCATGCTGGAAACCAGAAATCTCACGATCCGCTTCGGCGGCCACGTGGCGGTCAACGCCGTCTCGTGCCGTTTCGAGCCGGGCACGCTCACGGCCATCGTCGGTCCCAACGGGGCCGGCAAGACCACCTATTTCAACCTGATCTCGGGGCAGCTGACGGCGTCCGAGGGGTCGGTGCTGCTGGGTGGGCGGGACCTGTCGGCCCTTTCGGCTTCGGCACGCACGCGCGCCGGTCTGGGCCGTGCCTTCCAGCTGACCAACCTGTTTCCCAATCTCAGCGTGCTGGAGAACGTGCGCCTGGCGGTGCAGGCCACGCTGGAGGGGCCGCATCGCCGTGGCCTCAACCTCTGGAGCATCTGGAGCGACCACGCGCGCCTGACCGCGAGGGCGCACGAGATTCTGGTATCGGTGGCCATGGCACAGCAGCAGGACGCCCCGGTGGCCAGCCTGCCGCATGGGGATCAGCGCAAGCTGGAAGTGGCGTTGCTGATGGCGCTCGACCCGCAGGTCTACATGTTCGACGAGCCCACGGCCGGCATGAGCCATGACGAGGCGCCGGTGATCCTCAACCTGATCCGTCAGCTCAAGCGGGACAAGACGAAAACCATACTTCTGGTGGAGCACAAGATGGACGTGGTGCGTGAACTGGCCGACCGCATCATCGTGTTGCACAACGGCAGCCTGGTGGCCGATGGCGAGCCGGCGGCAGTGATTGCCTCGCCGGTCGTGCAAGAGGCTTACCTCGGTGTCGCAAAGGAGCCCGCATGAGCGACATCCTTCTGAAGCTTGAAGGGGTGCACACCCACATCGGGGCCTATCACATCCTGCACGGCGTGGACCTGCAGGTGCCACGCGGCCAGCTGACCCTGCTGCTGGGGCGCAACGGCGCCGGCAAGACCACCACGCTGCGCACCATCATGGGCCTGTGGTCTGCTTCGCAAGGCTGCATTACTTTCGACGGCCAGGACATCGCCGCGCTGCACACGCCGGCCATCGCCGCGCGCGACATCGCCTACGTGCCGGAGAACATGGGCATCTTCGCAGACCTCACGGTCAAGGAAAACATGTTGCTGGCTGCGCGCCAGGCGCGCCGCGCCGGTGACATGGACGAGGCGCGACTGCAATGGATCTTCCAGCTGTTTCCCGCGGTGGAGAAGTTCTGGAACCACCCGGCGGGCAAGCTTTCGGGCGGGCAGAAACAGATGCTGGCGGTCTCGCGCGCCATCGTCGAACCGCGTCGCCTGCTCATCGTCGACGAGCCCAGCAAGGGTCTGGCGCCCGTGATGATTGCCAACATGATCGCCGCCTTCCAGCAGCTCAAGGCCAGCGGCGTGACCATCCTGCTGGTGGAGCAGAACATCAATTTCGCCAAACAGCTGGGTGACAGCGTGGCCGTGATGGACAACGGCCGTGTGGTCCATGCCGGCACCATGCAGGCCCTGGCCGGCGACGAGGAACTGCAGCAGTCGCTGCTGGGGCTGGCGCTATGAGCATGAACAAGGATTTTGATTACAAGCCCCTGCTGCTGGTGCCCGTGCTGGCGCTGGCCGCGCTGCCGCTGATCGGCTCGGGTTCGACCTGGCTCACGCTGACCGTGGCCGGCCTGGCCATGGGCATGATCATCTTCATCATCGCCTCGGGCCTGACGCTGGTCTTCGGCCTGATGGACGTGCTCAACTTCGGACACGGTGTTTTCATTGCCCTGGGCGCCTTCGTCGCCACCAGCGTGCTGGGGATGATGGGTGACTGGACCGGTTCGCAGGAGCTCTGGCGCAACCTGCTGGCGGTGTTGCCGGCCATGGTGGTGGCCATGCTCGTGGCTGGTGCCATCGGCCTGGCTTTCGAGCGTTTCATCGTGCGCCCGGTCTACGGCCAGCACCTCAAGCAGATCCTCATCACCATGGGCGGCATGATCATCGGCGAGGAGCTGATCAAGGTGATCTGGGGGCCGCTGCAGATCGCGCTGCCGCTGCCCGAAGGCATGCGTGGCGCGGTGCTGCTCGGCGACGCTTCCGTCGAGAAATACCGCCTGATCGCCGTGGTGGTCGGCCTGGCCGTGTTCGCCGCCCAGGCCTGGACACTCTCGCGCACCAAGATCGGCCTGCTGATCCGTGCCGGTGTGCAGGATCGCGAGATGGTCGAGGCCCTGGGTTACCGCATCCGCCGGCTGTTCGTGGGGGTCTTTGTCATGGGCAGCGCCCTGGCCGGCCTGGGCGGCGTGATGTGGGGCCTGTACCAGCAGAACGTGGTGCCGCAGATGGGGGCACAGGTCAATGTGCTGATCTTCATCGTCATCATCATCGGCGGCCTGGGCTCGACCACCGGTGCCCTGATCGGCGCGCTGCTGGTGGGCCTGATGGCCAACTACACCGGTTTCCTGGTGCCCAAGGTGGCGCTGTTTTCCAACATCGCGCTGATGGTGGCCATCCTGCTGTGGCGGCCGCAGGGAGTCTATCCCGTGGCTAACCGTTAAGCGGAGCGAAGCATGTTTGCCCGTCTCATCTCCAACGATCTCCCTCGCAGCCGGATTCTGGCAGTCGTGCTGGTCCTGCTCCTGCTCGCACTCGCTGTCGCGCCCTTCATCGTGCCTGGCGTCAAGGCGCTCAACGTGGCGGCCAAGATCCTGATCTTCCTGGTGCTGGTGGCCAGCTTCGACCTGCTACTGGGCTACACCGGCATCGTCAGTTTCGCGCACACCATGTTCTTCGGCATCGGCGCCTACGGCATCGCCATCGCCACCACGCACCTGGGGCCGACCTGGACGGCACTGGCCGTGGGGCTGGCGGCCGCCCTGGCGCTGTCGCTGCTGCTGGCGCTGGCCATCGGCCTGTTTTCGCTGCGGGTGCGGGCCATCTTCTTCGCCATGATCACGCTGGCCGTGGCCTCGGCCTTCCAGACCCTGGCCTCGCAGCTCTCGGAGTTCACCGGCGGCGAGGACGGCCTGAGCTTCAAGCTGCCGGCACTGCTCTCACCCAGCTTCGAGCTGTTCGAGGAACCGGTGCTGGGCACCATGATCGACGGCCGTTTGATCAACTACTACCTGCTCTTCGTGGTGGCCCTGGTGTTGTTGCTGGCCTTGCTGCGCATCGTCAATTCGCCCTTTGGCCGCGTGCTGCAGGCCATCCGCGAGAACGAGTTCCGGGCCGAGGCCCTGGGCTACCGCGTGGTGGTCTATCGCACGCTGTCCAGCGTGTTCTCGGCCCTGTTCGCCTGCCTAGCCGGCGCCATGCTGGCGCTCTGGTTGCGCTACAACGGGCCCGACACCTCACTCTCCTTCGAAATCATGATGGACGTGCTGCTGATCGTGGTCATCGGCGGCATGGGCACGATCTACGGCTCGGCCATCGGGGCGGCGCTGTTCGTGGTGGCGCAGAGTTATCTGCAGGATCTGCTGCGTCTGGGCAGCGAGGCCGCCGCCGGCCTGCCGTTGCTGGCCGCACTGCTTTCACCCGACCGCTGGTTGCTCTGGCTCGGTCTGCTTTTTGTCTTGTCGGTTTACTACTTCCCTACCGGGGTGGTGGGACGTTTGCGGGCACGCAGCCTGCGCAAAACCAAAGCGGGCCCCGAGCCTGCATAAAAAAGGAGACAAGCATGTTGGGAATGTTCTATGGAGTCGCACGTCTGCGACGCGGGCTGGCCTGCCTGTGCTTCGCACTGATGGCCGCGTCAGCGGCGCAGGCTGCCGAGCTGACGGTGGTGCAGATAGCGCCCCTGAGCGGGGTGTTGGCCAGCACGGGCCAGCAGATGGTGCTGGGTGGCAAGATCTATTTCGACTGGGTCAATGACAACGGCGGCATCCATGGCGCGAAGATCCGCCATGTGGTGCAGGATGACGGCTACAAGGTGGACGAGACCGTGCGCCTGACGCGCGAGGCGCTGCAAAAGCCCGAGGTCATCGCGCTCTTCGGTTTCGCCGGGACCGCCAATGTCGCCAAGCTGCTGAGTGATGGCGTGCTGGAGACCGGCGGTGCACCGCTGGTGGCGCCCTATACCGGGGGCGAGGCGCTGCGCAAGCCCTTCAATCCCTACATCTTCCACGTGCGTGCGGGTTATGCCGACGAGGCCGAGCACATGGTGAATCAGGTCGTCACGCTGGGCATGACGCGCATCGCCGTGATGTACCAGGACGACGCCTTCGGCAAGGCCGGTCTGGCCGGCGTGGAGGAGGCGACGGCCCGGCGCGGCTTGAAGCTGGTGGCCGCCGCGCCCTATGAGCGCAATACCGACCAGGTGCATGGGGCTGTTCGTTCCATCGCGACGGCCGATGCGCAGGCGGTCATCATGATCTCGGTCAACCGTTCCACGGCGGCCTTTGCCAAACAGTACCGGGCAGCGGGCGGTGGGGCCCAGCTCTTCAACATCTCGGTGGTCGATCCGGCCGAACTGGTGAAGCTCGCCGGCGTGCAGGCCGTGCACGGCCTGGGCATCTCGCAGGTGGTGCCCTATCCCTATATGGCCAACAAACCGGCCGTGCGCGAATACCAGACGCTCTTGCAGAAGTACGGCCAGGGCCAGGCGCCCAACTACACCAGCTTCGAGGAATTCCTGGGTGCCAAGGTGCTGGTGGAGGGCTTGCGCCGGGCCGGGCCGAACCCGACACGGGCCCGGTTGATCCAGGCGCTGGAGACCCTCAACAACTTTGACCTCGGTGGCACGCGGGTGAGCTTTTCTCCTGCCAACCGGGTCGGTTCGCGTTATGTCGAGGTGACTGTGATCGGCGCCTCGGGCAAGCTGCTGCGCTGACGGACATCCAGACACGGGGAGATTTCGCATGACACCGGCATCCCATTACGTCCGCTGTGCCGGGCGTGAGATCCACTACACCGAATGGGGTGCCGGGCAGGCGCGCACCGTGATCGCCTGGCATGGCCTGGCACGCACCGGGCGCGACATGGACGAGCTGGCCGGGCACCTGAGCGCCCAGGGTTATCGCGTGATCTGCCCCGACACCCTGGGCCGTGGCCTGAGCCAGTGGAGCCCGCAACCGCAGCAGGAATACAAGCTGGCCTTCTACGCGCGCCTGGCGGCCGACCTGTTCGATCAGCTGGGCATTGCCTCGGCGCACTGGGTGGGCACCTCCATGGGCGGGGCCATCGGCACGGTGTGTGCCGCTGGGCTCTTGCAGCCGCAACTCAAGACCCGCATCCGCAGCCTGGTGCTCAACGACAATGCGCCGCAGCTGGCCGATGCCGCCATCGCACGCATCCGCGCTTACGCCGGCAACCCGCCGGCTTTCGAGACGGTGTGCGAACTGGAAGCGTTTTTTCGCCAGGCCTACAAGCCCTTTGGCTGGCTCAGCGACGCGCAATGGCGGCGCCTGACCGAGACCTCGACGCGCCGCCTGCCCGACGGCCGCGTGACCCCGCACTACGACCCGGCGATGGTGCAGCAGTTCGTCCACCACCCGGATGACTACCTGTTGTGGGAACACTACGACCAGATCGACACCCCGATGCTCTTGCTGCGCGGGGCCGAATCGGATCTCGTGCTGCCCGAGACGGTGGAGCACATGTGTACACGGGGCCCGGGCCGCGCAGGCCGCTTGCAGGTGATCGAGGTGCCGGGCTGCGGCCATGCGCCGGCGCTCAATGTGCCCGAGCAGTTGGATGCCGTGTTGGACTTCATACGCCGCAGTGACTGAGATGCATAATTCCCGGGCCCACGGGCTTGGGCACAATGCCGGTTGTTTCAATGAGGAGACTTCATGGCATTGACGATCTACGGCATCCAGGCATCGCGGGCGGTGCGCCCGCTCTGGGTGGCGACCGAACTGGGCCTGGCGTTCGAACACGTGCAGACGGACTACAAGGCCGGCACCACGCGCACGCCGGATTTCCTGGCGCTCAATCCGAACGGCCATATCCCGGTCGTCGTGGACCACCGGCCTGAGGGCGATGTGACGGTCTGGGAGAGCATGGCCTGCGCGCTCTACATCGCGCGCCAGCACGGCCAGCCCGATGGCGTGAACCTGGTGCCCGCCACGCCGCGCGAGGATGCCGAGGCCCTGCGCTGGAGCTTCTGGACCGTCACCGAAGTGGAGAAGGACGCACTTACCGTCCTGATGCACCGGCTCGCCATGCCGGAAGACCAGCGCAAGCCCGAACTCGCCGAAGCGGCCGAGCAGCGCCTCAAGGTGCCGCTGCGCGTGCTGGAGCAGCACCTGACGCAGCAGAAGGCGCGTGGTGAGGCACACATCGCTGCCGCCCGGTTCACCGTGGCCGATCTCTGCGTGGCCAGCGTGCTGCTGTGGGTGCGTGCGGCGCGCGACGTGATGGCGCAGTACCCCTTGGTCAGCGAGTGGCTGGCCCAGTGCCTGGCACGGCCGGCCTACACCTCCTTGCGCCACCCCAAGAAGACCTGAAGCGCCGCTGATTCAGCGCGGGGCTCCCAGGGCCAGGGCAGCGGCACGCGAAGCCGCCAGCGCTGTTGCATCCGGCGCCTGACGGGTCGGCCAGCCGGCCAGGTGCTGTGCGCTGAGCTGGCCCATGGCCTCGATCCACGCCGCACTGTCGTTCAGGCAGGGGATGTAGTGGAAGGCCTGGCCGCCGGCGTGCAGGAAAGCCTCGCGCGCTTCCTGCGCGATCTCCTCCAGCGTTTCCAGGCAGTCGCTGGTGAAACCGGGGCAGACCACGTCCACGCGTTTGACGCCGGCCTGCGCCAGCTGGATCAGCGTGGGCTCGGTATAGGGCTCCAGCCATTTGGCCTTGCCGAAGCGCGACTGGAAGGTGAGCTTGTATTGCGACTGGCTCAGCCCCAGTTCCTGCGCCAGCAGGCGCGCGGTCTTGTGGCACTCGCAGTGGTAGGGGTCGCCCAGGTGCAGGGTGCGCTCGGGCACGCCGTGGAAGCTCATGACCAGTTGGTCCGGGCGGCCGTGTTCCTGCCAGTAGGCGCGGATGCGCTGTGCCAGTGCGCCGATGTAGCCGGCGTCGTCGTGGTAGCGGTTGATGAAGCGCAGCTCGGGGATGGTGCGCACGCGGTCGGCCCAGTGGTAGACCGCGTCGAACACGCTGGCCGTGGTCGTGCCCGAGTACTGCGGGTAGGCCGGCAGCACCAGCACGCGTGTGGCGCCCTCGGCCTTGAGCGCATCGAGTTGTGCCGGCATGGACGGGTTGCCGTAGCGCATGGCGTAGCGCACGGTGACGTGGTGGCCCTGAGCTTGCAGCCAGTCCTGCAGGCGCTGCGCCTGCTTCTCGGTCCAGACCTTGAGCGGCGAGCCTTCGGGTGTCCAGATCGTGGCGTATTTGGCCGCCGACTTGGCCGGGCGCAGGCGCAGGATGAAACCGTGCAGGATCAGCCACCAGATCGGCCTGGGGATCTCCACCACGCGGTGGTCGCCCAGGAACTCGGCCAGGTAACGGCGCAGTGCGGCGGGTGTGGGGGCGTCGGGGGTGCCCAGGTTGCACAGCAGGATGGCCGTGGTCGGCGCCTGGCCATGGGTGTGTGCGGGTTCTTTTTTGAAAGCCATGCGGTATTCTCGCCCACCTATGCAAGCCACGCTCGACGCTTCCCGGATCAAGGCCATTTCCCTCGACCTCGACGACACCCTGTGGCCGATCTGGCCGGTGATCGCCCGCGCCGAACTGGCCCTGCAGGACTGGCTGCGCCCGCATGCGCCGGCCACTGCTGAATTTCTGACCGATGGCGAACGGCGCCTGACCCTGCGCCGCGAGGTACAGGCCAGCCGGCCCGAGATCGGGCACGACCTGCGTACCCTGCGCCAGGAGCTGATCCGCCGTGCCCTGCAACGCCATGACGAGGACACCATGCTGGTGGAGCCGGCCTACGAGGTCTTCATCGCCGAGCGCATGCGCGTGGAACTCTACGAAGATGCGCGCCCGGCGCTGGCCTGGCTGGCGCAGCGCTACCCGGTGGTGGCCCTGTCCAATGGCAATGCCGATGTACAGCGCATCGGACTGGGCGAGTTTTTCCATGCGGGCTTCAGCGCGCAGGAGTTCGGCGTGGGCAAGCCTGATGCGCGTTTCTTCCATGCCGCGGCCCAGGCCGCTGGTGTGTTGCCGCAGGAGGTGCTGCACGTGGGCGACGATGCGGCGCTGGACGTCGTGGGCGCGCTGGATGCGGGCCTGCAAACGGTCTGGGTCAACCGGGCCGGCCACGACTGGGCGCACGACAGCCATAGACCGCACGCCACCGTGGGCGACATGCAGGCCCTTTGCGCATTGCTGGGCGCGGGTAGCTAAGGCGCTGGCTGCAGCAGCAGCGTGCTGCGGGTGGCCGCTTTCACGTCGGCCGGGTTCAGGTGCATGGGCTGGTAGCGGCCGGCGATGAAGTCCTGTGCCTGGTCGGCGTAGTGGGGGTCGAGCAGCACGCCGCTCTGGCCCACGGGGTTGATGCCCAGGGCCTTGCCGGCATCGGCGAAGTCGATCAGGCGCCGGGTCGAGGGGCCGTAGTTCACGCTCCAGGGGGCCGGTCCCAGGGACTGCGCCAGGTTGTTGGGGATTTCGCGCCCGCCCGGGGCCTCCAGCGGACCGACGTTGAAGAGCTGGTCCAGCGGCTTGATGCGCCCCAGCGGATGGCCGTGGGTCAGGGTGTGGTTGTAGCCCCAGGTCCAGCCGGGCAGGGAGATGCCGCGCACCTCCTTCAGGTGGTCAAGGCTGGCACGCCAGGCCAGCTTCACGATGTCGTTGCGGTTTTCCCTGGGCTCGGTGCGGCGGTTGTCCCACCAGGGTGAGCGCGGGTCGGCCACCAGGCGCGGCAGGGCGTGGTCGATGGCACGCGTGCGCAAGAGGTTGTTGAACTGCTGCTCGCCCAGTTCATCGGCCATGCTCGCCTTGAGCAGCTCGTAGATGAACTGGTTGAAAACCGTGGGGGCGATGCTGGCGCTGTTGTGGCGGCCATCCCATTCGGCCACCTGGTCGATCAGCGCGCGCTCGATGGAGTCGGTGGACATCTCGCGCAGCAGCGGCAGCAGCGGGCGCAGCACACGCGCTGCATAGTCGGTCTGTTCATCGAGCTGCAGGGCCTGGCTGTTCTGCAGGTTCCACACGGTGCCGGGGGTACGCAGCAGCTGGTCCAGGCGCCGTGCGCGCTCGGGCAGGTTGTAGTACCCCGGCACAGGCACGCCGCTGCGCGGCACGGGCTGGTGGTTGGCCGAGACGATGTAACCGCGTGCCGGGTTTTCTTCCTGCGGGTTGTCGGCGAAGCGGTAAAAACCTGGCTTGTTCGCCTGCTCGCTGCCGCCATCGAGGATGAAACTCGGGTTCACGCTGAGCGGGCGCTGTACCAGCCTGGCGGCGGCCCACCAGCCGATGTCACCGGCTGCACTGGCCCACACCACATTCAGGCCCGGTGCGTGGATCTTGCTGGCCGCCACACGCGCCTTGGGCAGGGTGTCGGCGCGGTTGAGTTCATAGAAGGCGTCGAGGATGGGGTTCTCGGTTTCCAGAAAGGTCCACCACATGGCGATCGGGTCCTGGCCCAGGCTGTCGGGAAAGGCTCGGTTGATGAGGGGGCCGTGCGGTGAGCGCGTCAGCGTGATGCTGACCGGATCCGCCCCTTTCACTAGGATGGTTTCGGTGCGGTTTTGCAGCGCGACCCACTGCCCCTGGTGCCAGACCTGCCTGGGGTTGTCCGGATTCACCTTCAGGGCCACCAGGTCCATGTCGTCGTTCTGGAACATGGTCAGGCTCCAGCCGAAAGCCTGGTTGTGGCCCAGCAGCGCAAAAGGGTTCAGGGCCTGGTGATGGCCGTAGAGCTCGAAACCGGGTGCGCTCAGGTGGGCCTCGTACCAGACTGCGGGCAAGGAGTAGGCGATATGCGGGTCACCGGCCAGCAGTGGCTTGCCGCTGGCGGTGCGCCGCCCGGAAAGGGCCCAGGCATTGCTGCCTTCGAAGAGCGGGACTCCGGCCAGTTCCAGGGCCTGCTGGCTGACTTCGGACATCCGCGCCAGGGCTTGCCAGTCGGCCTGGGCCAGGCCGGGCCGGGGCCGTCGCTGCGCCATGGGGCCGACCACACCCAGCGGCTGCCATTCGAGATCGAAGATCTGCAGGTGTTCCGGGCCCAGCTGGTCCCGCACATAGGTCAGCACAGGTTCGGTGCGCAGTGCGGCGGCAAAGCTGTAGGCCAGGTAACCGGCCACGGCCAGCGTGTCGGCCGGTGTGTAGTGCTGGGGCTGGATGCGTAGCAGGTCGAACTCGACCGGCAGGGGGCGCGTGTCCTGGAACTCGTTGATGCCGTCCAGGTAGGCCAGCAGGCCTTGCCAGGCGGGGCTGTTGCGGTCGATGCTCTTGATCCTTTGCTCGGCGTGGGCACGGAGCTCCAGGGTACGGAACAGGCGATCGGTGTCGAGCAGCTTGGGCCCCAGGATCTCGGCCAGTTCGCCGCGTGCCAGGCGGCGCACCATTTCCATCTGGAACAGCCGGTCCTGGGCGTGCAGGAAACCGAGGGCACGGTAGAGGTCAATCTCGTTCTGTGCCTGCAGGTGCGGCACGCCACGTTCGTCCCAGCTCACCTGCACCGGGGCCTTGAGCTGGCTCAGTTCGATGGTGCCGCTGCGTTGAGGCAGCTTGCTGCGGGCATGCCAGACACCGGCGGCGACGGCGATGGCCAGCACGGTGAGCAACACGATCATCAGGACGAACAGGACTTTGAACAGACGTTTCATCGTGAGCGGCTCCCCGGGTTCATGAGTGATGTGACTGGTGTTTGTATCACCTTGCGAGCGCCAGGGCCGCGGCCAGGCCGCTGCGCACCGCGCCTTCGAGTGTGGCGGGGTAGGGGCCAGCCACGTAGTCGCCGCAGGCCAGCAGGCCGGGGGCGATGCCTTGAGGCGGTCGTTGCAGGCCCGGTGTGCAAGCGAAGGTGGCTCGTTTTTCCACCACGGTCTGCAGCGCTTGCAGTTGCAGACCCAGTTGTGCCTGCGACTGGGACAGCACCTGGGCCTGCAGCGTTTCGCGTTCACCCCGGCTGGCGCTGACCACAAAAGCCAGCAGGCCCGCCGGGCCGCCGAGTTGGCCGCGGTCGAAGACGAACTGCGCGGGTTGCTGCGTGTCGTGGCGCAGGGCCAGCATGGGCGCGGCGAGGCGGGCTTGGGGGGCCCAGGCATAGACCGTGGTGATGGCCTCGAAGTGCAGGGCTTCGGCCGTGCTGGCCCAGGCGGCATTCAGCGGTGCGGCCAGCCGCGCCGCCTCGGCCGGGGAGCAGGCCAGCAGCACGGCATCAAAAGTCTGGCCGTCGAGTTGCCAGTGGGCGGCGCCCTGCGGCAAGGTCGTGATGCGTGCGCCTGTGCGCACCGTGGCGCCGTGCGCCTGCAGCCAGCTGACGGCTGCCTGCGGGAACAGGGCCGACAGATCGACGCGCGGCAGCAGCAGTTGCGAACCGCCGGGCACGGCGAACAAGGCATCGTGCAGCACACGCAGGAAGACCCGGGCGCTGGCCTGGTTTGCCGGTGTGTTGAGTGCCGAGACACACAAGGGTTCAATCAGCTCGGTCAACACGCGTGGCCCAAGTTCTGAGCAGAGCGCGGCCACACTCAGCGTGTCCTCGCATTCAAAACCCGCCAGCTTCCAGCCCAGGGCGGCACGCAGCAGGCCCAGGCGTTCGCGCAGCGGCCAGGCGCGGTTGCGCAGGATCCCGGCCAGCACATCCAGGGGCACGGGCAGATCGGGCAGGCGCAGGCCGGCACCGTCCGGGAACTGCAGGGTCAGGGGCAGGCGCTGCAGGGCCGTGTCGGGGTTCACGCCCACCCTGCGCATGAGTTTCAGCGTTTCGGTGTAGGCGCCGATCAGGATGTGCTGGCCGTTGTCCACCGTCACGGCCTGGCCATCGGGCAGCGTGATGTCCAGGCCGCGGGCGCGGCCGCCGGGGGTGCGGGCCGCTTCGAAGACGGTGACCTGATGGCTGTCTTGCACAGCCTGCACGGCCGCGGCCAGCCCAGCCCAGCCGGCACCAACGACGGCAAGCCTCACATCTTCCCCAAGGCCTGCACGCGCCAGGCCAGCCAGAGCTTGCGCAGGGGCGTGAGGCTGATGCGCTGGTGCAGCACCTGGAAGTTGTCGCGCTCGATCTCGCGCAGCAGGGTGCGGTAGATGCTGGCCATCATCAGCCCCGGCTTTTGCGTGCGGCGGTCGGCCTCGGGCAGCAGGGCCAGGGCTTCGTCGTAGAGCTTGTGGGCGCGCTCGGTCTGGAACTTCATCAAGGCCACGAAACGCTCCGAGTGCTGGCGCTTGAGCAGTTCGTGCGCCTTGACGTCGAACTGTTGCAGTTCGTTGACCGGCAGGTAGATGCGCCCGCGCAAGGCGTCTTCGCCGACGTCGCGGATGATGTTGGTCAGCTGGAAGGCCAGGCCCAGGGTATGAGCGTAGCGCGTGGTCTGTTCCTGGGTCTGGCCGAAGATGCGCGCCGCCACTTCACCCACCACGCCGGCGACCAGGTGGCAGTAGCGCTGCAGGGCCGGGTAGTCCAGGTAACGGGTCTGCTGCAGGTCCATCTGGCAGCCTTCGATCACGGCCAGCAGGTGGCGCGCCTCGATGCCGTAGACGGCGGTATGCGGCATCAGGGCCTGCAGCACCGGGTGCGTGGGCTGACCCGCATAGGCGCGGCTCACTTCAGCTTCCCACCAGGCCAGCTTGGTCTGGGCCACGCCGGGGTCGGACACCTCGTCCACCACGTCGTCGACCTCACGGCAGTAGGCGTAGAAGGCCGTGATGGCCGCGCGGCGCGGCTTGGGCAGGAAGAGGAAGGCGTAGTAGAAGCTGCTGCCGGAGGCGGCGGCTTTTTGCTGGACGTAGGTCTCGGGCGTCATGGGTTGGATTGTCGCTGCATCAGTGGCCATTGCTTCACATCCACAGGCTGCGCCACAGCAGCAGCGGGGCGTCGGCGGCGCCGACCGTGGGGCGCTGCTGCAGGCTGTTGAAGCCCAGGGCCTCGATCCTGTCCAGGATGCGCAGGCCGCCTTGCACCACCAGGCGCAGTTCCCAGCCGGCGCGGCCCGGGATACGGTGCACCAGCGGTGTGCCTTGCTGCATGAGGGCGCGTGCAGTGCGCACCTGCGCTGCGATCAGGGCCAGGATGCCGGGCGTCGGCCTGAGGGTGGCCAGTTCAGCGCGCAGCACGCCATGGGCGGCGCAGTCGGCATCCGTCAGGTAGTGGCGGCCGCGCGGGATGTCGCGGCTCAGGTCCTGCCAGAAGTTGATCAGCTGCAGGGCGCTGCAGACGGCATCGCTCTCGCGCAGTGCGGTCTCGTCGTGCACGCCGTAGAGGTGCAGCAGCAGGCGGCCCACCGGGTTGGCCGAGCGGCGGCAGTAGTCCAGCAACTCGGCCGGGTCGGCATAACTCGCCTGGTCGCGGGTCTTGCGCACGTCCTGGGCAAAGGCGTCGAGCAGGTCGTCCAGCAGCGGCACGGGCAGGTGGAATTCCCACAGCATGGCTGCCAGCGGGTCGAAGACCTGGGGCCAGCGGCCGCTGTGGGGCTGGCCCTGGGCGACAGCAAGCAGGTCCTGCCGGTAGGCGCCCAGATCGTCCAGGCGTTGCGCGGCCGAGGCCTCGCCTTCGTCGGCGATGTCGTCCGCCGTGCGGGCGTAGTGGTAGATGGCGGCGATCGGTGGCCGCAGCCGCGGCGGGCAGAGCCAGGAGGCAACCGGGAAGTTCTCGTAATGCGTAATCGGCTGGGGCGGGATGGGCTTGTTCACGTCGGGGATTTTCGCCCGGCTTGACATAGATCGGGTTTTTACCTAGATTACTGACCAATCGGTTATTAATTAAACCCCATCCGGAACCCCCAGCCATGTCCGATACACGCCCTTTCTGGCCCAGGCGCACAGCCTTGGCGGCTTTGCTGCCGTTGGCGGCTTTCACCTTGATGGCCTGCTCCCCGGCGGCTCCGCCCGAGGAGCCGGTACGGTCCGTCAAGGTCATGACCGTGCGCGCGGCCAGCCTGAACGCCACGCAGGAGTTTTCAGGTGAGGTGCGCCCGCGCATCGAATCACGCCTGGGTTTCCGGGTGGCCGGCAAGCTGGTGCGCCGGGAGGTCGAACTGGGCCAGCGTGTGAAAGCGGGCCAGGTGCTGGCCCGGCTCGATCCGCAGGATTACCGGCTGGCGGCCGATGCCGCCCAGGCGCAATTCGGTGCCGCCGTGACCAACCGGGACCTGGCGGCCGCCGACTTCAAGCGTTTCAAGGAGTTGCGTGAGCAGAACTTCATCAGCGGTGCCGAGTTGGAGCGGCGCGACGCGGCGCTCAAGGCCGCACAGGCCCAGGTCGACCAGGCCCAGGCGCAGCTGGCTTCCCAGCGCAACCAGGGCAGTTACACGACCCTGGTGGCCGATGCCGCAGGCGTGGTGACGGCCGTCGAGGCCGAGCCGGGCCAGGTGGTCAGCGCCGGCCAGCCCGTGGTACGCGTGGCCCAGGACGGCCCGCGCGATGCGGTCTTTGCCGTGCCCGAGGACAAGCTGGCCATCATGCGCCAGGGCAGCGCGGTGGCGGTGCGGGTCTGGCCCGGCCAGACCCAGCTCGATGGTCGTGTGCGTGAGGTCTCGGCCAGTGCCGACCCGGTGACGCGCACCTACCAGGTCAAGGTGGCGCTGGAAGGCCGGCAGGCGCCGCCGCTGGGCGCGACCGTCACGGTCTTCCCCAAAGTCCGCAGCGAGCAGCGTGTGGCAGCCATCAAGCTGCCGACCAGCGCCTTGCGCCAGGACGGCCAGGCCACGGCGGTCTGGGTGCTGGACCCGACCAGCATGACGATTTCCTCGCAAGCGGTGCAGATTGCGACCGCCGACGGCAACGAGGCCGTGGTGGCCGGCGGCCTGCAGGAGGGGCAGCTGGTGGTGTCGGCGGGGGTGCACGTGCTCTCGCCCGGTCAGAAGGTGACGCTCTATCGCGAGAAGACGGCCACGTCCCTGAGCAGTGCGCCGCAGACCGCCGTGGATGCCACGCTAGGCACTGCCGCAGCCGCGCCCTTGGCGGCCAGCAAGTGAGGCGCGCATGAGTTCTACCGAACAAGCGTCGACTCGCTTCAATCTCTCCCGCTGGGCCATCGAGCACCCAGCCCTCACGCGCTACCTGCTGGTGGTGCTCATGGTGCTGGGCTTCGCTGCGTATTTCCAGCTGGGCCAGGACGAGGACCCGCCCTTCACCTTCCGGGCCATGGTGGTGCGCACCTACTGGCCCGGTGCCACGGCACAGCAGGTGGCCGAGCAGGTGACGGACAAGATCGAGCGCACCCTGCAGGAGGTGCCCGGCGCCGACAAGATCCGCAGCTACTCCAAACCCGGCGAGTCGCAGATCATTTTCCAGCTCAAGGACTCGACCCAGGCGGCCGTGGTGGCCAACACCTGGTACACGGTGCGCAAGAAGATCGGCGACGTGCGGGGCACGCTGCCCGGCGGCATCCAGGGGCCCTTCTTCAACGACGAATTCGGTGATGTCTATGGCGTGATCTATGCGCTGCAGGCCGATGGCTTCAGCAACGCCGAGGTGAAGGTCTTTGCCGACGATGTGCGCCAGCAACTGCTGCGTGTGCCCGACGTGGCCAAGGTCGAACTCTTCGGTGTGCAGGACGAGAAGCTCTACATCGAGATCTCGCAGAAGCGCCTGTCACAGCTCGGCCTGGACCTGAACCAGGTGCTGGCCCAGCTGGGCCAGCAGAACGCGGTGGAGAGCGCCGGGGCGGTGCAGACGCCGCTGGATGTGGTGCAGGTGCGGGTGGCCGGCCAGTTTGAGGCGGTGAGCCAGCTGCGCGCCATGCCCATCCGTGGCAGCACGGGTAACCAGCTGCGCCTGGGTGACATAGCCGAGATCCGCCGCGGTTATGTGGACCCGGCCAGCATCAAGGTGCGACACCAGGGCCAGCAGGTCATCGCCCTGGGCATCTCCATGGCCAAGGGCGGCGACATCATCGCGCTGGGCAAATCGCTGCAGCAGGTGACCGACCGTCTCAGGAAGACCCTGCCGGCCGGCATCGAACTGGTGCAGTTGCAGGACCAGCCGCGTGCGGTCTCCACCTCGGTCAATGAGTTTGTCGGCGTGCTGATCGAGGCGGTGCTCATCGTGCTGGCGGTCAGCTTCATCAGCCTGGGGCTGCACAAGCACCAGGGGGCCGCCCATCTGCCGATCTGGAAGCGTTATTACGTGGACATGCGGCCCGGCCTGGTGGTGGGCATCACCATTCCCCTGGTGCTGGCGCTGACCTTCCTGGGCATGCAGTACTGGGGTATCGGCCTGCACAAGATCTCGCTGGGTTCACTGATCATCGCCCTGGGCCTGCTGGTGGACGACGCCATCATCGCCGTGGAGATGATGGTGCGCAAGATGGAGGAGGGCTACGACAAGGTGCGCGCGGCCACCTTCGCCTACGAGATCACGGCCATGCCCATGCTGACCGGCACGCTGATCACCGCAGCCGGTTTTCTGCCCATCGGCATGGCCAAGTCGGCCGTGGGCGAGTACACCTTTGCCATCTTCGGCGTGACCGCGCTGGCCCTGGTGCTGAGCTGGATCGTCTCGGTCTATTTCGTGCCCTACCTCGGCACGCTGCTGCTCAAGGCCAAACCGCATGCTGCAGCCGACCAGCCGCACGAACTGTTCGACAGCCCCTTCTACAGCCGCTTCCGCAAGACCGTGGACTGGTGCGTCGAGCACCGCTGGCTCACGATCGGTGCCACGGTGCTGACCTTTGCGCTCGGCATCGTCGGCATGGGCAAGGTGCAGCAGCAGTTCTTTCCCGATTCGAGCCGGCCCGAGATCCTGGTCGATCTCTGGTTCCCGGAAGGCACGTCCTTTGCCGCCAACGAGGAGGTGACGCAGCGCGTGGAAAAGCGCCTGCTGGGACAGGCCGGCGTGACTGCGGTGAGCACCTGGGTCGGTTCGGGCGTGCCGCGTTTTTACCTGCCGCTGGACCAGGTTTTCCCGCAGACCAACGTCTCGCAGCTGATCGTGCTGCCCAAAGACCTCAAGACGCGTGAAACGCTGCGGGTCCAGCTGCCGACCCTGCTGGCCCAGGAGTTCCCGGAGGCGCGTGGCCGTGTCAAGCTGCTGCCCAACGGGCCGCCGGTGCCCTATCCGGTGCAGTTCCGCGTGGTCGGCGCCGACCCCGGCCTGCTGCGCGAGCGTGCCGACGAGGTCAAGGCCCTGATGCGCGAGAGCGCCAACACGCGCGGTGTCAATGACAACTGGAATGAGTCGGTCAAGGTGCTGCGCCTGGAGATCGACCAGGCCAAGGCGCGCGCGCTGGGCGTGAGCAGCCAGTCCATCGCCCAGGCTTCACGCACCATGCTGGCCGGCCAGAACGTGGGGCAGTACCGCGAGGGCGACAAGCTGATCGACATCGTGCTGCGCCAGCCCCATGACGAACGCAATGCCCTGACCGACCTGGCCAATGCCTACCTGCCGACCGCCAGCGGCCGCTCCATACCGATGACGCAGATCGCCAAACCGGTTTTCACCTGGGAACCCGGGGTGATGTGGCGCGAGAACCGCGAGTTCGGCATCACCGTGCAGTCCGACGCCGTGGAGGGCATGCAGGGCGCCACCGTGACGGCCGAGTTGCTGCCTTCGCTGCGGGCCCTGGAGTCCAAGTGGCATGCGACCGGCCTCAACGGCTACCGCATCGAAGTGGCTGGCGCGGTGGAGGAGAGCAGCAAGGGGCAGGGCTCGATCGCCGCTGGCGTTCCCCTGATGCTTTTTCTCACCTTCACGCTGCTGATGCTGCAGTTGCAGAGTTTCAGCCGTGCCATGCTGGTGTTCCTGACAGGTCCGCTGGGCCTGGCCGGCGTGGCCGGGGCCTTGCTGTTGCTCAACCGTCCCTTCGGCTTCGTGGCCCTGCTGGGGGTGATCGCCCTGATGGGCATGATCCAGCGCAACTCGGTGATCCTGATCGACCAGATCGAGCAGGACCGCGCCGCCGGCGTGCCGGCCTGGGACGCCATCGTGGAGTCCGCGGTACGCCGGCTGCGCCCCATCGTGCTGACCGCCGCCGCCGCCGTGCTGGCCATGATCCCGTTGTCACGCTCCGTGTTCTGGGGCCCCATGGCCGTGGCCATCATGGGCGGCCTGATCGTCGCCACCGTGCTGACCTTGCTGGCCCTGCCGGCGATGTATGCCGCATGGTTCCGCGTGAAACGCGGAACACCGGCATCTCCATGAGTCCGCCCGCGGGGCTGGCGCAAAGCGCCGGACCCGCATGGTTTCGCGTGAAGCGCGAAACACCGGCGTTACCTTGAGGCCGCAAAGCGGGTCGCACGCAGTGCGAGACCCGCGTGGTTCCGTGTGAAACGCGAGGCACCGGTGTTGCCTGGTATGAGATGAAACGGCGGTCTCCTGGCCGGGTTAAAATGCCCGGTTGACCGATTTCATGGGGAGGTCTGTCGGACCTCCCCTTTTGTTTGGACCCGCGCGGGTGGCGAAATTGGTAGACGCACCAGGTTTAGGTCCTGACGCCAGCAATGGTGTGGGGGTTCGAGTCCCCCCCCGCGCACCAGTCCGGCCGCAGCCCAGCCTGTGGGCCGACCCCGTTTTTGAATTGATTGGAGTGAGTCATCATGGCCGTTACCGTTGAAACCCTCGAAAAGCTCGAGCGCAAGATCACCCTGAGCCTGCCGCTGGCAGTCATCCAGTCCGAAGTCGAGACGCGCCTCAAGAAGCTGGCCCGTACCGTCAAGATGGACGGTTTCCGCCCCGGCAAGGTGCCGATGAACGTGGTGACCCAGCGCTACGGCTATTCCGTGCACTACGAAGTGCTGAACGACAAGGTCGGCGAAGCCTTTGCCCTGGCCGCCAATGAAGCCAAGCTGCGCGTGGCTGGCCAGCCCAGCATCACCGAGAAGGAAGGCGCACCGGCCGGCGAGGTGAGCTTCGATGCCGTGTTCGAGGTCTACCCGGAAGTCAAGATGGGTGACCTGGCCGGGGCCGAGATCGAGAAGCTGAGCTCCGAGGTCAGCGAGGGCGCCATCCAGAAGACCCTGGATATCCTGCGCAAGCAGCGTCGCACCTTCGCCCAGCGTGCTGCCGATGCATCCGCCCAGGATGGTGACCGCGTGACGGTGGACTTCGAAGGCAAGATCGACGGTGAACCCTTTGCCGGCGGCAAGGCCGACGACTTCCAGTTCCTGGTCGGCGAAGGCCAGATGCTCAAGGAATTCGAGGAGGCCGTGCGCGGCATGAAGTCGGGCGAGAGCAAGACCTTCCCGCTGGCCTTCCCGGCCGATTACCACGGTCAGGATGTGGCCGGCAAGACTGCCGACTTCCTGGTGACCATCAAGAAGATCGAAGCCGCCCACCTGCCCGAAGTCAACGATGCGCTGGCCAAGTCCCTGGGCGTGGCCGAAGGCACCGTGGCGGCCCTGAACGCCGACATCAAGAAGAACCTGGAGCGCGAGGTCAAGTCGCGCCTGGCCGCCCGCAACAAGCAGGCCGTCATGGACGCCCTGGTGGCCAAGGCCGAACTCGATCTGCCCAAGTCCATCGTGCAGGCCGAGATCGACCGCATGGTCGAGGGCGCCCGTGCCGACCTCAAGCAGCGCGGCATCAAGGATGCCGACAAGGCCCCGATTCCCGGTGAGATGTTCCAGCAGCAGGCCGAGCGCCGTGTGCGCCTGGGCCTGGTGGTGGCTGAGCTGGTGCGCGTCAACAACCTGCACGCCACGCCCGATCAGATCAAGGCCCACGTGGACGAACTGGCTGCCAGCTACGAGCGGCCGGAAGACGTGAAGCGCTGGTACCTGGGTGACAACCGCCGCATGGCCGAAGTCGAAGCCGTGGTGATCGAGAACAACGTCACCGACTTCGTGCTGTCCAAGGCCAAGGTGAGCGTGAAGGCTATTTCCTTCGACGAACTGATGGGCCAGGCCTGATTCAGGCACCGTGGCAAGTGGGGCTAGGCGTTCGGGCTTGTGGTCCGGGCGGCAGGCCCCATTTGCATTGGGGACCGATATTTTCGGTAAAGTAGACCCATATTTGGAGAGAACATGAACTTGCGCAACCCTGCCTACAACGGCGCCCTGGACACCCAGGCCCTCGGCATGATCCCGATGGTGATCGAACAGTCCGGTCGCGGTGAGCGTTCCTACGACATCTACTCGCGCCTGCTGAAAGAGCGAGTGGTCTTCCTGGTCGGTCCGGTTAACGACCAGACCGCCAACCTGGTGGTGGCCCAGCTGCTGTTCCTGGAAAGCGAGAACCCGGACAAGGACATCTCCTTCTACATCAACTCGCCCGGCGGCTCGGTGAGTGCCGGCATGGCGATCTTCGACACCATGAATTTCATCAAGCCCGATGTGTCCACGCTCTGCGTGGGCATGGCCGCCAGCATGGGCGCTTTCCTGCTGGCCGCGGGCGCCAAGGGCAAGCGTTTCTCGCTGCCCAATTCCAAGGTCATGATCCACCAGCCCCTGGGCGGGACCCAGGGCCAGGCCACCGAGATCGAGATCCATGCCCGCGAGATCCTCAAGACCCGCGAGCAGCTCAACAAGATTCTGGCCGAGCGTACCGGCCAGCCGTTGGACAAGATTGAGCGCGACACCGAGCGGGACTATTACCTCTCGGCGGACGAGGCCAAGGACTACGGCCTGGTCGACCAGGTCATCGCCAAGCGGCCCTGAGAGGGCAGGGCCCTGTTGTTTTCTGGCGCCAGTCCCATGGTCGGGGCCGGCGCCGCTTGGTTATCATAGATTCGGTAAATCCCGAAAAGGCGTTCCTCCCATGGCCGACAAAAAAGGCACGACCAGCGAAAAAACCCTGTACTGCTCTTTCTGCGGCAAGAGCCAGCACGAGGTCAAGAAGCTGATTGCCGGCCCCTCGGTCTTCGTCTGTGACGAATGCATCGAACTGTGCAACGAGATCATTCGCGACGAACTGCCAGCCAGCACCGAGACGACCGAAGGGCGCGGTAACCTGCCCGCACCCGCCGAGATCAAGCTCAACCTGGACAACTACGTGATCGGCCAGGAAGCCGCCAAGCGCACGCTGGCGGTAGCGGTCTACAACCACTACAAACGTCTCCAGCACAAGGAATCTGCGCGCAAGGACGATGTCGAACTGGCCAAGAGCAATATCCTGCTGATCGGCCCCACGGGCTCGGGCAAGACCCTGCTGGCCCAGACCCTGGCGCGCCAGCTCAACGTGCCCTTCGTGATGGCCGATGCCACCACGCTGACCGAGGCCGGTTACGTGGGCGAGGACGTCGAGAACATCATCGCCAAGCTCTTGCAGAGCTGCAATTACGAGGTCGATCGTGCCCAGCGCGGCATCGTCTACATCGACGAAATCGACAAGATCTCGCGCAAGTCGGACAACCCCTCCATCACGCGTGATGTGTCGGGCGAAGGTGTGCAGCAGGCCCTGCTCAAGCTGATCGAAGGCACCATGGCCAGCGTGCCGCCGCAGGGCGGACGCAAGCACCCGAACCAGGACTTCATCCAGATCGACACCACCAACATCCTTTTCATCTGTGGCGGTGCGTTCGCCGGCCTGGAGAAGGTGATCGAGAACCGCACCGAATCCTCGGGCATCGGCTTTGGCGCCGCCGTCAAGAGCAAGCAGCAGCGCAGCCTGACCGAGGTGTTCAAGGATGTCGAACCCGAGGATCTGATCAAGTTCGGCCTGATTCCGGAACTGGTGGGCCGCATGCCGGTGGTCGCGACCCTGGCCGAGCTCTCTGAAGACGCGATGGTGCAGATCCTGACCGAGCCGAAGAACGCCCTGGTCAAACAGTACGCCAAGCTCTTCGCCATGGAAGGCGCGGATCTGGAGATTCGCCCTGCCGCCCTCAAGGCCATTGCACGCAAGGCCCTGGTCCGCAAGACCGGTGCCCGTGGCTTGCGTTCCATTCTGGAGCAGTCCCTGATCGACACCATGTTCGAGCTGCCCAGCATGAACAATGTGGAGCGGGTGGTGGTGGATGAGTCCACCATCGAAGAAAACAAGCCCCCCCTGCTGGTGTATCGCGAGGCCGCCAAAAAGGCCTGAACCAGCGGGTTTTCCTGCCCCACCTTCATGGATTTGACCTAACAGCCCGTCTCATAATCGAAGCCGGGTTGAAAATTTCCATTCGCCATCCATATTCAACAGGTCAATTAAAGGTTCACCCATGTCCGGTCATACCCCTCTGCCTGCCACCCCCATCGAGTTGCCGCTGCTGCCGCTGCGCGATGTCGTGATCTTCCCGCACATGGTGATCCCGCTCTTCGTGGGTCGCCCCAAGAGCATCAAGGCGCTCGAATCGGCCATGGAGGCCGAGCGCCGCATCATGCTGGTCGCACAGAAAGCGGCGGCCAAGGATGAGCCGCAGGTCTCCGACATGTTCGAGGTCGGCTGCGTGTCCACCATCCTGCAGATGCTCAAGCTGCCCGACGGTACCGTCAAGGTGCTGGTCGAGGGCCAGCAGCGTGCCCTGGTCGACAAGATCATCGAAGGCGAGACGCACTTCACGGCCACCGTGATGCCAGTCCAGGCGCCGGAAGAAGCGGGTGCCGGCGAGCACAAGCAGACCAGCGAGATCGAAGCCCTGCGTCGCGCCGTGATGCAGCAGTTCGACCAGTACGTCAAGCTCAACAAGAAGATCCCGCCCGAGATCCTGACCTCGATCTCCAGCATCGACGATCCGGGCCGGCTGGCCGACACCATTGCCGCCCATCTTCCGCTCAAGCTGGAGAACAAGCAGGCGGTGCTGGGCCTGTCCGACATCAAGGCCCGCCTGGAGAACCTGTTCGAGCAGATCGAGCGTGAGGTCGACATCCTCAACGTCGACAAGCGCATCCGTGGCCGCGTCAAGCGTCAGATGGAGAAGAACCAGCGCGACTTCTATCTCAACGAACAGGTCAAGGCCATCCAGAAGGAACTGGGCGAGGGCGAGGACGGCGCCGACATCGAAGAGATCGAGAAGAAGATCAAGGCCGCCAAGATGCCCGCTGAGGCCCGGAAAAAGGCCGAGAACGAGCTCAAGAAACTCAAGCTCATGTCGCCCATGTCGGCCGAGGCTACCGTGGTGCGCAACTACATCGACACCCTGGTCGGCCTGCCCTGGAGCAAGAAGACCAAGATCAAGCACGACCTGGCCAATGCCGAGGACGTGCTGAACGAGGACCATTTCGGCCTGGAAAAGGTCAAGGACCGCATCCTGGAATACCTCGCTGTGCAGCAGCGTGTGGACAAGGTCAAGGCGCCCATCCTGTGCCTGGTGGGGCCCCCGGGCGTGGGCAAGACCTCGCTGGGGCAGTCGGTGGCCAAGGCCACCGGTCGCAAGTACGTGCGCATGGCCCTGGGTGGCATGCGCGACGAAGCCGAGATCCGTGGCCACCGCCGTACCTACATCGGTGCCATGCCGGGCAAGGTGCTGCAGAGCCTGACCAAGGCCGGCACGCGCAATCCGCTGTTCCTGCTGGACGAGATCGACAAGCTGGGTACGGACTTCCGCGGTGATCCGTCGAGCGCCTTGCTGGAGGTGCTGGACCCCGAGCAGAACAACAAATTCGGCGACCACTACGTGGAGGTCGACTTCGACCTGAGCGATGTCATGTTCGTGGCCACCTCCAATTCCATGAACATCCCGCCGGCTCTGCTGGACCGAATGGAAGTGATCCGCCTGTCGGGTTACACCGAGGACGAGAAGGTCAACATCGCCCAGCGTTACCTGCTGCCCAAGCAGCTGAAGAACAATGGCGTCAAGGAAGAAGAGCTGCTGATCGCCGAGGACGCCCTGCGCGACATCGTGCGTTATTACACGCGGGAGGCCGGCGTGCGCTCACTGGAGCGCGAGATCTCCAAGATCTGCCGCAAGGTGGTGAAGGGCCTGCAGCTCAAGAAATTGCAGCCTCTGGTCAAGGTTTCGGCCGAGAACCTCAACGACTATCTGGGCGTGCGCAAGTACAGCTATGGCCGTGCCGAAGAGCAGAACCAGGTGGGGCAGGTCGTGGGCCTAGCCTGGACCGAGGTCGGTGGCGATCTGCTCACCATCGAGACGGCGCTGATGCCGGGCAAGGGCGTGATCACCCGCACCGGATCGCTGGGCGACGTGATGAAGGAGTCGGTCGAGGCCGCCCGCACCGTGGTGCGCAGCCGCTCCCGCCAGCTTGGCATCCCGGACGCGTACTTCGAGAAGCGCGACATGCACATCCACGTGCCCGACGGCGCCACGCCCAAGGACGGCCCGAGCGCCGGTGCGGCCATGACGACCTCCATGGTGTCGGCTCTCACGGGGATTCCCGTGCGTGGTGATGTGGCCATGACCGGCGAGATCACCTTGCGCGGCGAGGTCACGGCCATTGGTGGCTTGAAGGAAAAGCTGCTGGCGGCCCTGCGCGGTGGCATCAAGACGGTGCTGATCCCGGAGGAGAACGTGAAGGATCTGCAGGAGATCCCGGACAACGTCAAGAGCGGTCTGGACATCGTGCCGGTCCGCTGGATCGACAAGGTGCTGGACATCGCCCTGGAGCGCAAACCGACGCCCTTGCCGGACGAGGAGCCGGCCGTCGCCGCGCCGGTGGCACCGGCTGCGGCACCGGTCCAGGACGCCATCAAGCATTGAGTGAAAATTTTCGCGGTGTTTTGCAAAAGTAAAAAAATACCGCTATAATCTGAGGCTTGAAACGCGGGAATAGCTCAGTTGGTAGAGCGCAACCTTGCCAAGGTTGAGGTCGAGAGTTCGAGACTCTTTTCCCGCTCCAGATTCCGAAAAGGGAAGCAAAAGCTTCCCTTTTTTATTGAAGGAATGGCCGGTTCACTGATCGGTCGTGCAGATTTCTGGCGCGGTAGCAAAGCGGTTATGCACCGGATTGCAAATCCGTGTAGGTCGGTTCGACTCCGGCCCGCGCCTCCAGACTCCATGCGGGAGTAGCTCAGTTGGTAGAGCGCAACCTTGCCAAGGTTGAGGTCGAGAGTTCGAGACTCTTCTCCCGCTCCATTTCACGTGTCCTGTGGACTGGCCGTATGCGCAGCTGTTGCGTCCGGCTGGGTCGCTCACGTCTTTTGCAGGACAATGCAAGAGCGGCATCGCCTCGATGGTGAAATTGGTAGACACAGCGGACTTAAAATCCGCCGCTTCCAGAAATGGGGCGTGCCGGTTCGATCCCGGCTCGAGGCACCAGATTTCAGGATATTGTTTGGTTGGTATTCGCGAACCGGCACGCCCAAGGGCGATCATGACGAAGCGCGCTGCGCGCGCGGGTTCGATCCCGGCGCTTGTGGGGCGACACGGTAACGCAGCACTGAGAGAACAACATGGCAAGCTACAACACCCCTTTTGAAATCCATGTGCATGGCCAGGTGCTCCTGCGTCCGGAGGTCGGTTTCGACCAGCTGCAGGAAGCGCTCAAGCCCTTGTGGAAATACGCCGGAGCCCGTTCATTGGCCGATGGCTCCCACAGCCACTACGAGGATGAGCCCGGTATACGCTTCGACGCGCAGGAGCAGCTGCTGCAGCTGTGCTGGACGGTGATCGGGGGCGAGGACTTCCGCCAGTCGCTCGACGAGATGTGCATGAATCTCAATGAGCTGTCCCAGGCCGGTGCCGCCATCGAGGTCACTTTCTACGACACCGAGTTTGACGAGGACGAGGCCGAGCCCGATGCGCAGTCACGCGACGATTTCATGATGCTTTTTGTCGGTCCCAATCCGGCGGCCATCATGCAGGTGCAGCGCGACCTGCTGGTGCAGGACATGATCAGCCTGATGGAGCGACACTTCGATGCCTCCGAACTGGCTGGTGTGGTGGGTGAGATCGATCGCCTGTTCAGCCAGCGTTTCGACTCGCTGGTCAACTCGCTGGAACTGGGCAAGCCACCCCGCGGTTCCGGTGGTGGGCATGGCGGCGGGGGCCACGGGGGTGGTCGCAAACCGCGACATTTGCACTGATTTCCCGCATCTCTGCGCTGGCGGGCGACTCAAATCGGGTCGCACATGCTACTATTTTCATAGTTATGGTGCCACGCAAGGATTGACGCATGAACACGGCTGCCGCAGCAACCGCCAAGCCGGCTGGCGCACGCCCGACGACCGGGCGTCCGGAGAAGCTGCGCCTGGGGGATGTGCTGGTGCAGCAGCGCCTGATCTCCCAGGACCAGTTGCAGCAGACCCTGGAATTGCAGCAGCAGACCGGCAAGAAGGTCGGCCGCCTGCTGATCGAAACCGGCGTCATCACCGAAGAGTTGCTGGCCGATGCACTGGCCCGGCAGCTGCGTGTCCCATTCATCAATCTCAAGACCTTCCCTTTCCGCGGTGAGGTGGTCAAGCTGCTGCCGGAGTCGGCAGCCCGGCGCTTTCGTGTCCTCGCACTGGAAGACAAAGGTGACAGCCTGCTGGTGGCCATGGCCGATCCGCTGGACCTGTTCGCCTACGACGAAATCACGCGCCTGCTCAAGCGCAACATCAGCATCGCGGCCGTACCCGAAAGTCAGTTGGCCCTGGCCTGTGACCGCCTGTACCGCCGCACCGAGGAGATCAGTGGCCTGGCGCGTGCGCTCGAGAAGGACCTGGGTGATGCCGTCGATTTCGGCGAGCTGACGGCCTCGGCCGGTGCCGAAGGCGCGCCGGTGGTGCGTCTGCTGCAGTCCCTGTTCGAGGATGCGACGCAGGTGGGTGCTTCGGACATCCATATCGAGCCGATGGAATCCGGCCTGCAGATCCGCGTACGCGTCGATGGCGTGCTGCAGACCCAGACGCAGGCGGAGAAGCGCATCGGGGCAGCGCTGGCCCAGCGCATCAAGCTCATGGCCGGTCTGGACATCTCCGAAAAGCGCCTGCCGCAGGACGGCCGCTTCAGCGTGCGCCTGAAGGAGCAGACCATCGACGTGCGCCTGTCCACCATGCCCAGTACCTACGGCGAGTCGGTGGTCATGCGATTGTTGAGCCTGGATGGTGGTGTGCGCCGGCTGGACAACATTGGCATGCCACCGGCCATGCTTCAGCGTTTTCGCCAACTGCTGGGACGCACCTCGGGGCTGGTCCTGGTCACCGGCCCCACCGGTTCCGGCAAGAGCACCACCCTCTACGCCGCCCTGGCCGAGCTCAACTCCACCGAACTCAAGATGATCACGGTCGAGGACCCGGTCGAGTACCGCCTCCCGGGCATCACCCAGGTGCAGGTCAACGACAAGATCGAACTCTCCTTCTCCAAGGTCCTGCGCGCGACCCTGCGCCAGGACCCGGACGTCATCCTCGTCGGTGAGATGCGCGACACCGAGACGGCCGAGATCGGCCTGCGTGCGGCCATTACCGGCCACTTGGTTCTCTCCACCCTGCACACGCGCGATGCGGCCAGCACACCCTTCCGTCTGCTGGACATGGGGGTGCCGCCCTATATGGTGGCCACTTCCTTGCAGGCCGTGGTGGCCCAGCGCCTGGTGCGCGTGAATTGCGAAGTCTGCAGCGAAGAGAGGGAGCCCGATGCACAGGAATCGGCATGGCTGTCCGGTTTGCTGACCCCGGGGCAGACGATCCGCGCCAAGCGTGGTCGCGGCTGCTCGACCTGCAACGGTACGGGCTATGCCGGGCGCCAGGGTGTCTATGAGATGCTGGAGATGGACGCCGAGCTGACGCAGTCGGCCAGCCGCTCCGATCCGGCGGCTTTCCTGCGGGCAGCCCGGGCCCGGATGGCCGGGCAGACGCTGACTCACCATGCGCTCGAACTCGTGCGCCAGGGTCGTACCTCGCTGGCTGAGGCCATGCGGGTCGGCTACGACCTCGAAGACTAGACGAGAGCATGGCGATCTACGCGTGGCGGGGCCGCAACACCCAAGGTGAACTGCTGCAGGGTGAACTGGAGGCAGTGTCCGAGGACGCCGTGGCCGACCAGTTGCTCAGTCTGGGCCTGGCCCCGGTGCAGATCCAGGTGGCGACCGCGCCGAAGGCGTCCGAAAACTGGTGGGAGCACCTCAAGCGGCGCGCCATCGCCATCGAGGACGTGCTGATCTTCTCGCGCCAGATGTACACCCTGAACAAGGCGGGCATACCCATCCTGCGCGCCTTTGCCGGCCTGGAGTCCTCGGCGGAGAAGCCGGCCATGGTCGAGGTGCTCAAGGACGTGCGTGCAAGCCTGGACCAGGGGCGCGACATGGCTACCTCGCTGGCCCGCCACCCCAAGGTCTTTGGCCCTTTCTACGTGGCCATGGTGCGGGTCGGCGAGATGACCGGCAGGCTGACCGAGGTCTTTCTGCGGCTGGCCGAACATCTGGAGTTCGAGCGTGACGTGCGAGCCCGCATCAAGCAGGCCCTGCGCTACCCGACCTTCGTCATCATCGCCATGCTGATCGCGATGGTCATCATCAACCTCTTCGTGCTGCCGGTTTTTGCCAAGGTCTTTGCCGGTTTCAACACCCAGCTGCCGCTGATCACGCGCGGCCTGCTGGGCTTTTCCAACTGGACGATCACCTGGTGGCCGGTGGTGGCGGCCCTGATCGCCGCGGCCGTGGTCCTGGTGCGCGCCTACCTCAACACCCCGCAGGGGCGTTACAACTGGGACCGGCGCAAGCTCAACCTGCCCATCGTCGGCTCCATCATCCTCAAGTCCACCCTGGCGCGGTTTGCGCGCAGTTTCGCCCTGTCCAGCCAGAGCGGGGTGCCGCTGGTGCAGGCGCTGACGGTGGTGGCGCAGACAGTGGACAACGCCTACATCGGCGCACGCATCGAACAGATGCGCGACGGCATCGAGCGCGGCGAGAGCATCTCGCGCTGTGCTGCGGCCACCGGCGTGTTCACCCCGGTGGTGCTGCAGATGATGAGCGTGGGCGAGGAAACGGGCGAACTCGACGCCCTCCTGTTCGAGATCGCCGAGATGTACGAACGCGATACTGACTACGCCATCAAGGGCCTGTCCACGGCCATCGAACCCGTGCTGCTGGTCTTCATTGGTGTGCTGGTATTGATGCTGGCGCTGGGCGTTTTCCTGCCCCTGTGGAACCTGGGCCAGGCGGCCATGGGGCGCGGTGGCGGCTGAGTCTCTTGTAAACGGGGCGTTTGTTGTGATCTTTTCCACACGAACCGGCCCGACCCGAGGTGCTGATTTCCCGCTTCCGGCCTATACTATGAAACTGATAGCGGACCATCTGGGTGCCGCATGCTTGTCAAATACTTACTGATTGGAGCCTGAGATGAAACAGCAACGTGGTTTTACCCTGATTGAACTGGTGATGGTGATCGTGATTCTCGGCATCCTGGCTGCCGTGGCGATTCCGCGTTTCATCAACCTGCAGGCTGACGCCGCCCAGGCAGCGACTGAAGGTGTGGCCGGCGGTCTGTCTTCTGCTTCGGCGGTCAACTTTGCGGCCCGTAGCGCACGTGCTACGAACGGCGCTCAGATACTTGATTGCAATCAGGTGTGGGGTGCAATGCAGGGTGGTCAAATCCCTGGCTACAACATCACCGCTGCCGCTGTGACGGCTGGTAATACTGTGACTTGTACTCTGACCAATACTAATGTGACCCCGAACACGACGGCGTCGTTCACTGCCATCGGTATCAACTGAGACGGTGAACAAGCAGCGGCTGTCTGCGAGGCGATTGTCCTCGAGGCGAGCAGGCTAAGACTGGGCGCGAGGGTTTCCGAAAGGAGTCCTCGCGTTTTTCATGAGGCTGCCGTTTTCTGCGCTTCGGGATAGGGGCGCGAGGGCGAACGAGCGGTGCACAGTGCTGACGTCCGGCGGTTTGTGCTGCATGCAGCGGTCCTATGATCTGCAATTTGGTAGACAATTCGCCAAATAGTACGCAAACGCATCTCCGTGTCGTCCCGTCTGTGCGATCAGCTATGAAAAGCAGAGCAAAATGACGGCTGTGCAAGTATCTACGAGATGGTCCTGCCAGATGATGCCGGTGAATCAAGATTTCCTGTCCGTGATGATGTGTGCGTGGGGGCTGCTCCGGTGGCTCTGACCCTGCCGCGTTTCGGCCGGCGTACCCGGCAGACCGAACAGCTGGTGCTGGCCTGGGATGGCCAGACCCTGGCCTACGTGCAGGCGCGCGAGGAAAAGGCCGATCTCTTCCGTGTCCAGCGTTTTGGCGTCCTGCGTGCCAGTGGCGACAGCCCGGCCGATCTGGCGCGCCAGCTGGCGGCGCTGGGACTGCGCGGCAAGGCCGTGCGGGCCATGCTGAGGCCGGCGCAATACCAGATGCTGCAGATCGACGCCCCGGCCGTTCCTCCCGAGGAGTTGCGCACGGCGGCACGCTGGCAGATCCGCGAACTGGTCAACCAGCACGTGGACGATCTCACGCTCGACGTGCTCAAGGTCGGGGACGAGCGGGTGCGCGCCACCGGCAGCATCTTCGTGGTGGCGGCAGCGAATGCCGTCATCCGCGAGCTGATGCAGACGGCGCAGGCCGCGCGTTGCAGTGTGGACGTCATCGATATCCAGGACCTGGCGCAGCGCAACCTGCAATCGGCCCTGGCCCGGCGCCTGGGCACCTCCGAACGTGCGCATGCAGCCATCGTGATGATCGATGACAGCCAGGCCTTGCTGACCATCTGTGCCCATGACGAGCTGTTCTACACCCGTCGTATCGATCTGGGGCCGGGTTTTCTGCAGGCCCCCTGGGGGGCGGCTGCCAGGTCGGATGCGACAGGGGCGGCTGATCTGACACTGGCGCCTGCGGGCCAGGAGAGTGATCGTGCCCAGCGCCTGGTCGTGGAGATCCAGCGTTCGCTGGACCTGTGGGATCGGACCTGGCCCATGCTGGTGCTGGACCGCATCAGCGTGCAGGCCGGTGCACGTACGGCCGAGCTGGCCGGCCTGCTGGCGCAGGAGCTGGGGCAGGTGGTGGTGCCGCTGGACGTGTCGGGCCTGTTCCCCGGTTTCGAAGGGGGTAACGAGGCGGACCGCCAGCTGTGCTGGCCGCTGCTGGGGGTGCTGTTGCGTCACGAGGTCCGCAAGCTCTGAGCTGCAGGAAAAACGAAGCCATGGCCCAGCAAATCAATCTCTGCAATCCGATCTTCCTGACGCAGAAGCGCTATTTCTCGGCGTCCACCATGGCGCGTTCGCTGGGTGTGTTCGTGCTGCTGGGGGGGCTGCTGTCGGGCTACTGGTCCTGGACCCTGCAATCCCTGAGTGCGGGTTACCAGCTGTCGGTGAACAACAACCAGCGCGAAATCACACGGCTGCAGGCCGCCATCCAGGCCAACCGCGTCAACGCCGCGCCGGCCGATGCGGCCCAGGTCCGGGATTTGCAGGCCCGGCAGGCCGAACTGCAGCAGCGTGAGCTGCTGCTGCTCGAACTCAAGCGTGGCCTGCTGCGCGAGGGCTACGGTCATGCGGCCCGCCTGCAACTGGTGGCACGCAGCATTCCGCCGCAGGCCTGGGTGACAGAAATCCGGGCCGACGACCTGCGGCTGGAGCTCAGCGGTTACACCCAGGAACCAGCCGCACTCAATGGCTGGGTGGCGCGACTGGCGGACAGTCCCTTGCTGGAGGGGCAGCAGTTGTCCGTCGTCAAGGTCGAGCGCGTGGTCAACGATGCCCGCAGCGGCACCCCGGCCGTGGTCGCGGCCCAGGCGGGTGCCGGCCCCCTGTGGTCCTATACCCTGGTGACGGCGGTTGCCCCTGTCGCCGCTGGAGCACGGCCATGAAGCGCTGGTGGACCCTGCTGGCGGCCCGCATTGACGCACTGAGCCTGCGCGAGCGCGTGTTTCTTTTCCTCACCCTGATCGTCCTGGCCATGCTGCTGGCCAATGTGCTCTGGCTGGCGCCGGCCCAGGCGCTGCACCAGCAGATCACCCAGCGCTTTGCCGCGCAGGATGCCGAGTTGCAGCGCCTGCGTGATGAGCTGAAAAACAGCAGCGGCGAGACCGGCCCCGGGCAGCAGGTGCGCGAGGAGCTGCAGCAGGTGAGCGAGCGCCTGGCAACGGTCAACCAGGAAATCGCACAGATGCCGCTGGTGAAAGCGGACGAGACACCCCTGACCAAGGTGCTGGTGCATTTCCTGCGCCGGCACGAGGGGCTGGTGCTGGTACGCACCGCCACGCTGGCGCCTGACACCCGTGCGGCGCAGGGCGCGACGGCGGGCGTGACACGCCAGGGCCTGGAGCTGACCGTGGCCGGGCCCTATCACGAACTCACGCGTTATGTGCAGACACTCGAACGTGCGCTGCCGGCCTTGCGCTGGGGCACGATGCGGATGAACAGCGAGCGCCAGCCGGCCGAGCTGACGCTGCAGGTCTGGTTGCTGGGAGCCGCGCCATGAGCCGCTTGCGCCTTTTGGGCCTGCTGTGCCTCACCCTTGCCGTGTTGCCCCTGGGCGCCCAGTCCCTGCGTGATCCCACCCTGCCGCCGGGCAGCGGCATGGGCGGCGGAGCGGCACCAGCCCGTTCCAGCCCGGGCGGCTGGACCGTGATCGTGGTGGATGGCCGGCGCCATGTGGCGGTCGGCACCCGGCTCTACGCCGAAGGCCAGATGCTGGGCCGCGCCCGCATCGAGCGCATCAACGAGACCGAGGTCTGGTTGCGTGAAGGGCGCGAGCTGCGCAAGGTTCCCTTTTTTGCCGGTGTTGTGCGCCGCAGTGTGCCGCCCACACAACCCTGAGTTCCACCTTTATGCATGAAAATGGCATCAACATGACTGCAACGACGAGCCCCCGACTCCACCGCCAGCCTGCGAGGCCCGGGCTGATCACCGGCTTTGTGCTGTGCCTGGGCCTGCTGGCTGCCGGTTGTGCCGAGCGCCCGCGCCGCACGCCTGACGTGGCCGAAGCGATCCGCACCGAGCTGGCGCCGACCCCGGCGGGGGCGGCCAGTGGTGCGGTGCCGGCCGGCGTCAGCGATGCATTGGCCGAGCCGGCCCCGCCGGCGGTGCCGGTGCCGCCCGAGCCGCGCCTGGACCTGCTGGTCAACAATGCCAATGCGCGCGAGGTGTTCCTGGCCCTGGTGGCCGACACGCGTTACAGCATGCTGATGCACCCCGAAGTGACGGGCAGCATTTCCGTGACCCTGCGCGGGGTGACGGTGAAGGAGGCCCTGGAATCGATCCGTGATGTCTATGGCTACGACTTCCG
Source organism: Rhodoferax sp. BAB1 (assembly GCF_013334205.1). Taxonomy (NCBI): domain Bacteria; kingdom Pseudomonadati; phylum Pseudomonadota; class Betaproteobacteria; order Burkholderiales; family Comamonadaceae; genus Rhodoferax; species Rhodoferax sp. BAB1. The sequence goes on along the minus strand of NZ_CP054424.1, from coordinate 1,990,848 downwards.
CATGGAGGGACGCCGCATCACCATCTATGCCCCCACGCTGCAGACGCGCATCTTTACGCTCAATTACCCGCATGCCCAGCGCGTCGGACGCAGTGAGGTGAGGGTCTCGTCCGGTTCGGCCCCGGTCAACTCTGCGACCGGCGGCGTTGCGAACACGGCCTCCACGGCCCAGGGCGCAGCGAGCGGGACGACGCAGACTGGCCAGCGCCAGGGTGACAGCAGCCGGGTTTCGACGAACTCGAGCTCGGACTTCTGGACCGAGCTGTCGGATGCGGTGCGCGGACTCGTGGGCAAGGGTGAGGGCCGCAATGTGGTGATCAGCCCGCAGGCCGGCATCATGGCCGTGCGCGCCATGCCTGAGGAACTGCGCCAGGTGGAGCGCTTCCTCAAGGCAACCCAGGTGGCGGTGGAGCGCCAGGTCATGCTGGAAGCCAAGATCGTTGAAGTCGAACTGCGCGAGGGCCAGCAAAGCGGTATCAACTGGGGTGCCTTCGGCAACCCTTCCAGCGGTCGGGCCGCCATCGGTGTGCTGGGCAGTGGCGTCACCACGACCAATCCGCTCCTGCAGTCCGGTGCAGTCGCCGCCGGCGTGACGCCGGTTGCCGTGCCTTCGGTGGCGGCGGGCGGCGGCCTGTTCGGCCTGGCGCTGGCGACCAGCCAGTTTGGTGCCGTGCTGGGTTTCCTGGAAACCCAGGGTGATGTGCAGACCCTCTCCAGCCCGCGTCTGGCCACGCTGAACAACCAGAAGGCCGTGCTCAAGGTCGGTGCGGACGATTATTTCGTGACCAACGTCACCGGCGGCACCACGACCAGCAGCGGTGTGGTCGGGGTGGCCGGCAGCACCACGCTGCCTACCCTGACGCTGACGCCTTTCTTTTCCGGTATCGCGCTGGACGTGACACCGCAGATCGATGACGGCAACAGCATCATGCTGCACATCCATCCCTCGGTGACGACCGTGACCGAGAAGACCAAGGACGTGGACCTGGGCAGTGTCGGCCTCTACCGCTTGCCGCTGGCGTCCAGCAGCGTCAACGAGACCGATACCATGGTCCGCCTCCAGGACGGCAACATTGCGGCCATCGGTGGCCTGATGCAGCTGTCCTCGACCCGCAATGCTTCGGGCGTGCCGGGTTCCACGGGCCAGGGCAACCCCTTTGGCTTCCTCATGGGCAATCGCGCCAATGCCGCCAGCAAGAAGGAAGTCGTGGTGCTGATCAAGCCCACCATCATCCGGACGTCGCAGGACTGGGAGGCCCTGACCGAGCGTTCGCGCGCCGCGCTGGAGGACATCGACGCCAGCCGCCGCCGTGTGATCAAACTCGACGGCTCGGTGCAGGAAGCGCCCGCGAAACCCGCGGTCCGGTAAGCGATGTACCTGCGGCATTTTTCGCTGCGTGAGCTGCCGTTCTCCATCACGCCGGACCCGGCCTTCTTCTATCCGCATGAAGGAGCGCAGGCGGCGCTCAACACGCTGCTGATCGCCCTGCGCAGCGGCGAGGGTTTTCTCAAGATCGTGGGCGAGGTCGGCTGCGGCAAGACCCTGCTGTGCCGCCAGCTGCTGCGCAGCCTGCAGGACGAGTTCGTCATGGCCTACATCCCCAACCCGGACATGGGGCCGGACGACCTGCTCATGGCCCTGGCGCGGGAGCTCGCCATCGAACTGGTGCCGCCATTGAGCCGGCACCAGGTGCTGTCCAGCCTGCAGGAAGGCCTGCTCAGGCATGCCGAGTCGGGGCGTCCGGTGCTGGTCTGCATCGACGAGGCGCAGGCCACACGCATGGCCACCCTGGAGAGCCTGCGGCTCCTGTCCAATCTGGAAACCGAGAAACGCAAGCTGCTGCAGATCGTGCTGTTCGGCCAGCCGGAACTCGACGAGGTGCTGGCACGTCCGCAGATACGCCAGTTGCTGCAGCGCATCACTTTCAGCGAATACCTGGGCGGCATGCAGCCCGAGCGGGTGGGGGCCTACCTGGCCCACCGGCTGGCAGTGGCCGCCGAGGACGCGCTGACCGACATCCGGGTCTTCGAGCCGGCGGCGGCGGCCTTGCTGGCGCAGCACAGCCGTGGCGTGCCACGGCTGGTGAACGTGCTGGCCCACAAGTGCCTCTTGCTCGCCTTTGGCGAGAACACGCATCGGGTCCAGGTGCACCATGTCGAATTGGCCGCCGCCGACACACCGGGGGTGCAGATGCCGCGGCCCCGCTGGTGGCGCCGTCTGCTGGGGCGACGTGCCGTCCAGCGCAAACCGCAAGCAGGGGAAATGTCGTGAGTGTCATCAACAAGATGCTGCGGGATCTGGATGCACGTCGGGCAGATGGTGCCGGCTCGGGGCAGCCACGCCAGGCCAGCCTGTCCGGGATGCACGGGACGGCGAGCGTTCCCTCGTCGGCGCAGCGCCCGGTCGTGCAGTTCGGACGCTGGCTGTTGCTGATCCTCTTGCTGCTGGCCGCTGGCATCGCGGCGGCCTGGTACCTGGGCCTGGGCATGTTTTCCCCGCCGCCGGCACCGCCGGTGGCCGTCATCGAGTCCACGGCAGCCGCGCCCGTGCCGGCTGCCTCGGCGCCAGAGTCCGTTGCCAGTGCACCGTCAGACACATCAGCGGTGATGGCCGAAGCACCTGCGCGCGCCGAGTCCGAACCACCGACTGCCGCCGAGTCGTTGGTTGTTCAAAAGAAGAAACGACGCTCCGAGGCGGCCAGCCCCGAGGCCGCTGTGGCCCTGGCACCCGAGCGGCCGGAAAAGAAGGACAGGAAACGCCCGGCAGCAGCGCCTGCGAACATCCTTGCGCCTGCCCCCGACCAGCCGGTCAGTCCTCCCGCCGCGCAGGCCGCGGGGGCCAGTTCCCCGGCTGTGAATCCGCCGCCCCAGCGCGGACAGACGGCAGCCCGGGAAACGCTGGCCCAGGCCCAGGCGCTGTGGAATGCGGGTTCGCGTGAAGCGGCCCTGGATCTGGTGCGTGAGGCGGTGGGCGTGCTGGAGCGCATCCAGCCGGTGGATGTGGCCTCGCTGACCCAGCTGGTGCGTGAGCAGGTGCGCATGGAGCTGGCGCTGGGCCGCCCTGGCGCTGTGCTGGCGCTGCTGAGCCGGCTCGAGCCCTTGCTTTCGGGGCAGGCCGACCTGTGGGCGGTGCGCGGCAACGCGGCCCAGCGGCTGGGACGCCATGAGGAATCGGTGCAGGCCTACCTGGCGGCACTGCAATTGCGCCCTGGCGAAGCGCGCTGGATGCTCGGGGCCGCCGTATCGCTGGCGGCGCTGGGCAAGACGGAGGCCGCCGCGCAGCAGGCCGAGCAGGCACGCGCGCTGGGGCCGATCAGTCCGGAGGTCTTGACCTACCTGCGTCAGGCGGGGGTGCCCTTGCCTTGAGTCCGTCCGCTCTGCCAGGTTCTGGCAAGGTGCCTCGTTAGAATGAACCGTATCCTGCATGCCGCAGGGATGAATTTCAGTACATGCTCAAGCGTATCCGTGTCGACCAGTTGATCCTGGGGATGCACATCAAGGAGTTTTGCGGTTCCTGGATGGAGCATCCCTTCTGGCGCAGCGGCTTTGTGCTCAAGGACCCCAAGGACCTGGAGCGTATTCTCTCCAGCAGCATCCAGGACGTCTGGATCGACAGCGACAAGGGCCTGGACGTGCCGGCAGGGCAGAGCGCCGTGTCGGAGGCACAGTCCGAAGCCCAGGTCGAGCAGGAACTGCATGCGGTAGCCCAGGCCCAGCGCCGGACCGAGCCGGTTTCGGTGGCGGTCGAGTTCAAGCGGGCGGCCGAGATCTGCCGCCAGTCCAAGAAGGCCGTGGTCTCCATGTTCCAGGAAGCCCGCATGGGCAAGACGGTGGACGCTGCCGGTGCCCAGCGTCTGGTCGACGAGATTGCCGACTCTGTCGCGCGCAATGCCAGCGCGTTGATCAGCCTGGCGCGGCTGAAGACGGCCGACGACTACACCTATATGCATTCGGTGGCCGTGTGCGCCATGATGATTGCGTTGGCGCGCCAGCTGGGCATGGACGAGGCAAAAATCCGCTCGGCCGGCCTGGCCGGCCTGCTGCATGACTTGGGCAAGGCGGTCATGCCCATGAAGGTGTTGAACAAGCCCGGCAAACTCACCGAAGCAGAATTTGGCGTGATGAAAAGCCACCCGGTCGAAGGGCACAAGATGCTGCTTACCGTGGGCAATGTGGATCCGATCGCGCTGGATGTCTGCCTGCATCACCACGAGAAGACCGATGGTTCGGGGTATCCCAAGGGGCTGAAGGACGAGCAGATCAGCATCTACGCCAAGATGGGGGCCGTGTGCGATGTGTATGACGCCATCACCTCGAACCGGCCCTACAAGAGTGGCTGGGATCCGGCCGAATCGCTGCGCAAGATGGCCGAGTGGACCAACGGCCATTTCGACCAGAAGGTGTTCCAGGCTTTTGTGAAGAGCCTGGGCATCTACCCGATCGGCTCGCTGGTGCGCCTGGCCTCGGGGCGCCTGGGGGTGGTGGTGGAACAGTCGGCCAAGTCGCTGACCACGCCGCTGGTCAAGGTGTTCTACTCCACCAAATCCGAGCTACGGATTCCGCCGGAGCTGATCGACCTGTCGGGACCGGACTGCCACGACAAGATTGCCGGGCGCGAGGATCCTGCCAAGTGGAAATTCCCCGACCTGGATGAACTCTGGTCAGGCTTGCCGGACCAGGCTTGGTAAAGGCCGGGCAGCCGCCTCAGCGTTTCTGGTACTGGGTCGCGCCGAACATCATCTCGCGCGCCTTGTCGTCGACCAGGGGCTTGCGCAGATCCGCCAGCACCTGCACACCACGCATCACGGCCGGCCGCACGCTGATCTCGTCGAACCATTTCTTCAGGTGCGGGTAGTCGGCCCAGTCTATGCCCTGGTTCTGCCAGCTGCGCAGCCAGGGGAAGATGGCGATATCCGCTATCGTGTACGCGGCACCGGCGATGTAGCGGTGCGTGGCCAGCTGCTTGTCCATCACGCCATACAGGCGCTTGGTCTCGTTGGTGTAACGGTTGACGGCATATTCGATTTTCTCGGGGGCGTAGATGCGGAAATGGTGGGTCTGGCCCAGCATGGGGCCGACGCCGCCCATCTGGAACATCAGCCATTGCAGCACCTCGAACTTCTGGCGATCGGTCCGGGGCAGGAACTTGCCCGTCTTGGCGGCCAGGTAGAGCAGGATGGCGCCGGACTCGAACAGCGAGATCGGCTGGCCATCCGGCCCTTTGTCGTCGACGATGGCCGGGATCTTGTTGTTCGGGCTGATCTTCAGGAACTCAGGTCTGAACTGGTCGCCGGCACCGATGTTGATGGGGTGCACGCGGTAGGGCAGACCGCACTCCTCCAGCATGATGTGGACCTTGTGGCCGTTGGGTGTGGCCCAGGAGTAGACGTCGATCATGGGTGCTCCATTGTCATGAAAAAAGGGGCCAGGAATTCCCGGCCCCTTTTATTCTGCGCGGTTTTCAGCAACCGCGTGTGACCGGCATTTCCACGGGTTTGGGGTTGGCCGCGTACTTGCCCAGTTCCAGCTTGGCGATGGCGTTGCGGTGCACCTCGTCCGGGCCGTCGGCGAAGCGCAGCGTGCGGGCATGGGCATAGCTGTAGGCCAGCGGAAAGTCCTGGCACATGCCGCCGCCGCCGTGCACCTGCATGGCCCAGTCGATCACCTGGCAGGCCATGCTGGGGGCGACCACCTTGATCATGGCGATCTCGTTCTTGGCGAACTTGTTGCCGGCCACGTCCATCATCCAGGCGGCCTTGAGCGTGAGCAGGCGTGCCATGTCGATCTTGCAACGCGCCTCGGCGATGCGTTCCTGCGTCACGGTCTGCGCGGCCACCGGCTTGCCGAAGGCCACGCGCGAGGAGGCGCGCTTGCACATGTATTCCAGCGCGCGCTCGGCCTGGCCGATCAGGCGCATGCAGTGGTGGATGCGTCCCGGGCCGAGACGGCCCTGGGCGATCTCGAAGCCGCGGCCTTCGCCCAGCAGGATGTTGGAAGCGGGCACGCGCACGTTCTTGAACTCCACCTCCATGTGGCCGTGCGGCGCGTCGTCGTAGCCCATCACGTTCAGCGGACGCAGGATCTTGACGCCGGGCGTGTTGGCCGGCACCAGGATCATGCTCTGCTGTGAATGACGCGGCGCCTCAGGGTCGGTCTTGCCCATCAGGATGTAGATGGCGCAGCGCGGGTCACCGGCGCCCGAGGTCCACCACTTGAGGCCGTTGATCACGTAGTCATCCCCCTGGCGCTCGATGCGGGTGGCGATGTTGGTGGCGTCGCTGGAGGCGACCTCAGGCTCGGTCATGGCGAAAGCCGAGCGCATCTTGCCGGCCAGCAGGGGTTGCAGCCATTCCTTGCGATGCTGGTCGTTGCCGTAGCGCGCGATGGTCTCCATATTGCCGGTGTCGGGCGCCGAGCAGTTGAAGACCTCGGACGCCCAGTGCACGCGGCCCATGATCTCGGCCAGCGGCGCGTATTCCTGGTTGGTCAGGCCGGCGGCCTGCACGCCGGCGATCTCGGCACTGTCCTTGGGGAGGAAGAGGTTCCACAGGCCGTCCTGCTGCGCCTTCAGCTTCAGCTTCTCGATCAGCTGCAGCGGGGTCCAGCGCTTGCCGGCGGCCGTATTTGCTTCGATCTCGGTGTGGAAGGCGTGCTCGTTGGGGTAGATGTGCTCGTCCATGAACTTGAGCAGGCGGGCCTGGAAGTCTTTGGTTTTAGGCGAGTAGTCGAAGTCCATGCTTAGCTCCTTGGGGTGATTCGTTGCGATGTGTGTTCAGGCCTGCTGGGCAAACTGCCAGGCCATGGCGGCCATGGGGCGCGCGCCGGCAGCGGATTTCTGGGCCTGCGCACTGGAGGCTGTGCCGTTCTCCACCCGCTTGGCGATGCCTTGCAGGATGGCGGCGATGCGGAACATGTTGTAGGCCATGTAGAAGTTCCAGTCGGCTTTCAGCGCCTGGGGCGTGGCCAGGCCGGTGCGCTCGCAGTAGAGGCGGATGTACTCGTCTTCGGACGGTATGCCCAGCGCCGCCAGGTCCAGCCCGCCGATGCCGCGGAAGGCGCCGGGCGGGATGTGCCAGGCCATGCAGTGGTAGGCGAAGTCGGCCAGCGGGTGGCCCAGGGTCGAGAGCTCCCAGTCCAGCACGGCGATGACGCGCGGTTCGCTGGCGTGGAACATCAGGTTGTCGAGCCGGTAGTCGCCATGCACGATGCTCACCAGGCTCTCGTCCTTCGCGCTGGCGGGCAGGTGGGCGGGCAGCCATGCGATCAGCTTTTCCATCTCGGGGATAGGCTGCGACAGAGCACCCGCACCGTCGGCCGAGGCACGGTACTGCTTGCTCCAGCGGCCGATCTGGCGCTCGACGTAGTTGCCCGGCTTGCCGTAGCCGGCCAGGCCGCGCTCGGTGAAATTGACCTTGTGCAGGGCGGCAATGACGCGATTCATCTCCAGATACATGGCACGCCGGCCGGTCGGATCGAAGTCGGGCAGGGACTGTTCCCACAGGATGCGCCCGGGCATGAACTCCATGATGTAGAAGGCACGCCCGATCACGGACTCGTCCTCGCACAGGCAGTACATGCGCGGCACCGGCACCTCGGTGCCGTGCAGGCCATGCATCACGGTGTACTCGCGTTCGATGGCATGGGCCGAGGGCAGCAGCTTGGCCACCGGGCCGGGCTTGGCACGCATCACGTAACTGCGTGCCGGGGTGATGAGCTTGTAGGTCGGGTTGGACTGGCCACCCTTGAAGGCTTCCACCGTCAGCGGGCCGGCGAAACCCGGCAGATTTTTCTGCAGCCAGGCTTCGAGGGCGACCACGTCGAAGGCGTGGGCGGCGGAGACGGGGCGGGTGCCGACGTATTGCTGTTCGAGTTCGCTCATGGGTGGGGACGGTGGGCCGTGTTCAATGGTCGGATTCCACGATGTGCATCAGCGCATCGCGGTTGCGCACGACCAGGCCGCCCGGTTCGATGCGGATGACTTCCTCGCGCTCCATGGCCTTGAGTTCCTGGTTCACGCGCTGGCGCGAAGCCCCCAGCAACTGGGCCAGTTCTTCCTGCGCCAGCTGCAGGCCGATGCGCATCTCGCGGCTGTCGCTCAGCGAGGAGACGCCGTAGCTGCGCAGCAGGTGCAGCAGCTGCTTGGCCAGGCGCGCGCGCAGGGGCAGGGTGTTGAGGTCTTCCACCAGGCCGTAGAGCTGGCGGATGCGGCGTGCGTGCAGGCGCAGCAGGGCCTCGTAGAGCTCGACATGGCTGGCGAGGATTTTCTTGAAATCGGCCTTGGCCACGCACAGGGTGGTGGTGTCGCCGTGGGCATAAGCGTCGTGCGTGCGCCGGTCGCCGTCGAAGATGGCCACATCGCCGAACCAGACGCCAGGCTCCACATAGGTCAGCGTGACCTGCTTGCCCGAGATCGAGGTCGAACTCACACGCACGGCGCCCCGGGCGCAGGCGATCCACTCCTCGGGCGGCTCGCCGCGGGCGGCCAGCAGTTCGCCGTCCTTGTAGCGTTTGACGTAGGCACATCGCAGGATGTCGTGTCTCAATGAGGGTGACAGGGTCGAAAACCAGCGCCCGGCGTTGATCGCCGTGCGTTCCTCGATGGTAAGTATGGGGTCGTCCATGGTCTGTCTTGTGAGTGACTGGCTATCGACTCATTGTCGCGCGCGGGACCGGTGGCGCGTCTTGGGGTTGTCACCTGTGCGTCTGTGGCACAGGTGGGGCCCTCTCACTCGTAGCTGGGCTTCTGTTTGGCCAGAAAAGCGGCGATACCGCTGCCGGCGTTCGGGTGGTGCAGGTTGCGCACGAAGTGGTTGCGCTCCTGCGCCAACTGCTGGTTCAGGCTGGCCTGGGGTGCTTCGTTGAGCAGTTCCTTGATGCTGGCCAGCACATTGGGGGCGCGAGCATTCAGGTTCTCGGCCAGCGCCAGGGCCTCGTTCATGGCCTGGCCCGGTTCGCAGACCCGGTTCACCACACCCAGGGTATGCAGGCGCTGGGCCGTCATGCGTTCGCCACCCATCAGCAACTCGCTGGCCAGCTGGCGCGGTAGGGCCTGCGCCAGGCTCCAACTGGCGCCGCCGTCGGGGGAGAGGGCCACATTGCTGTAGGCCATCACGAACACGGCGTCGCTGGCCGCGACGATGAAGTCGCAGGCCAGGGCCAGCGAGAAGCCGGCGCCGGCGGCCGCGCCTTCGACGGCGGCGATCACCGGCTTGGGGAAGGTGCGGATGGCCTCGATCCAGTTGTGCAGGCCCTCGATGCTCTCGGCCTGCACGGCCGGGTCGAGCTGGCGGTTGGCCTGCAGGCGGTGCAGGTCACCACCGGCGCAGAACAGCGCGCCCTCGCCGGTGATGAGCACGCTGCGCACCTCGGGGTTGGTCTCGGCGACGCTCAGGGCCTCAACGCCGGCGGCATACATCCCGGGGTCCAGGGCATTGCGGTGGCCCGGATTGGAGAGGGTCAGCACCATGGTGCGGCCCTGGCTGGTGCTCAGCAGTTGTGCGCTCATGCCCGCGAGTGTCTCATGGCGGCTTCAATCTTCCTCGTGCAGCAGCGACAGGCCGATGGCGCCGCGCCGGCGCAGCCAGGGGCTGGGGCGATAGCGCGGGTCGCCATAGACGGTCTGCAGATTGACCAGCACCTCCAGCACATTGGTCGGGCCGTAGCGGTTGCCCATGGCCAGCGGCCCCATGGGATAGCCCAGGCCCAGGACGACTGCGGTCTCCAGATCAGCGGGCGAGCAGATGCGCTGCTGGCAGATGTCGGCGGCGATGTTGACGATGTTCGCAACGACGCGCTGGGTGATGAAACCGCCGCTGTCGCGGATCACGCTGACCGCCTTGCCGTCGCGCGCGAACAGGGCGTGGGCGGCGTCGCGCATGTCAGCGCGGGTGGCCGGGTTGGTGGCCAGCACGCGGCGCTTCGTTGCGGCGTCCTCGATCAGCAGGTCGATGCCCACGGTGCGCGCCGGGTCCAGGCGCTCGACCACGGCCACCGTGGTGACGTCGAAGCCCAGCGGTGCCACCAGCGTGAGCGCGTGGGCCGAGGGCGACGGGCCGGTCTCGATCTTCGCGCCCAGGTCCTTGAGCAGCTGGTAGAGCTCGGCGCGGCGCGTGGCGCGCGTCGAAACCCAGACCGGGGGCATCTCGCTGACTTGCGGTACGGGGGCTTCGGGCGCCACCTGGGCCACGTTCTTGTCGTAGCGGTAGAAACCCTCGCCTGTCTTGCGGCCCAGCACACCTCCGGCCAGGCGCTGCGCCGTGATGACGCTGGGGCGGTAGCGCGGTTCCTCGTAGTACTGGTGGTAGATGGATTCCATCACCGGGTGCGAGACGTCCAGCGCGGTCAGGTCCATCAGCTCGAAGGGGCCGAGCTTGAAGCCGGCCTGGTCGCGCAGGATGCGGTCGATGGTGGCGTAGTCGGCCACGCCCTCGCCGGCGATGCGTAGCGCCTCGGTGCCATAACCGCGGCCGGCGTGGTTGACGATGAAACCCGGCGTGTCCTGCGCCGTCACCGGGGTGTGGCCCATCTGACGGGCGTAGTCGCAGAGCGCGGTGCAGATGGCCGGATCGGTCTTGAGGCCGGCGATGACTTCGACCACTTTCATGACCGGCACCGGGTTGAAGAAGTGGTAACCGGCCACGCGCTGCGGTGACTTCAGCCGGGCGGCGATGGCCGTGATCGAGAGCGAAGAGGTGTTGCTCGCCAGCACCGTGCTGGCGCCGACGATGCCTTCGAGTTCGGCGAACAGGGCCGCTTTGACGTCGAGCCGCTCGACGATGGCTTCCACCACCAGGTCGCAAGTGGCCAGGTCCTGCAGGCTGGCGGCCGTCTTCAGGCGGGTTTTGCAGGCTGCAGCCGCGGCCGCATCCAAACGGCCCTTGTCCACCAGCTTGTCCCACTGCTCGCAGATCGACTGCTGCGCTGCCGCCATGGCCGCAGCCTGCTGGTCATGGAGGAGGACGGTGCTGCCGGCCTGGGCCGCGATCTGGGCGATGCCGCGGCCCATGGCGCCGGTGCCGACGACGGCAATGTGTGCATGGACGGGTTTCATGGCCGGAATTATCACTCTGTCGTCTGCCGGTCCGGAGTCGCCTGCCGGACTGCTCCGTGCCTCATCCTCTGCCAGACTCCAGGGTGACCATCGGCCAACAACCACCTGAGGTGACACCATGACCCTGAAACTTTGCGGATTCTCTGCCAGCAACTACTACAACAAGATCAAGCTGCAGTTGATGGAAAAGGACGTCCCTTTTGTGGAGGAACTGGTCTGGACCGGCCATACCGACAGCCTGCTGGTGGACCGCTCCCCCATGGGCAAGGTGCCCTTCCTGGACACGCCGCAGGGCCCGGTCTCCGAGTCCGGCGCCTGCGCCGAGTACATCGAGGCGACCTATCCGCAAAAACCGCTGTTGCCGGCCGACCCCTATGCCGCAGCCAAGGTGCGCGAGATCATCATCTACAGTGAACTGCACCTCGAACTGGTGGCGCGCAACCTCTACCCGGAAGCCTTTTTTGGCGGCAAGGTCTCGGACAACGTGAAGGAGCGCACCCGCAAGTTGCTGGAGCGTGGCGTGCACGGCTTAACCAAGCTGGTGAAGTTCTCGCCCTACGTGGCCGGGCCGGAGTTCACGCTGGCCGATTGCGCTGCCGTGGCGCACCTGCCTCTGGTATCGAGTGCCAGCAGGATCATCTATGGCGACGATGTGCTGGCGGGCCTGCCCGTGCGCGAGTACGTCAAGATGATGGGCGAGCGACCTTCTTTGCAGAAGGTCAACGCCGACCGCAAGAGCAGCACCGAGCAGATGCTGGCGCTGCGTGCGAAAAAGTCGGCCTGAGCCGGGGCACGCTTAGCGCCGTACCTTCAGCGCATCCGGGTTGGCGATGTTGCTCGGCTTGCCCTGGATGAAGTTCACGATGTTGTCGAAGGCGGTGCCGAAGTAGAGTTCGTAGCTCTCCTGCTCGACATAACCGATGTGTGGCGTGCAGATGCAGTTTTCCAGGCGCAGCAGGGCATGGCCCTGCAGGATGGGCTCGGACTCGAACACATCGATCGCGGCCATGCCGGGGCGGCCGTGATTGAGCGCACTGATCAAGGCCTCGGGCTCGATCAGTTCGGCGCGTGAGGTGTTGACCAGCAGCGAGGTGGGTTTCATCTGCGCCAGATCGGCGGCCGTGACGATGCCGCGCGTGGCCTCGTTCAGGCGCAGGTGCAGGCTGATCACGTCGCTTTGCTGGAAGAATTCCTCGCGGCTGCTGGCGGCCTCATAGCCGTCCTGCACGGCTTTTTCGCGCGAGGGATCACGGCCCCAGACCAGCACACGCATGCCGAACACGCGGCCGTAGCCGGCGAGCAGCTGGCCGATCTTGCCGTAGCCCCAGATGCCCAGGGTCTTGCCGCGCAGCACCGTGCCCAGGGCGAAATTGGGCGGCATGGCGGCAGACTTCAGGCCGGACTGTTGCCAGACGCCGTGCTTGAGGTTGCCTATGTATTGCGGCAGGCGGCGCATGGCGGCCATGATGAGCGCCCAGGTCAGCTCGGCCGGAGCGACCGGTGAACCGCTGCCCTCGGCCACGGCGATGCCACGCTCGGTACAGGCTTCGATATCGATGTGGCTGCCCATGCGGCCGGTCTGGGAGATGAGCTTGAGACGCGGCAGCTTTTCCACCAGTTGGCGGGTGATAGGCGTGCGTTCCCGGATCAGCACCAGCACGTCGGCGTCGCGCAATCGGACCGAGAGCTGGCCCAGTCCCTTGACGGTGTTGGTATAGACCTTGGGCGGGTAGTCGGCCAGTTTGCTGGCGCAGGCTAGCTTGCGTACGACGTCCTGGTAGTCGTCCAGAATCACGATGTTCATGCCGCTATTGTGCCTTGGCCTCGCATGCGGATTAACCCGGATGCGGAGCCGCGCAGCGGCGCAGGAGGCTCAGGTACGGGCGGCTTCGCAGGCGGCCAGGCGATCGAGTTCGGCGCAGACATCGGCCATGCGGCCGGAGATCACCATGCGGCCCACCTGCGAGCGGGGCTGGCCGGCTTCCATGACGCGTACCACGCGCAGCGGGCGACGGACCGGCGCAACGCAGGCGCGGGCCATGGCGGCTTGCATGCGGACGGAAGACCGCTGCACAGGCGTGGCGGTGGCAGGGCGCGAGGGAGCAGCGGGGGCCAGCCAGCGCAGCAGGCCTTGCAAGGGAGTCCAGAGGGCGTAGGTGGCGGACCAGGCGGTATTCATCGTTGACCTTTCGGGGGCGGACGCAGCGCGTTCACATGAGCATGGTGTTGCGGATCAGGCCGACGGCCAGGCCTTCGATTTCGAAGGGGTCGCCCGGCTCGACCACGATGGTCTGGTAGTCAGGGTTTTCCGGCAGCAGTTCGATCAGGTGCTTGTTGCGGCGGAAGCGCTTGACCGTGACTTCCTCGCCTAGGCGCGCCACGACGATCTGGCCGTTCTTGGCGTCCTTGGTGGACTGCACGGCCAGCAGGTCGCCGTCCATGATGCCGGCGTCGCGCATGGACATGCCGCGCACCTTGAGCAGGTAGTCGGGCTTGCGCTGGAACAGCGAGCTCTCCACGTAATAGGTCTGGTCCACGTGTTCCTGCGCGAGAATGGGCGAACCGGCAGCGACACGCCCGATCAGGGGCAGGGCGATCTGGGACAGGTCTGGCATGGGCAGGGAGAATTGCTTGATGCGAGATTCGTTGATGGAGCGCAGCGCCTCGCCTTGCAGGCGGATGCCGCGCGAGGTGCCGCTGACCAGTTCGATCACGCCCTTGCGTGCCAGCGCCTGCAGATGTTCCTCGGCGGCATTGGCCGACTTGAAACCGAGTTCGGTCGCGATCTCGGCGCGGGTGGGCGGGGCGCCGGTGCGTGCGATGGCGCTCTGGATCAGGTCCAGAATCTGCTGCTGGCGGGCGGTCAGCTTGATCGGGTACTGCGGCAGGTCCATGGTGGTGACTCCTGTGGGCGGGATGAAGACAAGGTACTGTCTCGATATCCAGTAACTGTATTTTTAACCAGTTTTCAGGGAATTGCAAGTGGGCTTGAAAAAAATCGTGGTTTTGGGCACCGGCGGCACCATTGCCGGCCTGGCCGCCCCCCATGCCGCCGACAGCCGTGACTACGTGGCCGCGCAGCAGCCGGTGGGTGAGCTGCTGGCCGGTCTGCCGACCCCGGCTGGCTGCACGCTGCTTTGTGAGCAGGTGGCCCAGATCGACAGCAAGGACATGGATCTGGTCGTGTGGCAGAAGCTGCTGCAGCGCTGCGTGCACTGGCTGGCGCAGGACGATGTGCAAGGCCTGCTCATCACCCACGGGACCGATACGCTGGAGGAGACCGCCTTTCTGCTGCAGACCGTGCTGGCACCGCGCAAGCCCGTGGTGCTGACCTGTGCCATGCGCCCGGCCAACGCGGCGGACACCGACGGCCCGCAGAACCTGCGCGATGCCCTGGCGGTGGCTGCCACGGCGGGGGCACAAGGCGTACTGGCAGTCTGCGCCGGCCGCATCCTTGGCGCACAGGACGTGCAGAAGGTCCACAGCTCGCGGCTCGATGCCTTCAGCGCGGGGGAGGCCGGTGATATCGGGCGGGTGCAGCAGGGGCGTGTGGATCGCCAGCGTGACTGGCCTGGGCCGCGTGTGCCGCAGGAGATGTTGCTCGAAGTTCTGCTGACGGCGTCTGCGCTGCCGCGCGTCGAGATCGTGCTCAGCCATGCTGCGGCTTGCGGCGCCACGGTGGACGCGCTGGTGGATCCGGCCGTCGCCACGCGTTACGGGGCCCAGCCGGTGCGTGGCCTGGTGCTGGCCGGCACCGGGGGCGGCACCGTGCATCATGAACTGGAAGCCGCCTTGTGGCGCGCCCGGGGCGCCGGTGTGCGCGTGCTGCGCAGCACGCGCTGTGTCGACGGGTTTCTGCAGCCCCGGCCGTCCGACGAGTTTCCCGTGGCGCCCGGCCTGAGTCCCGTCAAGGCGCGACTGGCGCTGATGCTCGAACTCCTGCGCTGAGAGGCGGCCCCGCGTCATGTTCACCGCCTTGCTCTCCAGTGCCTGGGCCTACCCGGCCCTCGAAGTCGTGCATCTGAGCGGCATCGCCTTGCTGGTCGGCAATCTCGTGCTGCTGGAACTGCGGGTTTTCGGCCTGGGCGCTGCGCTGCCGGTGCGCGAGCTGGCCCGCCTGAGCCTGAGCCTGGCCCTAGCGGGTTTCAGCCTCGCCGCGGCTTCGGGCCTGCTGATGTTTGCCAGCCAGCCGGTCGAACTGCTGGCCAACCGCGCTTTCACCCTCAAGATGCTGCTGTTATTGGCGGCGGCGTGTAATGCAGGCTGGTTCCACGGACGGGGCTCCCTGCACAAGCTCGACACCCTGGCGCGCGTGCAGATGCTGCTGTCCACCCTGATCTGGCTGGCCGTGCTGGTCTGTGGCCGCTGGATTGCCTACCTCTGAGACCACCGGAGTCACGCATGAAACGACGTACCGCGATCAGTCTTGCCTTGCTGCCCGGCCTGCTGCCGCTGGCGCGAGCCCACCATGGCTGGAGCAGCTTCGACCAGGAACGGCCCATTTTCCTGCAGGGGCGCGTGCACAGCGTGCGCTGGCAGAACCCCCATGCCGAACTGGTGCTGGAACTGCAGTCCCCGCTCACCCTGCCACCCGATCTGGCGCAGCGCGCCTTGCCAGCGCAGACCGCACCGGTCGACGGCAAGGCCCTGCTGGCCCGGGCCCAGCTGCCGCGTCGCAAGGACAGCCGCTGGGAAATCGAGCTGGCGCCGCTCACCCGCATGCAGGCCTGGAACGTGACGCCGCTCAAGGTGGGCGACGCGATGGGTGTGCTGGGCTTCACCTTCCACGACGAAAAGGGCGAGGCCATCCTGCGTGCCGAGTACCTGTTTGTGGGGGCCCGCATCTACGGACTGCGGTCCAGCCCGGCTTGAGGCGGAAATGACAACGCCCTGCAAGGCAGGGCGTTGGCGTGGCGCGCGGGCGTTTCAGCCGGCCAGGGACTGGAGGGCGCGCGCGGTGATCTCTTCCACGCTGCCCATGCCGCTGATGGCGCGGTATTTGGGCGCGGCAGCCGGATCCTTTTTGGCCCAGCTGCTGTAGTAGTCGACCAGCGGACGGGTCTGGGCGCTGTAGACGTCCAGGCGCTTCTTGACGGTCTCTTCCTTGTCATCGTCACGCTGTACCAGCGGCTCGCCGGTCATGTCGTCCTGTCCGGCCACCTTGGGCGGGTTGAACTTGACGTGGTAGGTGCGGCCCGAGGCCGGGTGTGAGCGGCGGCCGCTCATGCGCTCGATGATGGCCTCGAAAGGCACGTCGATTTCCAGCACATAGTCCAGCTTCACGCCCGCGGCCTTCATGGCATCGGCTTGCGGGATGGTGCGCGGAAAGCCGTCGAACAGGAAACCCTGGGCGCAGTCCGGCTGGGCGATGCGCTCCTTGACCAGGTTGATGATCAGGTCGTCACTGACCAGCGCGCCCGACTCCATCACGGCCTTGGCCTGCAGGCCCAGCGGCGTGCCGGCCTTCACGGCGGCGCGCAGCATGTCGCCGGTGGAGATTTGCGGGATGCCGTATTTCTGGCAGATGTACGCGGCTTGCGTGCCCTTGCCGGCGCCGGGTGCGCCCAACAGGATCAGTCTCATGGATACCCTCGGATGTTTTGCTGTTCTTAGCCAGCGACAGCACCATGGCGGTGCATGTCAGCTGCATGACTGAGGCGAGGATAGCATGCCGTAACTGGGATGAAACTTACAGCCCCAGGGGCTATCGCCCGGCGCGCTTCAGGCCGCAAACAGCCGGCGCACCCGCGCCAGGTCTTCGGGCGTGTCCACGCCCGCCCCCGGGGCCTGCTGCGTCACGTGCACGGCGATGCGGTGGCCGTGCCACATGGCACGCAGCTGTTCCAGGGCCTCGGTCACCTCGATCGGCGCCTGGGCCAGCTTCGGGAACTGGCGCAGAAAGCCGGCGCGGTAGCCGTAGATGCCGATGTGGCGCAGCGGCGCCGGATCCGGCAGTGTCTTGACCCCCTGGGCAAAACCGTCACGCCACCAGGCGATGGGTGCACGGCTGAAGTACAGGGCCAGGTCACGCGCGTCCAGCACCACCTTGACCACGTTGGGGTTCACGAAGTCGGCCACCTCATGGATGGGATGGGCGGCCGTGCTCATGCTGGCCTCGGGGCGCTGGCGCAGCAGCTCGGCCACGGCCGAGACCAGCGCGGGGTCGATCAGCGGCTCGTCGCCCTGCACGTTGACCACCAGCGCCTCATCGGGCAGCTTGAGCAGATCGCAGGCTTCGGCCAGGCGGTCGCTGCCGCTGGGGTGGTCGACCCGCGTGAGCACCACCTCGACACCATGCTGCTGGCAGGCCTGCACGATCCCGGGGCTGTCGCCGGCCACCACCACGCGGGTGCCGGCGCCCAGGCCGCTGCTGACGCGCTGGGCCACACGCACGATCATGGGCAGGCCGGCGATGTCGGCCAGGGGTTTGTTGGGCAGGCGGGTCGAGGCCAGCCGCGCCGGGATCAGGACGGTGAGGCTCATCGATTCAAAGCCCCAGTTCTTCGTCGCTCAGCGTGCGCGCCTCGTTTTCCAGCAGCACCGGGATGCCGTCGCGGATGGGGTAGGCCAGGCGGGCGCTGCGCGAGACCAGTTCCTGCTTCTCGCGGTTGTATTCCAGCGGGCCCTTGGTCACGGGGCAGACCAGCAGTTCAAGGAGTCGGGTGTCCATGGGGTGATGATAGCTGCGCCTCGTCGAGCAGCCGGTCCAGCGCGGCGAAAAAGGCAGGCTCCGGCGCGAAGTTCAGGGGCACGGCCAGTGCATCGGGATGGTGGGCCCAGAGCTTGAGCGCATCCTTCTCGGTGCACAGCAGGGTGTAGTCGCGATCGAGCGGCCGCTGCCAGCTGGCATAGTCGTCATGGTCGGGACGCGCCACCGTGAGGGTCAGCGGCAGGCCCAGCGCCTGCAGCATGTCGAAGAAGGCCTGGGGCCGGGCCGTGCCGGCGACTGCCAGCAGCGGCCGGCCGTCCTGCGCCAGGGCTACCAGGTCGACCCGGCTGCCATCGATGCGCTCCGCCTGGGCGGCCAGCGCACGGCGTGCCGTGTAGCCGGTGAAGGCGGGGCGGTTGCCGGTGTGCAGCACCAGGTCCACATAACGCGGCCAGGGTTCGCGCAGGGGGCCGGCCGGCAACAGGAAACCGTTGCCCACGCCCCGGTCGTCGAAGACGCAGATCTCGATGTCGCGCGCCAGGGCGTAGTGCTGCAAACCGTCGTCGCTCACCAGCACATTGGTTTGCGGATGGGCCTGCAGCAGGGCGCGCGCAGCCTCGATGCGGCGCGTGGCCACGAAGACCGGCACACCGGTGTTGCGGCGGATCAGGGCCGGTTCGTCACCGACGTCGTGCACGGGGCTGTCGTCCTGCACCTCGCGGCAGTCCTGCGTGCGGCGGCCGTAACCACGCGAGACCACGCCGGGGTGCAGGCCGCGTGCCTGCAGGTGCTTGACCAGGGTCATCACCACCGGTGTCTTGCCGGCGCCGCCCGCCACGACATTGCCGACCACGATCACGGGCACCGGCAGCACGTGCCGGCGCAGCAAACCACTGAGGTACAGGCCCTGGCGCAGGCGCACCAGCCCGCCCATCAGCAGGGAGAGCGGCCACAGGCTCCAGGCCAGGGGACCGCGCCGCTGCCAGTTGTCGGCGAGGGTGCGTTGCCAGGCTGGCTGGGAGGGGCTGGCCATGGGCTCAGCGCCCGCCCGCCTGCGCCGAGGACTGGGTGGCGAAGGTGATCTGCGTCAGGCCGGCACGGCGCGCCGCTTCCATCACGGTGACGACGGACTGGTGGCGCGCGCTGGCGTCGGCGCTGATGATGACCACGGTGTCCTTGCCGGCCTTGGCCGCCTGCAGCAGGGCGGCAACCACGGCCTCCACGCTGCGCCCCTCGACGCTAGAGCGGTTGACCGAGTAGTTTCCGTCACTGCTGACGGCGACGATGACTTCCCTGGGATAGTCGCGCTGGGCGTCGGCGTCGGCCACCGGCAGGCGCAGCTGCATCTCGGTGAACTTGCTGTAGGTGGTCGACAGCATCAGGAAGATCAGGATCACCAGCAGCACGTCGATGAAGGCGATCAGGTTGATCTCCGGTTCCTCGCGGGCGGGGCGGCGCAAGTGCAGTCTCATGACGGGGTGCGCAGCGTGGCCAGGTGTTGCAGCAGCCGTTCACCGGCCAGCTCCAGCGTCAGCAGGTACTCGTCGACGCGGGCGCGGAAATAGCGCCAGAAGATCAGGGCCGGGATGGCGATGATCAGGCCGAAGGCGGTGTTGTAAAGCGCAATCGAGATGCCGTGCGCCAGCTGGGCGGGGTTGCCGCCACCGGTACCGCCCGTCGGCGATTGCGAACCGAAGATCTCGATCATGCCGACCACGGTGCCAAACAGGCCCATGAGCGGTGCCACCGAGGCGATGGTGGCCAGGGCGCTGAGGTAACGCTCCAGTCGATGGGTCACAAGGCGGCCGCTGCTTTCCAGGGCGTTGCGCAACTCCTCGTCACTGCTGGTCGGCTTGGCCTGCAGGGCACGCAGGCCGCTGGCGAGCACTTCGCCCATGGCCGAGTTCTTCTCGAGCTGGGCGATGACTTCGGGCGCGGGCAGCGCCGTGCTGGAGGCTTTCAGCACCTCGTCCAGCAGTTGCGGTGGGGCGACCTTGGCGGTCTTGAGGCTCAGGAAACGTTCGATGACCAGGGCCAGTCCGAGGATGGAACAGACGATCAGGGGCCAGATCGGCCAGCCAGCGGCTTGTATGATGGAAAACAAAGGGATCCTCCGCGCAAATGTGCCGTGTGATTATGACCGAGGCGCTTGCACGGTCGTCTTCTGGCGCGACTTGCCTTTGCGTCTGCCGTCTGTTTGGGGATGGCGGCAAGGTAGCCCACAGTTCATGTGGATAACTTTGTGCAGAACTGTTGGGTAGCTGCTCCAGGGCACGTATCCATGCGTGTTTGCGACAGAACGATGACAAAAAAGGCAGATAAAAAATCAATGAAATCAATGACTTGCACGGGAAAATCTGGCTTGGGGGCGATGGTTGACCCTGGCTGTCAACTGTCGGGTCATTGTGGAGTAGTCCGCTTCGGCAAGCCCGGCGCAAGCCGCATGGTTGCTCATGTCCGGGTTTGAAAACACTGCTGCCGCGCCACGTATCTGGCCGGTTGGGGCTTTATGCCGCGCCATTGCTGATGCGCTGGAGGCCCGCTTCAATCCGGTCGCGGTGCGCGGCGAGATTTCGGGCTTCAACCGCGCATCCAGCGGGCATTGTTACTTTGCGCTGAAGGATGAAAGCGGCCAGATCCGCTGTGCCATGTTCCGCCGTGCCGCTGGCCTGCTGGACTTCACGCCCCGCGATGGGGAACTGGTGGAACTGCGCGGGCGCCTGGCCGTCTACGAGCCGCGCGGCGACCTGCAGCTCGTTGTCGAATCGATGTCGCGTGCCGGTCAGGGCGCCCTGTTCGAACAGTTCCTCAAGCTCAAGGCCAGGCTGGAGGCGGAGGGCTTGTTCGATGCCGCGCGCAAGCGCGAACTGCCGGCCATGCCGCGCGCCATCGGCCTGGTGACCTCGTTGGGCGCTGCCGCCCTGCACGATGTGGTCACGGCCCTGCAGCGGCGGGTGCCGCACATCCCGGTCATCGTTGCACCCGCGTCGGTGCAGGGTGCGGCGGCGCCGGCCGAACTGGTGGGCGCCCTGCAGCAACTTTATGCCCTGGTGGGGCAGGGCCGTCTGGCGCCGGACGTCATCCTGCTGGTGCGCGGTGGTGGTTCCATGGAGGACCTCTGGGCCTTCAATGACGAGCGCCTGGCCCGTACCCTGGTGCAAAGCCCGGTGCCGGTGGTCTGTGGTGTCGGACACGAAACCGACTTTACGATCGCCGATTTTGTGGCCGACTTGCGCGCGCCGACGCCGACGGCGGCGGCCGAACTGGTGGCCGAATCCCGGGCGGTCTGGCTCGGGGCCCTGGCGCTGCTGCAGGATCGCCTGCAGGGCGCGCTGGAGCAGCAGCTGGACCGTCAGAGCCAGCGGCTGGACCTGGCGGCCAGCCGCCTGGGCCGGCCCTCCGGTCTGGTCACGCGACAGCGGTTGGCCCTGGCGGCACAGGGCCAGCGCCTGCACTATGCCGCCACCCATGCGCTGGTGCAGCGCCGGCGTGAGCTGCAGCAGGCAGGCAGTGCCTGGCCCCAGGCGGTGCAGCGCGGGCTCCAGACCCAGCAGCAGCGCCTGGAGCGTGCCGGCCGGCATTTGCAACTGCTGGACCCCTCGCTCGTGCTGCAGCGTGGTTACGCCTGGCTCTCGGATGGGCAAGGGCGCACCATCACCCGCGTGGCCCAGACGCATCCCGGGCAGGCCCTGCAGGCCACCCTTGCCGATGGCAAGGTTGATCTGACCGTGTCACCCCGGGCGGAAAATTAATTCCTACAATCAGCGCTTTCGCCGACAACAAACCATCGAGGACAACACCATGGAACACACCCTTCCCCCCCTGCCGTACGCCATTGACGCCCTGGCACCGCACTACTCCAAGGAGACGTTGGAGTTCCACCATGGCAAGCACCACAACGCCTATGTGGTGAACCTGAACAACCTGCAAAAGGGCACCGAATTCGAAAGCATGGACCTGGAGTCCATCATCAAGAAGTCCAGCGGCGGTATCTACAACAACTCCGCCCAGATCTGGAACCACACTTTCTTCTGGAACTGCATGAAGCCCAATGGCGGCGGCGAGCCCACCGGTGCCTTGGCTACGGCCATCAACGCCAAGTGGGGCAGCTACGCTGCCTTCCGCGAAGCCTTCGTCAAGTCGGCCGTGGGCAACTTCGGCTCCGGCTGGACCTGGCTGGTGAAGAAGGCCGACGGTTCCGTGGACATCGTCAACACCGGGGCAGCGGGCACGCCCCTGACCACCGCCGACAAGGCCCTGCTGACGGTGGACGTGTGGGAGCACGCCTACTACATCGATTACCGCAACCTGCGCCAGAAGTTTGTCGAGACCTTCCTGGACAAGCTGGTGAACTGGGATTTCGCGGCCAAGAACTACGCCTGATTCCCGCGCTTTGCTGAAGAGGGGCTCGAAGGTTGGACCTTCGGGCCCTTTTTGTTTTCGGTCGTGGCGCCAAGGCTGACGGGTCGTCATCTCACCCCTGACAGTCAGTCATGTGTCTTTTATAAGACTTGGAGTGAAAATTTCCGGCTTTTTTTGATGAATATTTTGTATTGCGGGATTTCGATTCAAAAAAAGGGGGCGCGGGCTGAGCCCAGAAAGCAAAATCTCTCATCGTTGAATGACTGAAGCAGTTCAGGGTCAGCAAACGACCTGTGGCATCACGACTCGTATTTCTGGAGATAAGACATGAGCACTCAGCAACCCACCATCATCTACACCCTGACCGACGAGGCGCCGCTGCTGGCGACCAGTGCCTTCCTCCCCATCATCCGCACCTTCGCTGCCCCGGCTGGCGTCAACGTGGCCACCAGCGACATCTCGGTGGCGGCACGTGTTCTGGGCGCCTTCCCGGAATACCTGAGCGAGGAACAGCGCGTGCCGGACAACCTGGCCGAGCTGGGCCGCCTGACCCTGCTGCCTGACACCAACATCATCAAGCTGCCCAACATCAGTGCCTCGGTGGCGCAGCTGGTGGCCTGCATCAAGGAACTGCAGTCCAAGGGCTACAAGATCCCCGACTATCCGGAAAATCCGAAGACCGAGGAGGAAAAGGCGCTCCGCGCACGTTATGCCAAGTGCACGGGCAGCGCCGTCAACCCGGTGCTGCGCGAGGGCAACTCCGACCGCCGCGCCCCGGCCGCCGTGAAGAACTACGCGCGCAAGAACCCGCATTCCATGGCCGAGTGGAGCCAGGCGTCGCGCACCCACGTCTCGCACATGCACCATGGCGACTTCTACCATGGCGAGAAGTCGATGACGCTGGACAAGGCGCGCGACGTGAAGATGGAACTGATTACGAAGAGCGGCAAGACCATCGTGCTCAAGCCCAAGATTCCCCTGCTCGACCGGGAAGTGATCGACAGCATGTTCATGAGCAAGAAGGCGCTGCTCGAGTTCTACGAAAAGGAGATCGAGGACGCGCACAAGACCGGCGTGATGTTCTCGCTGCACGTGAAAGCCACCATGATGAAGGTCTCGCACCCCATCGTGTTCGGCCACTGCGTCAAGATCTTCTACAAGGACGCCTTCGAGAAACACGGCAAGCTGTTCGATGAGCTGGGCATCAACGTCAACAACGGCATGGTCGACCTCTACAACAAGATCGCCACGCTGCCCCAGTCCAAGCAGGAGGAGATCAAGCGTGACCTGCACGCCTGCCATGAGCATCGTCCGGAGCTGGCCATGGTCGATTCCGCCAAGGGCATCACCAACTTCCATTCGCCCAATGACGTGATCGTGGATGCCTCCATGCCGGCCATGATCCGCGCCGGCGGCAAGATGTACGGCGCCGATGGCCGGCTCAAGGACGTCAAGGCCGTGATGCCCGAGTCGACCTTCGCCCGCATCTACCAGGAAATCATCAACTTCTGCAAATGGCACGGCAACTTCGACCCGCGCACCATGGGCACCGTGCCCAACGTGGGCCTGATGGCCCAGCAGGCCGAGGAATACGGCTCGCACGACAAGACCTTCGAGATTTCCGAGGACGGCGTGGCCAACATCACCGACCTGGCCACGGGTGAGGTCCTGATGAGCCAGGACGTGGAGCAGGGTGACATCTGGCGCATGTGCCAGGTCAAGGACGCCGCGATCCGCGACTGGGTCAAGCTGGCCGTCACACGCGCGCGCAACTCGGGCATGCCGGTGGTGTTCTGGCTCGATCAGTACCGTCCGCACGAGGCCCAGCTGATCACCAAGGTCAAGATGTACCTGCACGAGCACGACACAGCGGGCCTGGACATCCAGATCATGTCGCAGGTGCGTGCCATGCGCTACACGCTGGAGCGCGTGATCCGCGGCCTGGACACCATCTCGGCCACCGGCAACATCCTGCGCGACTACCTGACCGACCTGTTTCCCATCATGGAGCTGGGCACCAGCGCCAAGATGCTGTCCATCGTGCCGCTGATGGCCGGTGGCGGCATGTACGAGACCGGCGCGGGTGGTTCGGCGCCCAAGCACGTGCAGCAGCTGGTGGAGGAAAACCACCTACGCTGGGATTCCCTGGGTGAGTTCCTGGCCCTCGCCGTTTCGCTCGAGGAGCTCGGCATCAAGAGCGGAAACAAGCGGGCCAAGATCCTGGCCACGACGCTGGATGCAGCGACCGGCAAGCTGCTCGACAACAACAAGAATCCCTCGCCCAAGACCGGCCAGCTCGACAACCGCGGCAGCCAGTTCTACCTGGCTCTCTACTGGGCCCAGGAGCTGGCCGCACAGAAGGACGACGCGGCCCTGGCGGCCCAGTTCGCCCCCCTGGCCAAGCAGCTGGCGGAGAACGAGAAGGCCATCGTGGCCGAACTGGCGGCCGTGCAGGGCAAGCCGGCCGATATCGGCGGTTACTACAAGCCGGATTTCGCCAAGCTCGATACCGTGATGCGGCCGAGCAAGACACTGAACGCGGCGCTCGCGTCGGTCAAGGTCTGAAGCCGTACGCCAGGATTTGAGGCAAGCAGGTGACCCCGGCGGGTTCCGTCGGGGTCACCTTTGTTTTTTGGCGCTTGCCCTTATCGGCGCATCTCGAAGGGCCGGCCTCCCAGCTTGCTGCCGGCCTTGATCCCCCGCTTGGCAAACCAGCCCTGGTTCATCTCCAGCACATACCGCACCGGCTTGGCCGAACAGTGGGACTGGAGGGTCTGCGGCTTCATGTCGGCCAGGTTGACGATGGTGCCGTCGTCGGCCACGAAGGCGGCCGTCAGAGGCAGCAGGGTGTTTTTCATCCAGAAACACTGGCTGGACGGCTGTTCGAAGACAAAGAGCATGCCTTCGCTGGTGGGCATTTCCTTGCGGAACATGAGCCCGATGGCGCGCTGCTCATTCGTGGCGGCCACCTGGGCGTTGATCAGATGCATGCCGGCCGAGAGCGTGATGCGCGACAGATGCAGCTGGGGCGTGTTCTGCGCCCAAGCCATTGCCGGCAAGGCCAGGAGCAGGACAAACAGGCGGGCGAGCAGACGGTTCATGGGTCGATGGCGTGAGTCACAGGCTGATGCATTGTCCGCCATTCCGGCCGGCGTGATGACGCGTTCAAACGGGACGTGCTGCCACGGCTGGCCCGAGGTGCGATACCCTTGGATTCGCACCAGGCCTGCGGCCGGTTTTTTTCATGGCCTACAGGAAACAGCCTTGAAGACTGCTCGGTTCGCCTCCAATTCAACCCCATGCGGGGCGCGCCTGATGCGCGCTCGATAGAATCGATCCATGGCCACCAAACCTCCCGCCAAAGCGCCCCTTCCGCCCGTCCAGCAGCCCAGCCGGGACGAGGGTGGATCGGTGGTGCTGGAGCGACGGACCCAGAAAGTCAAGCCGCCCCAGATGTATCAGGTGGTGATGTTGAACGATGACTACACCCCTATGGAGTTCGTGGTGGTCGTGATCCAGGAGTTTTTCAGCAAGGACCTGGAAACGGCCACCCAGATCATGCTCAAGATCCATCTGGACGGCAAAGGCGTATGTGGTGTCTACACCAAGGATGTGGCCGCCACCAAGGTGGACCAGGTGCTCGATGCGGCGCACAAGGCGGGGCATCCGCTGCAGTGCCTGAGCGAGCCGGTGGAGTGAGTATTTTGAGTAGACGGGTAAAAGTTACTTTACTTTCACGGCTGGAACTGTTGGACAGTCAGGTGAATCGGATTACAGTAGGTTCGTAAGCAAGGCAAAAGGAAGTCACATGATTGCCCAGGAATTGGAAGTCAGCCTCCACATGGCGTTTGTCGAGGCGCGTCAGCAGCGCCATGAGTTCATCACGGTGGAGCATCTGCTGCTGGCCTTGCTCGACAACCCCAGTGCGGCCGAGGTGCTGCGCGCCTGCGCGGCGAATATCGATGACCTGCGCAAGTCGCTGGCGAACTTCATCAAGGACAACACCCCCCAGGTGGCCGGTACCGACGACGTCGACACCCAGCCCACGCTGGGTTTCCAGCGGGTGATCCAGCGCGCCATCATGCACGTGCAGTCCACCGGCAGCGGCAAGAAGGAAGTGACCGGTGCCAACGTGCTGGTGGCCATCTTCGGCGAGAAAGACTCACACGCCGTCTACTACCTGCACCAGCAGGGCGTGACGCGGCTGGATGTGGTCAATTTCATTGCCCACGGCATCAAGAAGAGTGATCCGCCCGAAGCCGGCAAGTCCAGCGAGAGTTCGGGCGAGGCTGAGGAGGGGGCCGCCGCCGAGAAGGGCGACAGCAAGGCGTCCCCGCTGGAGCAGTACACCCTGAACCTGAACCAGGCTGCCAAGGAAGGCAAGATCGATCCGCTGATCGGCCGCGAGTACGAGGTCGAGCGCGTGATCCAGATCCTGTGCCGTCGCCGCAAGAACAACCCGCTGCTGGTGGGTGAAGCCGGCGTGGGCAAGACGGCCATTGCCGAAGGCCTGGCCTGGCGCATCGTCCAGAAAGACGTGCCCGAGATCCTGGCCGAAGCCAATGTCTATTCGCTGGACATGGGGGCCTTGCTGGCCGGCACCAAGTACCGCGGTGATTTCGAGCAGCGCCTCAAGGGCGTGCTCAAGTCCCTGAAGGACAAACCCAACGCCATCCTCTTCATCGACGAGATCCACACCCTGATCGGGGCCGGTGCGGCCTCGGGCGGCACGCTGGACGCCTCCAACCTGCTCAAACCGGCGCTCTCCAGCGGCCAGCTCAAGTGCATCGGTGCCACAACCTTCACCGAGTACCGCGGCATCTTCGAGAAGGATGCGGCGTTGTCGCGTCGTTTCCAGAAGGTCGACGTGGTCGAGCCCAGCGTGCAGGAGACCATCGACATCCTCAAGGGCCTGAAGTCGCGCTTCGAGGAGCACCACAACGTCAAGTACGCCAATGCGGCGCTGCAGGCGGCGGCCGAACTGTCGGCCAAGTACATCAACGACCGCCACCTGCCCGACAAGGCCATCGACGTGATCGACGAGGCGGGCGCCGCCCAGCGCATCCTGGCACCGTCCAAGCGCAAGAAGACCATTGGCAAGACCGAGGTCGAGGAAATCGTGGCCAAGATTGCCCGTATTCCCCCGGCCAACGTGTCCAACGACGACCGCAGCAAGCTGCAGACCATCGAACGTGACTTGAAGAGCGTGGTCTTCGGCCAGGACAAGGCGCTGGAAGTGCTGGCCGCGGCCGTCAAGATGGCGCGCTCCGGTCTGGGGCGTGCCGACAAGCCGATCGGCTCCTTCCTCTTCAGCGGCCCCACCGGTGTGGGCAAGACCGAAGCGGCCAAGCAGCTCGCCTACATCATGGGCATCGAGTTGATCCGCTTCGACATGTCGGAGTACATGGAGCGCCACGCCGTGAGCCGCCTGATCGGTGCGCCTCCGGGGTATGTCGGTTTCGACCAGGGCGGCCTGCTGACCGAGGCCGTGACCAAGAAGCCGCATGCCGTGCTGCTGCTCGACGAGATCGAGAAGGCGCATCCGGACATCTTCAACGTGCTGCTGCAGGTCATGGACCATGGCACGCTGACCGACAACAACGGGCGTAAGGCCGACTTCCGCAACATCATCATCATCATGACGACGAATGCGGGTGCCGAGACCATGAACAAGTCGACCATCGGCTTCACCAACCCGCGTCAGGCCGGTGACGAGATGGGCGACATCAAGCGCCTGTTCACACCGGAGTTCCGCAACCGTCTGGATGCCATGGTCAGCTTCAAGGCGCTGGACGAGAACATCATCCTGCGCGTGGTCGACAAGTTCCTGCTGCAGCTCGAAACCCAACTGGCCGAGAAGAAGGTGGACGTCACCTTCACCGACAAGCTGCGCAAGCACCTGGCCAAGAAGGGTTTCGACCCGCTCATGGGCGCACGCCCCATGCAGCGGCTCATCCAGGACACGATCCGTCGCGCGCTGGCCGACGAACTGCTCTTCGGTCGTCTGACCGAGGGCGGTCGCCTGACGGTGGACCTGGACGACAAGGACGAGAGCAAGACCGAGGTCACGCTCGACATCCAGCCCCTGCCCAAGAAGGAAGGCAAGGCCAAGCCTGAAGAGGCCACGGCCGACTGATCGTCAGTTGGAAAAAGAAAAAGCCGGCGGAATCCGCCGGCTTTTTTCATGGATGCGGGAGGGTCAACGGAAGCCTGCGCGGTCCAGCATCTGCTGCACCTTGACCGAGTTCTTGCCGACCACGCTGATCGGGATGGTCTCGCTCTTGAAACTGTTGCCGCCCATGGTCTTGAGGGCCGGGTTGTCCAGCTTCACGCCCTTGGCCGTCGGCCATTCATTGTTGCCATTGGCGAAATGTTCCTGCGCCTGGGCGCTGGCCAGGTATTCCAGGAATTTCACGGCGTTGGCCTGGTTCTTGGCATGTTTGGCCACGGCACCGCCGGCGATGTTCACGTGGGTACCCCAGCTGGACTGGTTGGGGAAGACCACACCGATGCGCTCCACCACGGACTGGTCTTCGGGCTTGCTGGAGCGCATCAGGCGCGCCAGGTAGTAGCTGTTGGTCACGGCCACGGCGCATTCACCCGAAGCCACGGCGCGGATCTGGTCGGTGTCGCCGCCCTTGGGCGCGCGTGCCATGTTGTCGACCATGCCCTTGAGCCAGGTTTCGGTCTGGGCTTCGCCCAAGTGCTCGTAAACCGAACCGAAGAGCGAGAGGTTGTAGGGGTGCGAACCGGAGCGGATGCACAGGCGGCCCTTGTTCTTGGCATCCCCCAGTTCCTCATAGGTGTCGACGTCTTCGCGCTTGACCTTGATCTTGTCGTAGACGATGACACGGGCCCGGGTCGAGAAGCCGTACCAGGCCGAGGCCCCCTCGGCATTGGCCGCTCCGCGCAATTGGGCCGGAATGGCAGCGTCCAATACGGCCGACTTGACGGGCTGGAACAGGCCTTCGGTTTCACCGCGCCACAGGCGCGCGGCGTCCACCAGCAGAATCACGTCGGCCGGGGAAGCGGCCCCTTCGGCGCGCAGGCGGGCCAGAATGCCGGCATCATCGGCATCCACGCGATGGATGCGGATCCCGGTGGTGCGGCTGAACTGGCTGTAGAGGGCCTCGTCGCTCGGGTAATGGCGGGCGGAATAGATGTTGACGACCTGCTCCTGGGCCAGCGCCTGGGTGCTGCTCAACAGGGTGAAGAGGGTGAGGGTGAAAATTCGCTTGAACATGATGTCTTAGGCTCGGATCAGAATTCGGAACCCAGATGATATACAAAATGCAAATCATTCTCAATACTTTAATGATCGTGATGCGATATCGGGGCCGGTACCTGCTGTGGCCCGCCCTGTGCCTCGTGCTGGCAGGCTGCGCCATGGCGCCGCCGGAACCGGGGCCGGACTTGTCTACGCCGGTCGAACTCAAGCGTGCCCCGCGTGTCGGCCTGGCTTTGGGGGGCGGCGCGGCGCGTGGTTTTGCCCATGTGGGTGTGATCCAGGTGCTTGAAGAGGCCGGCATACGGCCCGATCTGGTGGCCGGCACCTCGGCCGGCAGCATGGTGGCGGCGCTTTATGCCAGCGGACGCAATGGCAGTCAGTTGCAACGCACCGCCGAGACCATGGACGAGGCCACCTTCACCGACTGGACGCTGCCCTTGTTCAGCCGTGGCATGCTGCGCGGGGATGCCCTGGCCCGCTACGTTCACCAGCAGGTGGGAGGGCGCCGCATCGAGGATCTCCCCATGCCGCTGGGCATCCTGGCCACAGATCTGCAAAGCGGCCAGGGGGTACTGTTCGAGCGCGGCGACATCGCCACCGCGGTGCGGGCCTCAAGCGCCGTGCCCGGATTGTTCCAGCCGGTGAGCATCACCGGGCGGGAGTATGTGGATGGCGGCCTGGTGGCGCCGGTACCGGTGCGCCAGGCTCGCCAGATGGGGGCGGAACTGGTGATTGCCGTGGATATCTCGCAGCAGCCCGAGGCCAATGCGCCGGGTGATGTGTTCCAGATCCTGCTGCAGACCTTCAGCATCATGAGCAAGAGCATCAACAGCCTGGAACTGCTCGGCAGCAATCTGGTGGTGGTGCGTCCGGCGCTGAACGGGGTATCGGGGGCAGACTTCGCCGCACGCAACCGTGCCATTCAGGCCGGGCGGGCTGCCATGCAACAGGCCCTGCCGCAGCTGCGGCAGGCGATCGAAGCCGGAATGCGCCCCGTGAGGTAAAAAAAAAGCCCCGTCAGGGACGGGGCTTTGAAGGGATCCCTGAACCTGATGGTTACGAAAGGACCCGAGGAGACAACCAACTGGAAAACAAAAAATATTCTGTTTTCCGATAAATGAATTATGTCAGGGTTTTCCCTTGTTGTAAAGGCTCTTCGGTAAAGCCTCTACAAGCTGGGTCTATCCCGCGTTAAAAATCAACGCTTTTTGCTAGCCGTTTTGCCGGCTTCGACGGTGCTGACGGTCGCCGCCTTGAAATTCGACTCAGCCAGGGCAGCTGCCTGCTTGGCCGATTTCTGGGCGCTTTCCAGCACGTTGTTGGCCGCAGCCACGGCGCTCTTCATCAGGGCGACGGCGGTTTCGGAACCGGCCGGGGCGTTCTGGGCCGTGCTATCGACCACGTCCAGGAATTTCTTCTGGGCTTCGGCGACCTGGGCTTCGAAGGTTTTGCCGAATTCGGCGCTGGTCACGGCGGCGATGTCATAGATTTCGCGACTGTAGCTGGCGGCCTTTTCGCTCAGCGGCTGCAGCAGGCCGGATTGCAGGGCCAGCAGTTCTTGCGGGTCCTTGGCATTCAGAACGGTCTGCGTCTGGCTGGCGGACTCGGCCAGCAGGGCACGGGAGGCGGCCAGATTGAGTTCAACCAGCTTTTCCACGCCTTCGAAGGCTTTGCCGGTCAGACCAAAGAGGGTTTCAACGTTGGCCTTGTTGGCGGCCAGGACTTGTTCGACGGTCAGCATAGAAAACTCCTTGAAGGAAGGGTTGGGGAACCATGTTTGCTGCATTGCAGCATGAGGCCAATTTTAGGCAGCCCCACTCCGAATGCAAGAGGTTTTTGCTGCTTTGCAGCAATTTAGGTCCGGCAGCCTAGAAACCCTGAAGGGTGGGGCGGGCGCAATGGCGGCATGGGCAGCACCTGAAAGGCCGAGGCTGGGGACTGGCAAAATCAGGGGCAGCATGAACAACCCCAACGAGAAACCACGGCCGCTCCCGCGCAGCGCTTACCGGGTCTTCCGCCCCATCACCACCCGCTGGATGGACAACGATGTGTATGGTCATGTCAACAACGTCGTCTACTACAGCTGGTTTGACACCGCCGTCAACGCTTGGCTGATCGAGCAGGGCGTGCTGGACATCCACGGTGGCGACACCATCGGCCTGGTGATCGAGACCCAGTGCAACTACTTTGCCTCGCTGGCTTTTCCCCAGACTGTCGAGGCCGGCATACGCGTGGCGCGGCTGGGTCATTCCAGTGTGCGTTATGAGGTCGGCCTCTATGCCCAGGGCGAGGAATTCGCGGCCGCCCAGGGCCATTTCGTGCATGTCTACGTGGACCGGTTGTCCCGCCGGCCGGCACCCCTTCCGGCGCCCCTGCGAACGGCGCTTGAAACCCTGACCTGAATACCATGACCGTAGACGAAGCCATCCAGACGCGCATGTCCGTGCGCGCCTTCACGCCGCAGGCCGTGGCGCCTGAAACCATCCAGGACATCCTGCAACTGGCCAGCCGCGCGCCTTCGGGTACCAATACCCAGCCCTGGAAGGTCTACGTGCTGCGGGGTGCCAGCCGCGACAGCCTGGTGGAGAAAGTGTGTGCCGCGCATGAGGCACTGCGCGCCGATCCGGCGCTGGCCGCCGAATACCGCGAGGAATACGACTACTACCCGGAGCAATGGGTCAGTCCCTATATCGACCGACGGCGCGAGAATGGCTGGGGACTCTACGGCCTGCTGGGCATAGGTAAGGGCGACAAGGACAGGATGCACGCCCAGCACCAGCGCAACTTCCGTTTCTTCGATGCCCCCGTGGGCCTGATGTTCACGCTGGACCGTGTCATGGGGCGTGGCTCGCTGGTGGACTACGGCATGTTCCTGCAGAACATCATGCTGGCGGCGCGCGCGCGCGGCCTGCACACCTGCCCGCAGGCGGCCTGGAACGGTTTTGCGAAGATCATCCTGCCGCACATCGGCGCAGGTCCCGAGGAGATGCTGGTCTGCGGCATGGCGCTGGGTCATGCCGATGCGTCCAACGTCGTCAACAGCTTTCATACGCCGCGTGTGCCGGCCGAACAATTCACCCACTGGCTGGAATAACAAGAGGAACGACAATGAAACGATACCGTTGGGGCCTGGCCCTGGGATGGCTGGCCCTGTGCCCCGGCCTGGCGATGGCGGCCGAATTCGACGGCAGCCAGCTCTCGGCCATCTGGGGTGTGCCCTTTGCCGGCATCCTGCTGTCCATCGCCGTCATGCCACTGCTGGCGCCGACCTTCTGGCACCATCATTTCGGCAAGGTGGCAGCGGCCTGGTCCCTGGCCTTCCTGCTGCCCTTTGCGCTGGCCTTCGGCCCCGGCACGGCGCTGGTGAACTTTGTCCATGCCCTGCTGGCCGAGTACATCCCTTTCATCATCCTGCTGACGGCGCTGTTCACAGTGGCCGGCGGCATCCATATCCGCGGCAACCTGCACGGCAGCCCGGGCCTCAACACCGCCATCCTGGCCATCGGGGCCGTGCTGGCCAGTTTCATGGGCACCACCGGGGCCTCGATGCTGATGATCCGCCCGCTGATCCGAGCCAATGACAATCGCAGGCACAAGGCGCATGTGGTGGTGTTTTTCATCTTCATCGTCTCCAACGCCGGTGGTTCGCTGACGCCGCTGGGCGACCCGCCCCTGTTCCTGGGTTTCCTCAAGGGGGTGGACTTCTTCTGGACCCTGAGCCACATCTTCCCGGAGACGCTGTTCCTGGTGGGCGTGCTGCTGGCACTGTTCTATGCCATGGACAGCTGGTACTACCACCGGCGCGAGGAGATCCTGCCGGTCGACCCCACACCCGACAGCAAACGCATCGGCTTCGAGGGGGCCAGCAACTTCTGGCTGCTGGGGGCCATCGTGGGCCTGGTGCTGCTCAGTGGTTTCTGGAAGTCGGGCGTCGTCTTCGACATCCTGGGCACCGAGGTCGGCCTGCCGGGGCTGGTGCGCGATGTCGGCCTGCTCATCGTCACCCTGGTGTCGCTGAAGATCACGCCCCTGGACGCCCACGTCAACAACCAGTTTTCCTGGGCCCCGATGCAGGAGGTGGCCAAGCTGTTTGCCGGCATCTTCCTGACCATCATTCCCGTGATTGCCATGCTCAAGGCCGGCGTGAACGGCCCTTTCGGCGCCGTGGTGGCCGCCGTGACGCGCCCGGACGGCTCGCCTGATCCCGCCATGTATTTCTGGGCGGCCGGCGCCTTGAGCTCCTTCCTGGACAACGCGCCGACCTACCTGGTGTTCTTCAACACCGCCGGTGGCGATCCGGCGATCCTGATGACCACGCTGGCACCGACCCTGGCCGCCATCTCGGCGGGGGCGGTGTTCATGGGGGCCAACACCTACATCGGCAACGCGCCCAATCTGATGGTCAAGGCCATTGCCGAGGACCGCGGCGTGAAGATGCCGAGTTTCTTCGGTTACATGCTGTGGTCGGGCGCCATCCTGCTGCCCCTCTTCGTCGTCATGACCTTCATCTGGTTCCGTTAATTGAAAGCCTCTGCCATGAGCAAACCCCGCATCCTCGTCACCCGCGCCGTCTTTCCCGAAACCATTGCGCACCTGTCGCAGCATTTCGACGTCGAGTCCAACCAGGCTGATGAGGCCTGGACCGGCGCCCAGCTGATCGAGAAGCTGCGCGACAAGGATGGCGCTTTCACCACGGGCAGCGTGCGCATCGACACCGATGTGCTCGCCGCCTGTCCGAAGCTCAAGATCTGCGCCAACATGGCCGTGGGTTACAACAACTTCGACCTCGACGCCATGACGGCGCACGGTGTGCTGGGCACCAACACGCCCGACGTGCTGACCGAGACCACGGCCGACTTCGGCTTTGCGCTGATGATGGCCACGG
Organism: Rhodoferax sp. BAB1; assembly: GCF_013334205.1. Lineage (NCBI taxonomy): Bacteria > Pseudomonadati > Pseudomonadota > Betaproteobacteria > Burkholderiales > Comamonadaceae > Rhodoferax > Rhodoferax sp. BAB1. Next base: position 1,956,674 of record NZ_CP054424.1, on the reverse strand, counting down.
CCCGCCGCATCACCGAGAGCGAGATCTACCTGCGCGAAGGCAAATGGACCAAGTGGAGTTACGACATGTTCGCCGGCTCCGACATCCATGGCGCGACGCTGGGCATCCTGGGCATGGGCCGAATCGGGCAAGGCATTGCCCGCCGCGGGGCGCATGGCTTCGGCATGAATGTGATCTATCACAACCGCTCGCGTCTCGATGCGGCGACCGAAGCCGAATGCAAGGCGCGTTATGTCAGCAAGGAAGAACTGCTCAAGACGGCCGATCACCTGGTGCTGGTGCTGCCCTACTCGGCCGCCTCGCACCATGCCATCGGCGCGGCCGAACTGGCGCAGATGAAGTCCACGGCCACGCTGGTCAACATCGCCCGTGGCGGCATCGTCGACGACGCGGCCCTGGCCCAGGCGCTGCGCGACAAGCGCATCGCCGCGGCCGGCCTGGACGTGTTCGAGGGCGAACCCAATGTGCATCCGGACCTGCTGACCGTGCCCAACGTGGTGCTGACGCCGCACATTGCCAGTTCCAGTGTGCCCACGCGCAAGGCCATGGCCAAGCTGGCGGCCGACAACCTGATCGAGTTCTTCAGCAAGGGCAAGGGCCTGACGCCCTTGAACCCCCAGGTTCTGAAGACCTGAGTCAGGCCTCGGGTGCCCTGGCCTTGCGGAACTGCAGGCCGGCCTGGCGTGTGACCTCACCCAGCAACTGCTCGTTGGCTTGCGCATCGCGCAGCCAGCGCGCATCGTTGAGACCGCGCTCGGTGCTGTTGCGCAGCAGCTCCAGCGCGGCACCCGAGCCCGGCGTGATGGCGTAGGGCTGCACCCGGTCCAGCGTGGCCAGGATGTGCTCCTTGAGCGGCAGGTGGGTGCCGCTGGCCGGGTCCACGTAGACCGCGTCTAGCCCGAAGCGACAGGCCTGGAAGCGGTTGTAGGTGTAGACGAGGTAATCGTCCTCCACCGGTTCGAACGGGGCTTCCTTCAGGAACCAGGCGGCCAGCGCCTGCACGTAGCCGGCCAGCGCGGCCGCGCGCTCGATGCTCAGGGGTGTGTCGAAGACGCGGATCTCGACGGTGCCGTACTCCGGCTTGGGCCGGATGTCCCAGTAGAAGTCCTTCATGCTCTTCACGACACCGGTGCGTGTCATCTTGTCGAAGTAGGCGTTGAAGTCGTCCCAGTTCAGCACGAAAGGCGCACGCCCTGAGAGCGGGAAGGCGAATACCGAGTTCAGCCGCGCCGAGTCGAAGGCCGTGTCGTGCCCCTGCACGTAGGGTGAGGAGGCCGAGAGCGCAATGAAGTGCGGGATGTAGCGCGACATGCGGTGCAGCATGAGCAGGGCGCTGTCGGCATCCGGGCAGCCCACATGCACGTGCTGGCCGAAGATGGTGAACTGCTTGGACAGGTAGCCGTAGAGTTCGGACAGCTGGCGGAAGCGCGGTTTGTCGTAGATGCGCCGCTCGTGCCATTGCTGGAAAGGGTGGGTGCCGCCGCCGACCACCGCGATGTTGAGCTTGTCGGCGCACTGCACCAGTGCGTCGCGGATCTGGCCCAGCTCTTCCTGCACGTGTGAGGGCGAGTGGCAGATGCCGGTGGAGATCTCGATCATGCTCGAGGTCATCTCCGGCACCACGCTGCCAGGCAGCTTGCGCTTGGCCATCAGGCGCAGCATGTCGTCGGCATAGGGCGCGAGGTCGTAGTCGTGCGTGTTGACGAGCTGCAGTTCCAGCTCCACACCCAGGGTCAGGGCCTCGGAATGGTTGAAGGCTTCAAGCGGCATCGGTATTTTCTCCCTCGGGTTTGACGCGCCGGATGGCCGGCGGGCGTCCGGCTTCGCCGGCGCGCTGCAGGGCCAGCATGGCCATGAGCGCGCCCAGCACTTCCATGAACAGGATCAGCGGCAGGGCGATGGCGGCCACCGGTTGCCCGATGGCGGGTGCAAATTCGGCAAACTGCGAGACCAGCAGCAGGGCCACGGCCGACAGGGGCCACAGCGCACCGGCCGTCCACAAGGCCTGTTTCGGGCTGGCACCGCTGCCAAAACCCGCCAGCGCGATGGCGCCCAGCTTGGCCAGGGCGCGCGCCAGCACCAGGGCGGCGATCAGGCTCCAGGCTTCCCAGTCCCAGGGGGCCTGGGCGGCGGCCATGGAGACCAGCACGAACATCAGGATGGTCAGGATGGCCGAGGCCGTGCCGAACTGGCGCGGCCAGGACCAGGGGCGCGGGTGCAGGGTCTTGAGCAGGATGCCGGCCAGCAGGGCAGCCAACGGTGCCGAGCCGCCGAAGTGCGCGGCCAGGGCCGTGCCGGCGGCGATCAGCGAGAGCTGCAGCACGGCGGTGTTCTCGCTGGTCGGACTCATGATCTCCAGCGCCTTGCGCAGGGCGTAGGCCAGCAAGGCACCCACCAGCACCGAGGCCACGACCAGCAGGATCACCGGGTAGATGGCATCAGCCAGGGTGGCCTGCGAGCGGCCCAGCAGGCGGGCCATGACACCGCCCAGGGCCAGCACATAAAAGGTGTTGAGGGCCGCCAGGGTGATGACGCGGTCGGTCACGGGGCCGCTGGCGCGCAGGTCGCTGGCCACACGCATCAGCACGGTCGGCGAAGTGGCGACCATCAGCAGTGCCAGCGGGACATGCAGGGCGCCGTCCACGCCGAACAGCTGCAGCACCCACCAGGCCGCCAGGTAGGTGGCCAGCGCTTCGCCCAGGCTCTGGGCCAGCAGCATGGGGTTGTGACGCAACCAGCGCAGTGACAGCCGCCCACCAGCTTCGAACAGCACGATGGACAGGCCAAGCTCCACCATGAACTGCGCGATGCCGTCCAGCGGCCAGCTGGCCGTCGTGTAGCCGGAGAAACCGGCCAGGGCGCCCACAGCCGAATAGCCCAGCACCTTGGGCAGGCCCAGGTAACGCTGCAGCAGGTGGCCGGCGGCCGCGGCCAGGGCCAGCAGCAGGGCCCACTGCACGGTGGGCAGACCGGCCGAGGGTTTGATCCACTCGGACCAGTTGAGCATCAGATCGATCATCGTTACTCCTAGATAGTAGGGGCCGTCCTTTGCCCTGCACAGGCAGGGCGGCGGCCCGGAATCAGAGCGAAGCCAGCGGCGAGCGGGCGGCCGCGCTGTCCGCCTGCATGGCGGACAGCAGCAGGTCGAGGTCGGCGTTCATGCGCTTGAGCACGCGTGGGGGCAGGGTCTGCAGGGCCTGGGGCAGCACGCCGATGTAGTGCTGTCCCTGCAGGCGCTGCAGTACCTTCTCGCCGGCCGGTTGCAGGTTCAGGTGCAGCACACGGGCATCCTGGCCGCTACGCAAACCACTGACCAGCTTGCGGTCGACCAGGGTCTTGACCAGGTTGCTGGCAGTCGACTGGTGGATGTCCATGGCCTGCGCCAGCTCGCTGATGCGCAGCCCCGGGCGCTCGCGCAGCAGGCTCAGGGCGCGCAGCTGCGCGGCACCCGTGCCCGTGATCTGCTCGACCTGGCGGAAATGCGTGCGCACGGCTGCAAAGATCTGCCGGAAACGCCGCAAGGATTCGACCGCCGGATCCTGGCTGGCCTCAGGTGAGGGCCTCGCACTGGCACGGGCCGCGGCATGAACGGCGGCGGGGGAACGGACGGCCTTCATGTCGGTGATTATATTTGTACAAATGTAATGAGGTTCTTTGTCCCCGCGGTGTGCGGGTCTTCATGACGCCCGCGCATGAATCACAATAGCGGCCTGGAGGAAAACGGTGTGAACCCTGTTGTGGTCTGGGCCCTGCTGGCGCTGGGCGTCTTGAATCTGGTGCTGTTGCTGGCCCTCGTGCTGCGTCGCGAGGACACGAAGTCGGCGCAGGCGGGCGAGTTGCTGCGCGCCGAGTTGCAGGCCGGCAGCGAACGGCTGGCGCGCGACTTGCGCCAGGAGATCAGCGAGTCGGCCCGCAGCAGCCGGCTGGAGCTGACGCAAAACCTGGCCACCTTCCAGCAGACCCTGGTGCAACAGGGGGCCGAGGCCACGCGCACGCAGAACACGCAGATCGATGCCTTCGGCCAGCAACTGGCCCTGTTGCAGAAGACCCTCTCCGACACGCTGACGCTGCAGCTCTCCAACCTGAGCGAATCGAACGCGCGGCGCATGTCCGAGGTGCGCGCCACGCTGGAGGCCCAGCTGGCCCAGCTGCAGCAGACCAATATCGCCAAGCTCGACGAGATGCGCGCCACGGTGGACGAGAAATTGCAGACCACCTTGCACGCGCGCCTGGGCGAGAGCTTCAAGCAGGTGGCCGAGCGCCTGGAGCAGGTGCACAAGGGCCTGGGCGAGATGCAGACCCTGGCGGCCGGCGTGGGCGACCTCAAGCACCTGCTGACCAACGTCAAGACCCGTGGCATGTTCGGCGAGGCCCAGCTAGCCGGCCTGCTGGAGCAGGTCTTCGTGCCCGATCAATACGCCGCCCAGATCGCCACGCGCCCGGGCAGCAAGAACGTGGTGGACTTTGCCATCAAGCTGCCGGGCAAGTCCGACGATGGCTCGCCCTTGTGGCTGCCCATCGATGCCAAGTTCCCGAACGAGGACTACGAACGCCTGCTCGACGCCCAGCAGCGCGCCGATGTGCTGGCCGCAGAAGCAGCTGCCAAGGCGCTGGAAGCGCGCATCCGGCTGGAGGCCAAGTCCATCGCAGAGAAGTACATCGAGCCGCCCTACACCACGGACTTTGCCATCCTCTTCCTGCCGACCGAAGGCCTGTACGCCGAGGTGTTGCGCCGCCCCGGCCTGATGGAGGCACTGCAGCGCGAGCACCGTATCACCCTGGCCGGCCCGACCACGCTGCTGGCCATGCTCAGTTCCCTGCAGATGGGTTTTCGCACGCTGGCGCTGGAGAAGCGCTCCAGCGAGGTCTGGCAGGTGCTGGGTGCGGTCAAGACCGAGTTCGGCAAGTTCGGCGACGTGCTGGCCAAGGTGAAGTCGCAGACCGAGACCGTGCTCAATACCCTGAACAGCGCCGAGACGCGCAGCCGGGCCATGGGGCGCGCACTGCGCCAGGTCGAGGCCCTGCCGGAAGCGCAGGCGCAGGCCCTGCTGCCGGTGGACAAAGAGGCTGACGAGGGGTGAACGCCACGAGTGCTGCGCCACGCTTTGTCCTGGCGCGCCTGATTGCCGGCCACATCTGCCTGCACGCCTGCATGGCGGGCCTGCGCATGGCCGCGCCGCTGCTGGCGCTCAAGCAGGGCTACAGCGCGATGGCGGTGGGTGTGCTGATGGCCCTGTTCGCCCTGACCCAGGTTTTTCTGGCCCTGCCGGCGGGGCGGTATGCCGACCGCCACGGCCTGCGCCGGCCCATCGCCTTCAGCGTGATCGCCGCGACGACGGGTACGGCACTCGCCGCCCTGTTTCCCGTGTTTCCCATGCTTTGCCTGGCGGCGTTGCTCAGCGGCGGCGCCACGGGTGCGGCATCGATTGCGCTGCAGCGCCACGTGGGCAGCGCGGCGCGTGACGCCACAGAGCTCAAGCAGATGTTCAGCTGGCTGTCCATCGGGCCGGCCACGTCCAACTTCCTGGGGCCGCTGACCGCCGGCCTGCTGATCGACCATGCCGGCGTCTGGCTGGGTGGTGAGGCGGGCGACCTGAACGGCTACCGCATCGCTTTCCTGCTGATGGCCTTGCTGCCGCTGCTGACCTGGTGGTGGGTGCGGCGCACGCCGGACCTGCCATCGCCTGCCACACCGGCCGAGCAGGGCAAACGCCGTGCCTGGGACCTGCTGCGCGACCCCATGATGCGTCGCCTGCTGCTGGTGAACTGGTTTCTCTCGTCCTGCTGGGACGTGCACACCTTTGTGTTGCCGGTGCTGGGTCACGAGCGCGGCTACAGCGCGTCCACCATCGGCATGCTGCTGGGTTCCTTTGCGCTGGCCGCCACGCTGGTGCGCCTGGCCATGCCCTGGCTGGCTGAGCATCTGCGCGAGTGGCTGGTCATCAGCGGGGCCATGCTGGCCACGGCCCTGCTGTTCGGTATCTACCCCTTCATGCCCAACGCCCTGGGCATGGGCGTGTGCTCGGTGCTGCTGGGTCTGGTGCTGGGGTCCGTGCAGCCCATGATCATGAGCACCCTGCACCAGATCACACCGGCCGACCGGCATGGCGAGGCGCTGGGCCTGCGCCTGATGTCGCTCAACGGTTCCAGCGTGGCCATGCCGCTGCTCTTCGGCAGCATCGGGGCCGTGGTGGGGGTGTCGCTGGTGTTCTGGGTGGTGGGCGCGGTCGTAGGCGGCGGCAGCCGCCTGGCCTGGTCGCTCAGGCCGCCCCTTCCTCCAGCCGATAAAACGACTGGATAGCCTCCCAGGCATCCTCAGGCGTATCGACGAAGCTGAACAGTTCGGTGTCCTCGGGCGAGATCACGCCTTCCTCGATCAGCAGGTCGAAGTTGATCAGCCGCTTCCAGAAATTGCTGCCATGGAGCACCACGGGCACCGGCTCGGACTTGCCGGTCTGCACCAGCGTGAGGATCTCGAACAGTTCATCGAGCGTGCCGAAACCTCCGGGAAAGGCCACCAGCGCCTTGGCGCGCATCATGAAGTGCATCTTGCGCAGGGCGAAGTAGTGAAACTTGAAGCACAGGCTGGGCGAGATGTAGGGGTTGCCCGACTGCTCGTGCGGCAGGGCGATGTTCAGGCCCACGTTGAGGGCGCCGGCCTCGTGCGCGCCACGGTTGGCCGCTTCCATGATGCCGGGGCCGCCGCCGGTGCAGATATAGAGCCGCTCCTCCTGCGGCAGCCGGGCGCTGTGTTCGGCCACCAGGCGGCCGAACTGGCGGGCCTGGTCGTAGTGCCGGGCATTGCGCACATCGCGTTCGGCACGCGCCAGGGCCTGGGCATCGCCGCTCTGTCGCGCCGCCGCCTGCCGCCGCTGGGCTTCTTCGGGCGAGGCAAAACGGGCGCTGCCGAACACCACGATGGTGTTGGTCACGCCCTGCTCCTGCTGCTCCAGGTCGGGCTTGAGCATTTCGAGCTGGAAACGGATGCCGCGGGTCTCGCGGCGCAGCAGGAATTCGGGGTCGGCAAAAGCCAGGCGGTAGGCGTCGGCCTGCAGGGGAATGCCGGCGTCGGCATGGGCCTTGAGGTCGGCCCAGGCATCGGCCAGGGTGCGGGTGCTGAGATCGTGCGGGGTTTTCATGGCTTGCTCACTGGAGGGAGGCGGCGATGGCCGGGGCCATGCTCACCGCATTGCTGGGGTGGCTGATGCAGTCCGTGCTCCAGACCTGGCGGATGCCGGCGTCCCAGAGCAGGGGTCCGGCATCGCCGGCGAAGAGAGCATGGGTGACGGCTACGTCGACCGAGGCGGCACCGGCGGCCAGCAGGCCGCGCGCGGCCTGGGCCAGGGTGTGGCCGCTGCTGGCCACGTCGTCGAGCAGCACTACCTGGCGCTGGCGTACGTCGATATCGGGCAGGACGATCTCCACATGGCGGTCACCATGGCGTACCTTGCGGCAGACCGCATGCGTGAAGCCATGGCGCGTGGCGGCCTGCGCCACCCACTGGGCCGATTCCTCGTCGGGGCCGATCAGCAACGCGCCCGGGCGCTCCCGCGCAATCAGGTCGGCCAGCAGGGGGGCGCCACTGAGCACCACAGTGCGTGGCACCGGCACGGCTTCTTCGAGGGTGGCGACGCGGTGCAGGTGCGGGTCCACTGTGACGACGGCGTCGAACAGGTCGGCCAGGAAGCGGCCGACGATGCGCTGGCTCACGGCTTCGCCGGGCGTGAAGGCGATGTCCTGCCGCATATAGGCCAGATAGGGGGCGACCAGAGTCAGTCGTGTGGCGCCCAGCGTGCGGGCCGTCCGCGCGGCCAGCAGCAGCTCGACCAGTTTTTCATTGGGCTGGGCCAGCGTACGCAAGAGCACCACGTGCGCTGGCAACGTGGCCGGCAGGCGCAGCTTGAGTTCGCCATCGGGAAAACGGTGGCGAGCGATGCCGGCATACGGGATGCCGGCTGCGGCGGCGATGCGCGCGGCGCTCTCAGTCTCATCTTCAAAGTGCAGCAGCAGGGCAGGAAGCATGCTCAGAACTCCACGAACACGTGCGGCACGTCCTCGGCCCGGCCGATGCGGTAGCCACTGGAGCGTGCGCAGGCCTGGCGCGCGAACTCCAGGTCGGCCGGGTAGCTGGCGTGCACGCGGTAGAGCACGTCGCCGTCCTGCACCTCGTCACCGAGTTTGGCGCAAAGGTCGACGCCGGCTTCCTTCACTTTCGGTGCGCCGGCAAAGCGGGCGATGCGGGCCAGCTGCAGGTTGTCGATGCCGCTGACCACACCGGTGCCATGCGCGCGGATCTCGAAGCTGAGCCGGCCCAGCTGCGGGTGGCCATGGTCGAAATGGCGGCTGCCCTGGGCTTCGATGAGGTCGTTCATCTTCTTCAGGGCACGGCCCGAGTCCAGGATGTCGCGGGCGATGGCAAAACCGTCGCCGCCGCGCACGTCGGGGTCGGCCTCCAGCATGCGGCCGGCCAGGCGCAAGGCCTTCTGACGCAGGTCCATGGGGGCGCGCGGGTCGTTCTGCAGCACACGCATCACGTCGCGCGCTTCCAGCACCGGACCGATGCCAAAGCCGATGGGCTGGCGGCCGTCGGTGATGACCACGTCCAGCGAGAGTTTCATGCGCCGTGCCACGTACTCGAAGAGGCGGCGCAGGCGCTGCGCCTCGGGCATGGAACGCACCTTGGCCGTGGGGCCGATGGGGATGTCCAGCACCAGATGGCTGGAGCCGGCAGCGATCTTCTTGGACAGGATGGAAGCCACCATCTGTCCCGGCGAGTCCAGCGCCAGCGGCCGCTCGACCGAGATCAGCACGTCGTCGGCCGGCGACAGGTTGGCCGTGCCGCCCCAGGCCAGGCAGCCGCGGTGCTGGTGCACGATCTGCTGCAATTGCTCGACCGGCAGTTCCACCTCGGCCAGCACCTCCATGGTGTCGGCGGTGCCGGCTGGCGAGGTGATGGCGCGCGAGGAGGTCTTGGGGCAGAGCATGCCGTGCGCCGCCACGATGGGCACCACCAGCATGGAGGTGCGGTTGCCCGGAATGCCGCCGATGCAGTGCTTGTCCACCACCAGCGGCTCCTGCCAGTCGAGCCGGTGCCCGGCTTCGACCATGGCCTCGGTCAGGAAAAGCACCTCCTCGCGGTCGAGCTCGTCGCGGTTGGCGGCGACGACAAAGGCCGTGAGTTCGATCTTGGAGTAATGGTGCTCGGTGATGTCGCGCACGATGGCGCGGAAGTCATCCAGCCCCAGGCGTTCGCCGGCCAGCTTGCGGTGCAGGGCGCCGATGGATTCCGGTGGTTCGGCCTGGGCGACCGTGACGGTGTGCCCGTTCAGTACGGCGAGTTGTTCGAACGCCGCCTTGGACAGGCCGAGTTCGCCGCAGGCCACGATGGATGCGTCGTCGACCACATTGAGCGTGGCCAGGATGCTGTGGCCGTTGGTGCGCACCTCGACCTTGGACAGGGCCTTGAAACCCTCGGCCCGGTAGACCTCGCAGTCGCGGTGCATATAGGCCACGTTCTCGTGGTAGGTGTCGATCAGCACGCGGCGCAGGGCCAGGCGCGATGGTTCGCCGCCGGTACCCGGGCCGATGGCGCTGGTCGTGGTCTCAACTTCGTTCATGCAGATAGCCTACACCGAATCGGGCACCAAAAACAAAAGGCTCCCGAGGGAGCCTTGTGAGGTCAGAGACAAAAAGACTCAGACGCGCTTGCGGTATTCGCCGGTGCGGGTGTCGATTTCCACCTTGTCGCCCTGGCTCACGAACAGCGGCACGGGCACTTCGAAACCGGTGGCGATCTTGGCCGGCTTGAGCACCTTGCCCGAGGTGTCGCCCTTGACGGCGGGTTCGGTCCAGGTGATTTCGCGCTCGACGCTGGTGGGCAGTTCCACCGAGATGGCCTTGCCGTCGTAGAACACCACTTCGACCGCCATGCCGTCTTCCAGGTAGTTCAGGGCGTCGCCCATGTTCTCGGCTTCGACTTCGTACTGGTTGTAGTCGGCATCCATGCAGACGTACATCGGGTCGGCGAAGTAGGAATAGGTGCAGTCTTTCTTGTCCAGGATGACCTGGTCCATCTTGTCGTCGGCCTTGAACACGACTTCGGTGCCGAAGTTGGCGATCAGGCTCTTGAGCTTCATGCGCACGGTGGCGGAATTGCGGCCACCACGGCTGTATTCGGTCTTGAGCACGACCATCGGGTCCTTGCCGTGCATGATGACGTTGCCGGCGCGAATTTCCTGAGCGATCTTCATAGTGTTTCCGTAATGCTGATTCGGTTGGCCGCTTGTTGCCCCGAGTAAACCGGTGTTCGTGCGGCAGGGAAGGGAAATCCGTCAGGTCGAACCGAAGCGGTTTCCGCAAAGCCTTGAATTTTAACGTTTTTTCAGGCCGTTGCAGGCTATCTGTGGACGTGTGCCACAAATTCAAGCAGTTGGACGAGCAAGTCGCGTTCGGCGAGCAGCAACTGGCGCGCCTGGAGGGTCCTGGCGCTCCAGTCCTCCAGCTCCGGTACCGGCAGCGGGCCGGTGTCCACGCCGTTCCAGGTGTGGTGGAAGGCGCGCAGCGAGGCCGGCGCCTCCAGCCAGTCCAGCCAGGCTTCCAGCTTGGCGTGGTGGGCGTCGTCGTGCTGCGGGTAGATGTGCCAGACCAGGGGTTTGCCGGCCCACAGGGCCCGCACGAGCGAATCCTCGCCGCGCACGAAGTTCAGGTCGCAGGCCCACAGCAGGTGATCGTAGTCGTCCTGCGTCAGGTAAGGCAGGAAATGCAGCGCCAGGCCGGCCGGGCGCGCGCAGGCCTGTACCGCGGCCGTGGCGCGGCCGGCGGTGACCAGCAACTGCACCGGCTGCCCGGCCAGCTGGGCCAGCAAGTCGGGCAGGGCGGCGGGTTCGTAGCAGAACAGCGAGACCTGTCGGGTGCCTGGCTGCAGGCGAATGCCGTGCCGGGCCAGCCAGGCAGCGCGGTCGAAGCGGGCCTGGCGTTGCAGCAGGTCGGGCTCGCGCAGCAGGCCACCGGTGCGCGGCGTGAAGCCGGGATAGAAAAAACGCCTGGTGAGGCCCCGGCCCGGGCCGTGCATGATGGGGGAGGGCAGGCCATGGCTGCGCTCCACATAGTCCTCGGCCGAGAGGTATTCCAGGTTGACCCAGCGGGCGGGCCGGTCATCGGCGGCGCGCCATTGCACGTACAGCGCGACGAAGGCCTCCGGGATGTCGCAGCCGAAGGCCTCGATCAGCACGTCGCCCGGCACCAGCTGGGCCAAGTCCAGCGGCTCGGCCCAGGGGCGCACTTCGACACCAGGGCAGCCTTGCGGCGCCATCCACGTCAGCGCGCCGGCATCGTCCACCCACAGGCGTACGGCATGGCCGCAGCCCGCGAGTTGGCGGGCCAGCCGCCAGCAGACGCCGAGATCGCCATGGTTGTCGATGACCTTGCAGAAAATGTCCCAGCGCAGGGTAGATGCGGGCGGGGGCGTCATGTCCGGGATTGTGCCTCGGCTGGCGCCCGGAGCGCGGGGCACAATCACGCGATGAGCCCGAATCACACTTTTCTCTGGCACGACTACGAGACCTTCGGCCTGAGCCCGCGCCGTGACCGGCCGGCGCAGTTTGCCGGCATCCGCACCGATGCCGAGCTGAACGAAGTGGGCGAGCCGGTGATGATCTACTGCCAGCCCGCCAACGACTATCTGCCCGACCCCGCCTCGTGCCTGATCACCGGCATTACCCCCCAGCAGTGCCTGGCGCGCGGCCTGCCCGAGCACGCCTTTGCTGCGCAAATCGAGCAGCTGCTGGCCCAGCCGGGCACCATCGGTGTGGGCTACAACACCATCCGGTTCGACGACGAGGTCACGCGCTTCATGCTCTGGCGCAACCTGATGGACCCCTATGCACGCGAATGGCAGAACGATTGCGGCCGCTGGGACCTGCTCGACGTCGTACGCATGGCCTACGCGCTGCGGCCCCAGGGCATCCAGTGGCCTTTGAAAGAAGACGGCAAGCCCAGCTTCAAGCTCGAAGACCTGGCGCGCGCCAATGGCCTGCTGCACGAGTCCGCGCACGATGCCTTGTCGGACGTGCGCGCCACCATCGCCCTGGCGCGGCTGATACGCGCCGCGCAGCCCAAGCTGTTCGATTTCTGCCTGGGCCTGCACAAGAAGGACCGGGTGGCGGCCGAGCTGGGTCTGCCCACCAGCGCGCAGGCGGCCCAGCCCTTCTTGCATGTGTCGGGCATGTTCCCGCCCGAACGCGGCTGCCTCGCCATCATGTGGCCGCTGGCGACCCACCCGAGCAACAAGAACGAACTGCTGGCCTGGGACCTGGCGCATGACCCCGGCGAACTGGCCGAGCTCGACGTGGCGACGCTGCGCCTGCGGCTGTTCAGCAAGACAGCCGAGCTGCCCGAAGGCGTGCAGCGCCTGCCGCTCAAGTCGGTGCACCTCAACAAATCGCCCATGGTGGTGCGCAATCTGAAAACCCTGAGCGATGAGATGGCCGCCAGGTGGGGGGTGGACATGGATGCGGCGCTGCGCAACGCTGAGCGCGCGCGCGACCTGCCCGATATGAGCGCCATCTGGCCGCAGGTGTATCAGCGCCCCGAGGAAGCGGCTCCCGACGTGGACGAAGACCTCTATGGCGGCTTCGTCGGCAATGCGGATCGGCGGCGGCTGAACCAGCTGCGCGCGCTCGATCCCGCCGAGCTGGCCCAGCGACGCACCGGCTTTGACGACCACCGGCTCGGCGAACTGCTGTTCCGCTACCGTGCACGCAATTTTGCCGAGACCCTGAGCGCCGAAGAGGTGCAGCGCTGGCAGGCGCACCGGGCGGCGCGCCTGCTCGAAGGCGAGAACGGCGCCCGCTCGGTGGATGAGTTCCTGGCCGCGCTGGACACCTGCGCGCAGACGGCGGATGCGCGCGGCGAGCAGATCCTGGCCGATTTGTCCGACTACGCGCAGGCGATCACGCCTGAGCCCCTGTAGGCCCCTCATGACGGACGTTCATTCGGAATCCCTGCTGAACGAGGTGGCGGCACTGCCTTCGCTGCCAGGTGTCTACCGCTATTTCGACGCCGAGGGTGGCCTGCTCTATGTGGGCAAGGCGCGCAACCTGAAGAAGCGCGTGTCCAGCTACTTTCAGAAGAGCCATGACGGCACGCGCATCGGCCACATGGTGGGCAAGATCGTGCGCCTGGAGACCACGGTGGTGCGTTCCGAGGCCGAGGCCCTGCTGCTGGAAAACAACCTGATCAAGACCCAGCACCCGCGTTACAACATCCTGTTCCGCGACGACAAGAGCTACCCCTATCTCAAGATCACCGTTCCAGATAAGGTCGCAGACCAGGCAGCCGCACGCAGCGCGGCTGCCTGGTCGCGCGTGGCCTATTACCGCGGCGCGGTGGAGAAAAAGAACCACTACTTCGGGCCCTACCCGAGCGCCTGGGCCGTGAAGGAGGGCATCCTCCTGCTGCAGAAGGTGTTCCGCCTGCGCACCTGCGAGGACACGGTGTTTGCCAACCGCACCCGGCCCTGTCTGCTGTACCAGATCAAGCGCTGCTCCGGCCCCTGCGTGGGCCTGGTCAGCCCCGAGGCCTATGCGCAGGATGTGGCGCATGCAGAAGGCTTTCTGCGTGGCGAGACGCAGCAGGTGCTGCAGCAACTCGAGGGCCGCATGCAGGCGCATTCCGAACGCCTGGAGTTCGAGCAGGCGGCCGAGCTGCGCGACCAGGTGGCCGCCCTCTCCAATGTGCTGCACCAGCAATCCATGGACAACGTGGACGACCGCGATGTCGACATCCTGGCCGTCAAGGTGCAGGGCGGGCGCGCCTGCGTGAACCTGGCCATGGTGCGCGGCGGCCGCCACCTGGGCGACCGTGCCTATTTCCCAGTGCACGTGGAGGACGCCGCCCTGCTGGCCAGCGAGGAGGACAGCGCCACCGTGCCGGTCGAGGTGCAGGTGCTGGAGGCCTTCATCGCGCAGCACTATGTTGAGGTGCCGGCCGTGCCCACGCTGATCACCAGCGAGCCGGTGGGCAAGGGCCTGATCGATGCCCTGTCGGAGCAGGCCGGCATCCGGATCCGGGCCGTGCACCAGCCGCGCGAGTTGCGCCGCAGCTGGCTGGAGATGGCGCAGACCAATGCCGCCCTGCAGTTGGCGCGATTGCTGGCCGAGGAAGGCTCGCAACAGGCGCGCACGCGCGCCCTGGCCGAGGCACTGGCCCTGCCGCAGGACAGCCTGGACGAATTGCGCATTGAATGCTTCGACATCTCGCACACGGCGGGCGAGTCCACCCAGGCCTCCTGCGTGGTGTTCCACCACCACAAGATGCAGAACAGCGAGTACCGGCGCTACAAGATCGACGGCATCACCCCGGGCGACGACTACGCCGCCATGCGCCAGGTGCTGACGCGCCGTTACGCGCGCCTGGCCCAGGCCCTGCGTGAAGGCGGTGCAGGCGAGGGGGGCATGGCCACCGAGGGCACCGACCGCCTGCCCGACCTGGTGCTGGTCGACGGCGGCAAGGGCCAGGTGGCGATGGCGCGCGAGGTCTTCGAGCAGCTGGGCCTGGACCTCGGGCTCATTGTCGGTGTGGAAAAGGGCGAGGGCCGCAAGGTCGGCCTGGAGGAGCTGGTGTTTGCCGACGGGCGCGAGAAGGTCTGGCTGGGCAAGGACTCGGCGGCGCTGATGCTGGTGGCGCAGATCCGCGATGAGGCGCACCGTTTTGCCATCACCGGCATGCGTGCGGCACGTGCCAAGGTTCGCACCGGTGGCAGCAAGATCGAGGAGATCCCGGGTGTCGGTCCGAAGCGTCGCGCCAGGCTGCTGCAGCGCTTTGGCGGTGTGCGCGGCGTGGCCTCCGCCAGTGTCGAGGACCTGGCTTCCGTGGACGGCATTTCGCACGAACTGGCCGAGGCCATCTACCGCGCCTTGCACTGAGGCGCCGAGCGATCGCGGGCGGGTCTGCAGGCCATGCCACAATCAGGTCCATGTTTTTCACCATCCCCACCCTCATGACCTGGACGCGCATCGTCGCGATTCCCCTGATCGTGGGGGTGTTCTACCTGCCGCTGGAGCCGGTCACGCGCAACCTGATCGCCACCGTGATGTTCGTGGTGTTCGCCCTGACCGACTGGCTCGACGGTTATCTCGCGCGCAAGCTCAACCAGATTTCCTCCTTTGGCGCCTTTCTCGACCCGGTGGCCGACAAGTTCCTGGTCTGCGCCAGCCTGCTGGTGCTGGTGCATCTGCAACGCGCTGATGTCTTTGTGGGGCTCATCATCATCGGCCGCGAGATCGCCATCTCGGCCCTGCGCGAATGGATGGCGCAGATCGGCGCCTCGCGCAGCGTGGCCGTGCACATGCTGGGCAAGGTCAAGACCACGGTGCAGATGGTGGCCATTCCCTTCCTGCTGTTCGATGGCTCGCTGTTCGGCCTGATCGACACCCATCTGTGGGGTACCGGCCTGATCTGGATCGCCGCCGTGCTGACGGTCTGGTCCATGGTCTATTACCTGCAGAAAGCCCTGCCGGAAATCCGTGCCCGCGTGAAATGAAGGCTGGATGCGATGAGTCACCGCAGCGACAGTGAGGCCCTGCTGCGGGCCATGCCCCTGGTCTTCGTGCTGATCTGGAGCACGGGTTTCATCGTGGCGCGTTACGGCATGCCCCATGCACCGCCGCTGGGTTTCCTGTCCTGGCGCTACGTGCTGTCCATCCTCTGTTTCCTGCCCTGGATCCTGCTGGCTGGCGTGGCCTGGCCCGCCACGCGCCAGCAGTGGCTGCACCTGTCGGTGTCGGGGGTGCTCATGCATGCGGGTTATCTCGGGGGGGTCTGGGCTGCCGTGAAGGCCGGCATGGGCTCGGGCCTGGTGGCCCTGGTCGTCGGCCTGCAACCCGTGCTCACCGCCATCTGGCTGTCGGCGCGCGGCTCCTCGGTCACGGGGCGCCAGTGGGCAGGCCTGATGCTGGGTTTCGCCGGGCTGGCGCTGGTTGTGGCGCGCAAGTTCGGGCAGGGCGGCGAAGCCGACCTGCTCAACCTCTCGCTGGCCGTGCTGGCCCTGTTGAGCATCACCATCGGCACGCTGTACCAGAAACACTTTGTTGCGCCTTGTGATGTGCGCAGCGCCAATGCCGTGCAACTGATCGCGGCACTCGTGGTCACGCTGCCGCTGGCCCTGTTCGAAACCGAAACCCTGTACTGGACGGCGACCACGGGTGGCGTGAACTGGGAACTGGTGGCCGCCATGGCCTGGTCGGTGCTGGGGCTGACGCTGGGGGGCAGCTCGCTCCTGTACCTTTTGATACAACGCGGCGCGGCCACCAGCGTGACGAGCCTGCTGTACCTGGTTCCCCCGACCACGGCCCTGATGGCCTGGCTGCTGTTTGCCGAGCCGATCACCTTGCTCACCATCACCGGCACGGTGCTCACCGCGGTGGGGGTCAGTCTGGTGGTGCGGCCGGCGCGCTGATGTGGGGCACTGCGTTTGTGCGGGTGAGCAACAATTACAGTCTGTCGTGTGAATTTTTTTCGCCTGGACGAAAAATCGCACGGGACGGACTGGAAAAATTTATTTATGAAACCCGGTGGGCGGCAGCGTGAAAAATGTGTCTAGAATTCGCCCCCGCGCTGTTGTAATGCCGCATGCCATGTTGACACGGGTAACATCCCTCGCTCTAATCGCATGCAGCAGTGCAAGCTGCAGGCCCAGCCACCCGAGTCCGGTGTACCCGACCGGACCGGCAAGCCAAAATTTCTGACAAGACACACTGACCAACGCAGTTTCCATACAAGGGGATATTTGTGAACAAAACCGAACTGATCGAGCACATCGCCAAGCATGCCGACATTTCCAAGGCCGCCGCTACCCGCGCACTGGAGTCCACCATTGGTGCCGTCAAGACCACGCTGAAAAAGGGTGGTTCTGTTTCTCTCGTGGGTTTTGGCACTTTCGCCGTCGGCAAGCGTGCTGCCCGTACCGGTCGCAATCCCCGCACCGGCGCAGCGATTAAAATCAAGGCCGCCAAGGTGCCGAAGTTCCGTCCGGGCAAAGCCCTGAAGGACGCACTGAACTGACCTGACCTGTTTCGGTGGGGTGCTTAGCTCAGTTGGCAGAGCGGCTCCTTTACACGGAGTAGGTCGGCGGTTCGACCCCGTCAGCACCCACCAACCCAGGCAAAGGCGAACGATGTGTTCGCCTTTTTGTTTTTTTAGCCGGAGAGCGTTTTCATGTTTGATAGCGTACGCAAGCACAAAAATATTCTGATGCTGGTCCTGGTCCTCCTGATCGTGCCGTCATTTGTGCTGGTCGGGGTCGAAGGCTACAACCAGTTCCTCGAGAAGGACCGGACCGTGGCCCGGGTCGGCAGCGCCGAGATCACGCGTGGCGAATGGGACGCGGCGCACCGCGACGAAGCCGAGCGCGTGCGTCAGCTCATGCCCACCATCGATGCCAAGCTGCTCGATTCCGATCAGGCACGCTACGCCACGCTGGAGCGCCTGGTACGCGAGCGTGTGCTGGTGCAGGCCGCGCAGGCGGCCCACCTGGGCACCAGCGACGCGCGCCTGGCGCGCGAACTGCAAGCCATTCCCGCCATTGCCGAGCTGCGTCGCCCCGATGGCACGCTGGACATGGAACGCTATCGCCAACTGCTCGCACGCCAGGGCATGAGCCCCGAGATGTTCGAAGCCCGCATGCGCAGCGATCTGGCGGCACGCCAGGTGCAGGCTGGCGTGGCCCAGACCGCCTTCATCCAGGCCGTGCCGGCGGATCTGGCGCTGAATGCCTATTTCGAGCGGCGCGAAGTGCAGCTGGCACGTTTTGCCACCGCGGATTTCGCGGCACGCGTCAAGCCCACGGACGCCGAGCTCGAAGCTTTCTACCAGGCCAACCAGGCCCTGTTCCAGGCGCCCGAGCAGGCCAGCATCGAATACATCGTGCTCGACATCGATGCCGTGCGCAAGACGATCAAGCTCAACGAGCAGGACGTGCGCAGCTATTACGAGCAGAACGCCACGCGCCTGAGCGGCCCCGAGGAGCGCCGTGCCAGCCACATCCTGATCTCCGTGGCCAAGGATGCGCCGGCGGCCGAGCGTCAGAAGGCGC
This sequence comes from Rhodoferax sp. BAB1, assembly GCF_013334205.1. NCBI lineage: Bacteria > Pseudomonadati > Pseudomonadota > Betaproteobacteria > Burkholderiales > Comamonadaceae > Rhodoferax > Rhodoferax sp. BAB1. The sequence goes on along the minus strand of NZ_CP054424.1, from coordinate 1,938,583 downwards.
GCGAGCTCGCGCAGGAGCTGCTGGCCCAGGCGCGCAAGGCGCCCGACAGCTTTGCCCAGCTGGCGCGCAAACACTCGCAGGACCCGGGTTCGGCCCCCAACGGCGGCGACCTCGACTTCTTCTCGCGCGGCGCCATGGTCAAGCCTTTCGAGGACGCGGCCTTTGCCCTGAAGAAGGGCGAGATCAGCGACGTGGTCGAATCCGACTTCGGCTTCCACGTCATCCGCGTCACCGACATCAAGGCGTCCAAGCAGAAGAGTTTTGCCGAGTTGCGGACCAGCCTGGAGGAAGACCTGAAGAACCAGCAGGCGCGTGCCCGTTATGCCGAAGCCGCCGAAGTCTTCACCAACGGCGTCTACGAGCAGTCCGACAGCCTCAAGCCCGTGGCCGACAAGCTCAAGATCGAGATCCAGACCGCCAGCGGCCTGGGTCGCCAGCCGCTGCCCGGCGCCCGGGGCGTGCTGGCCAGCCCCAAGTTGCTGGAGGCCGTTTTCAGCGACGACAGCGTGAACAACAAGCGCAACACCGAAGCGGTGGAGATCGCCCCCAGCCAGCTGGCGGCGGCACGCATCACCCGCCACACGCCGGCGCGCACCCTGCCGCTGGCCGAGGTGCGCCAGGTCGTGCGCGAACGTGTCGTGCAGGCGCGTGCCGCCGAACTGGCCCGCCTGGAAGGCCAGCAGAAACTGGCGGCCTGGAAGGCCAGCCCGGCGACTGCCAGCGTCGGCGCTGCCCAGATCGTCTCGCGCGACCAGACGCAGAACCAGGCGGCTGCCGTGGTCGATGCCGTGCTGCGTGCCGATACGGCCCAGTTGCCGGCATGGGTCGGTGTGGACCTCGGTGCCCAGGGGTATGTCGTGGCCCGCATCAACAAGCGGGTGGAGCGTGCTGCCCCCGCCGCCGATGCGCAGCGCCAGGACCGCGCCCAGTACGCCCAGTGGTGGATGCAGGCCGAGGGCCAGGCCTATTACGAGCTGCTGCAGCAACGCCTCAAGGTGCAGATCAAGGTGCCGCGTCCGGCCGCCACGGCGCCTGGCGCCGGCGGCGCGTCCTGACCGACGACTCGGGGTATAATTTCGGACTCACGGTGGCTGTAGCTCAGTTGGTAGAGTCCAGGATTGTGATTCCTGTCGTCGTGGGTTCGAGTCCCATCAGCCACCCCAGATAAAAAAATGCCCGCATCAGCGGGCATTTTTGTTTTCGGGCCGTTCCTGGGGCTCAGTTCACCATGACCAGCTTGCCCTTGACGTCACGCGCCCCCATGCGCGCGTAGGCGGCCTTGAGCTGGGCCATGGGCAGGGTGCTGTCAAGCACGGGCTTGATCTTCCCCTGGCCGTACCACTGGGCCAGGGCCATCATCATGGTCGCGTTGGCCTGTGGCTCGCGCTTGGCGAAGTCGCCCCAGAACACGCCCACGATGGAAGCGCCCTTGAGCAGGGGCAGGTTGAAGGGCAGGGCCGGGATGGGGCCGGCCGCAAAACCCACTACGAGGTAACGGCCGCGCCAGGCGATGGAGCGCAGGGCCGGCTCGGCCAGGTCGCCGCCCACGGGGTCGTAGATCACGTCGGGGCCCTTGCCGCCGGTCAGGGCCTTGAGCTGTTCGCGCAGGTCCTGCGTGCTGTAGTTGATGGTCGCGTCGGCACCGATGGTCTTGCACAAGGCGCACTTGTCATCGCTGGAGGCCGCCGCGATCACCCGCGCACCCATGGCCTTGGCGATCTGGATGGCGGCCGTGCCCACGCCGCCGGCCGCGCCCAGCACCAGCACCGTCTCGCCGGCTTTCAACTGGGCCCGGTCGACCAGCGCATGGTGCGAGGTGGCGTAGGTCATGATGAAAGCCGCAGCATCGGTGAAGGGGAAGCCGGCGGGCAGCGGCAGGCACAGGGCGGCCGGCGCCAGGGTGTGGGTGCCGAAGCCGCCGGTGCCCGAGAGGCAGGCCACGTGCTGGCCGACCTGCAGGTTCGTGACGCCTACGCCCAGGGCTTCGACCACGCCCGCATATTCGGCACCCGGCACGAAGGGCAGGGGCGGCTTGATCTGGTACTTGTTGTGCACGATGAGCAGGTCGGGGAAGTTCAGGCTGGCGGCCTGGATGGCGATCAGCACCTGTCCGGGACCGGGCTGCGGCGTGGGGAGCTCCTTCCATTCGAGGGCGTCGACCCCGCTGGGGTCCGTGCATAACCATGCGTGCATACAGTGTCTCCTGTGAAGTGCTCAAACGCGTCGGGCATGATACGTGCAAGGTGGTTTTCCCTCTTGTCCCACGCGTGACGCAAGTCAAGACGGACAGGCCGGCCACCTACAATGGGCGCAGACATGCCAACCATGAAAATCCTGATCTCCAACGACGATGGCTACCAGGCGCCCGGCATCGTGGCGCTCTACGAGGCGCTGAAAGACGTGGCCGACGTCGAGGTGGTGGCGCCCGAGCACAACAACAGTGCCAAATCCAATGCGCTCACCCTGCATTCGCCGCTGTACGTGCACCGCGCGGCCAATGGTTTCCGCTACGTCAACGGCACACCCGCCGACTGCGTGCACATCGCGCTGACCGGCCTGCTGGGCTACCGGCCCGACCTGGTGGTCTCGGGCATCAACAACGGCGCCAATATGGGCGACGACACCATCTACTCGGGCACCGTGGGCGCGGCCATGGAGGGTTACCTCTTCGGCATTCCGGCCATCGCCTTCTCCCAGACCGAGAAGGGCTGGAAGCATCTGGACGCCGCCGCGGCGCGGGCGCGTGAACTGGTGCAGCAGATGCTGGCCCAGAAGATGGTGGGCACCCAGCCCTGGCTGCTCAACGTCAACATCCCCTGCTTGCCGCTGGAGGCGCTCAAGCCTGCCAAGGTCTGCCGCCTGGGGCGGCGCCATGCGGCTGAAGCCGTCATCACCCAGACCAGTCCGCGTGGCGAGACCATGTACTGGATCGGCGCGGCCGGGCCGGCCCTGGACGAGAGCGAGGGCACCGACTTCCACGCCACCGCCCTGGGCCATGTCACGGTGACACCGCTCAAGGTCGACCTCTGCGACCACGAGCGCCTGGGTTACTGGGCGCAGTCCATGGCGCAACTCGCCACCAAGGGGCGTGCATGAACCCGCGTCCGCGCCCAGGTTTTCCGGCGCGGCTGGACCGGCCGGCCGAGACCCCGGCGCGTGCCGCACGCACGGTGGCGCCGGTCGCGCCGCGCAGTGGCGCGATGTTGGCCCCCGCGGCGGGGGAACGGCCCCGCCCGCAGCCCGCGGCCCTCACCCCCCAGGGCCTGGGCCTGGATTCGCAGGCGGTGCGCCTGGCCATGGTGCAGAAGCTGGCGGCCCAGGGCATCAAGGATGTGCGCGTGCTCGAGGCCATGGGGCGTGTGGAGCGGCATCGTTTCGTCGACACGGCGCTGGCCACCCAGGCCTACGAGGACACCAGCCTGCCCATCGGACTGGGCCAGACCATCTCCAAGCCCAATGTGGTGGCGCGCATGGCAGAACTGCTGCTGGCCGGCCGCACCGCGACCATGGGCCGCGTGCTGGAGATCGGCACCGGCTGCGGCTACCAGGCCGCCGTGCTGAGCCTGCTGGTGAAAGAGGTCTACAGCATCGAGCGCCTGCGCGGTCTGCACGAGAAGGCGCGCGAGAACCTGCGGACCCTGCGATTGCCCAATGTGCACCTGCTCTTCGGAGACGGCATGGCCGGTTTTGCCCAGGGCGCGCCTTATGCCGGCATCATCGCGGCGGCGGGCGGCGAGGCCGTGCCACCGGCCTGGATCGAGCAGCTCGCCGTGGGCGGTCGCCTGGTGGCGCCGGTGGCCCGTGCTGCAGGCGCAGGCCAGGCCTTGCTGGTCCTGGACAAGACCGCCAGCGGCGTGCAACACACCTTGCTTGAGGCGGTGCACTTTGTCCCCCTAAAATCGGGCATCGCATGAAGGAATCATCTATGACGGTTAATTCTCGACGAGCCGGGCTCTTGGGTTTGCTGCTGGCGGGCACGTTCGTGCTGGCAGCCTGCGGCACTGGCCCGAGCAGCGCCCCCGTGGAGGAGCGGCGCACCTCCGTGTCCCGGCCGGTGATGGACCCCAACACCGTGGCGGTCAAGCAGCCGCCGGGTTTCGAGAACGCGGGCAAGGTCGGTTACTACACCGTCAAGCCCGGCGAGACGCTGATCCGCATCGGGCTGGAAACCGGGCAGAACTGGAAAGACATCGCTGCCTGGAACAACCTGGCGCAGCCCAACCAGATCGAGGTCGGTCAGGTGCTGCGGGTCACCGCGCCCGTCGTGGCGGGCGCCGTGGCGGCGACCGAAAACGGCGGGGTCGTGACCCGGCCCATCGGATCGTCCAGCATCGCGTCCACCCAGGTGCAGCCTGGCCAGGCATCGAGTGCAGCGGCCCGGCCGGCGGCAACGGCGGCGGCCGAGCCCGCGGCGGCCGCCGCCGCGGCAGAATCCGGCCTGAGCTGGATCTGGCCGGTGCCCGGCCCGGTGCTGGCCGGTTTCGACGAGGTGAAGAACAAGGGCCTGGACCTGGGCGGTGCGGCGGGTGAACCGGTGCTGGCCGCGGCTGATGGCCGTGTCGTGTATGTCGGGGCCGGCCTGCGGGGTTATGGCAACCTCATCATCCTCAAGCACAACAACACCTACCTGACGGCCTATGCCCACAACAAGTCGCTGCTGGTCAAGGAAGACCAGGCCGTGCGCAAGGGGCAGAAGATCGCCGAAATGGGCAACAGCGATGCCGACCGCGTGAAGCTGCACTTCGAGGTGCGGCGCCAGGGCAAGCCGGTCGATCCGCTCAAATACCTGCCGCCGCGTTAGGCAGCGTGGACGCCGTGAGGACCCGCCATGCCCAGACGCTCCCCCTACGGCCAGCCAACCACGCGCCCTGAACCACAGTTGCTGGACGATGGCGCACCGCTGCCCGTCGCGCCTGAAGCCGACGCTGCCCCGGCCGTTGCAGCCGAGTTCGCAGGCGAGTCCGGCGATGCGCTGACCTCCTACCTGCGCCAGGTACGGCGCACCGAGCTCTTCACGCCCCAGCAGGAATACGAGACCGCCATGCGCGCGCGCGCTGGTGACTTTGCCGCGCGCCAGAGCATGATCGAGCACAACCTGCGCCTGGTGGTCAGCATCGCCAAGCTCTACCTGGGGCGCGGTGTGCCGCTGTCGGACCTGATCGAGGAAGGCAACCTCGGCCTGATGCACGCGATCGAGAAGTTCGAACCCGAGCGCGGTTTCCGCTTCTCCACCTATGCCACCTGGTGGATACGCCAGGCGGTGGAACGCGCGCTGATGCAGCAGGGGCGGGTGATCCGCCTGCCGGTCAATGTGGTGCGTGAACTGCAGCAGGTGCTGCGCGCACGCCGCGAACTCGAGAACGATCCCGTGTTCGTGGCGCGTCGCCCGGACGGCGTGCGGGTCGAGGATGTGGCGGACTTCCTGGGGCGCGATATCCACGAGGTGGCCGAACTGCTGGCCCTGGCCGAGACACCACGTTCGCTCGACGCCACGCTGGAGCGCAACGAGGGCGAGCAGACGCTGGGGGATACCGTGGTCGACGAACTGGCCATCGATCCCAGCGGCATCACCCAGGCGCACGAGGTGGAGCGCCTGCTCGAAGACTGGCTGCTGAGCCTGTCCGAGCGCGAGCGCGAGGTGCTGGAAGGGCGCTACGGCCTGCACGACCGCGAACCCGAGACCCTGGACGTGCTGAGCCAGCGCCTGGGCCTGACACGCGAACGCGTGCGCCAGGTACAGAACGAGGCCCTGTTCAAGCTCAAGCGCCACCTGGCGCGTCGCGGCATCACGCGCGAAGCGCTGCTCTGATACAGAAAGGCCTGTTCACACTGATTTCTCAAGTGCGAACAGGCCGTGGCTGCTCAGGCATCGTCGCTGCTGTATTCCCGGGTCGTGCGTGAGACGGCGGCATCCACGCTGGCCAGCCAGTCGTGCAGCTTCTGCTCGGTGGCGTCATCCGCTTCGGTGCGCCAGTGGCGCCTGACCTGCCGGGCCAGGGCGCGCAGTTGCCAGGCGGCCTCGCTGGCCAGCAGGGTCAGTTCGGCCTGCAGATGCTGATCCAGGGCATCCTTGCCCAGTTGCTCGAGCTGTTCCGGGGCCGCGCCGGCACGGGCCAGCGTGCGGCTGAGCTGCGCAGCCTGCGCGGCGATCGGGATCAGTATCTTCTTGTGCTCCTCGACCAGTTGGGAGGATGCAATCCTGTCTTCGGGCCAGGCGGTCAGTACCGCTTGTATTTCCAGCAGGCAGCGGATCGGGTCCTCCAGCAGGGTGATCGATTCAACCGATTCGTTCTGCGGCCTGAGCAGGGCGATGATCTTTTCCGACAGGCCTGCGTCATAACGATGCGTGTTCATGCGCAGCAGGATGGACAGACGCAGTTCCGGAACTTCGCGGCCGGGCGCAAAAGCGCCGGTCACCAGTTCGGTCAGGGCCATGAGCTTGCCGCAAGGGCTGATGCCGTCTTCGCGCAGGTTGCGCGGATAACCTGAACCGTCCAGGAATTCATGGTGTTCCAGCACGGCCTGGACCACCTCCCTGGGGTATTCCTTGTGCCGCTCGATCAGCGCACTGGACACCATCGGGTGGGAAACGAGTTGCCGGTGCTGGCTGCGGTCGATGCCGACCTTGTACTCCAGCAGGCGGGGGTCCAGATGCAGCATGCCGATATCGTGCAGCAGCCCCGCCGTGGCCGCGACCCGGAGCTGCAGGCGGGACATGCCGCTGGCGGCCGCCAGCCAGCACGCCGTGAGCGTGGTGCTCAGCAGATGCTGGTACAGCGAGGGGCGTATCTCGCAGGCCATCGTGAGCTGGAAAGCGATGGGATCCGGCAGATGGATGCGCTCGACGATATCGAACAGGACGTTTCGGGTGTCGCTGTCCTCCAGCATCCGGGCGAAAAATGGCGTTTGCGCAGCCATCTCCTCCATGCCTTTGCGCAGGACATGGCCATTCACCGTGGGCAGGCTCGAGACGGAGTCCTCGATGGGCGCCGACAAGCGGTGTTCCATCAGGCGGTCGTACAGACCCGGGTTGATGGCCACACCCTGTTCGATGATCTTGATGCCCTTGGCGTTGTAGATGGGCTGCGTGGTGACGACGGGCCGTACCCTGCCCAGTTCGGTGACAGCCTTGGTGAAGTACTGGGTATCGGTATGCAAGGCGGGTGTCCAAGGTATGCATGCATATGATATCGCCAGGGGCGGATGCCGGGAGCAAGGCTCGTGAACCCTGCGGAAATGGTTCACAACATCGAGAGAAATTGCGCACCCTGGCGGCCCTGCCGCAGCTGGCTCAGAAGGACTCCCAGTCGTCCTGGCCTGGGTGGACAGGCTTCCGGGGGGCTGTTGCGGCCGGGGCGGTGGTTTCGATTTTCATCACCCCGGTTTTCGTCGCGGTGGAGAAGGAGGGCAGGGGCCGCGGGGATGGTCGGGTGTCCACTGCCCTGGTGTTGCCCCGGGCGGGATTGGGGGCAAGGGCCACTGGCGCATGGGAAGGCCGGGTGCCCTGGAGTGCCACCGGACCTTGCGCCAGCTGGAACACGGCCACGGTCTGCACCAGTTCCTGGGCCTGGCTGTTCAGGCTGCCTGCGGCGGCGGCCATCTCCTCCACCAGCGCGGCGTTCTGCTGCGTGGCCTGGTCCATCTGCACCACGGCCTCGCCGATCTGGGCCACGCCTGCGCTCTGCTCGGTGCTGGCGGCGCTGATCTCACCCATGATGTCGGTCACGCGGCGGATGCTGCTCACCACTTCCTGCATGGTGGCACCGGCCTGGTCTACCAGGGCCGTGCCCTGTTCCACCCGCTCCACGCTATCGGTGATGAGGGTCTTGATCTCCTTGGCGGCATCGGCACTGCGGCCCGCCAGGCTGCGCACCTCGCTGGCCACCACGGCAAACCCGCGGCCCTGTTCACCGGCCCGCGCGGCTTCCACCGCGGCGTTCAAGGCCAGGATGTTGGTCTGGAAGGCGATGCCGTCGATCACGCTGATGATGTCGGCGATCTTCTTGCTCGAATCGTTGATGCCCTTCATGGTGTCCACCACCTGGGCCACCACCTCGCCACCCTTGACGGCCACGGTGCTGGCGCTCTGGGCCAGCTGGTTGGCCTGGCGCGCGTTGTCGGCGTTCTGCTTGACGGTGGAGCCCAGCTCTTCCATCGAGGCAGCAGTCTCTTCCAGCGCGCTGGCCTGGCTCTCGGTGCGCGCGCTCAGGTCCTGGTTGCCCTGGGCGATCTGGGCGCTGGCGGTGGCCACGGATTCCGAACCGGAGCGCACGGTGCTGACCACCTTGACCAGGCTGTCCTGCATGGCCGAGAGCGCTCTCAGCAGTTTCGCTACTTCGTCCTGGCCCCGTACCTGGAAGCGGTGGCCCAGGTTGCCTTGCGACACAGCGTCGGCCGCGGCAATGGCCTCGTCCAGTGCGCGCGAGATGCCGCGCACCAGGACCATGCCGAACAGCACGGAGAACAGGAGACCGGCCGTGATGGCGCTGATCGACACGATGCGGATCATCTGGTAGCGCGCATCTGCGGTAGCGTATTCCGCCTGGGCGACGTCGAGTTGCAGTTTTTTCAGGGCCGCGATGCCGGCCCCGACCGGTTCGTACAGCGGACGGATCTTGTCGGTCACGATCTGCTTGACGCCTTCGACGTCGTTGGCGTGCAGCGCGGCCACGGCCGGCCGCAGGCCTTCCCGCACGAACCGGCCACGATCATCGGCAAATTGCCTGGCGATTTTTCCCTCTTCGGCCGTCAGGGTCGTTGCCATAAAGTCATCCCAGGTCTTGGTGATGGCTGCAATATTGGCTTCGATCTCGGCCGTGTTGGCCTGGATGGTTTCGGGCGTCGGGGTCACGATCGAAACCGCAATGGCCAGCCGATTGCGCAGCAGCAAGCGCTCGATGTCTGCGACCTGTCCCAGGGGGATGGTGCGATCCTCATACACCGTCTTGAGCCCCGCATTGGATTGGCTGATGCCGAACAGGCCCAGCAGTCCGATGCCGATCAATATGAGCGACATCAGGCCGATGAGCAGCGTCAGCCGGGTGGATATCTTGAACTGGTTCATGGTCTTGTCTCCTGGTGACTGGCTTGTTCTGGTGTCTGGAAATGCCGCTGCAGCAACGACTCGAACGCCGGCAATGGCATGGGGCGGTGAAAGAGGTAGCCCTGGCAGGTGGTGCAGCCATAAAGCGCCAGGCGGTCGCGCTGGGCTTCTGTCTCGACACCTTCGGCGATGACAGCCAGCCCGAGGTTGTGCGCCATGCCGATGATGGTCTGCACGATGACGTCGTCGTCCGGGTCGTCGGTGATGTCCTGCACGAAGCTCTGGTCGATCTTGATCTTGCTCACCGGCAGGGCCTTGAGGTAGGCGAGCGAGGAGTAGCCTGTGCCGAAGTCGTCCAGCGAGATGCTGCAGCCCAGTTCCACCAGGGCCAGCAGCTGATCCAGGGCCTGGCGCGGCTGGGTCATGGCCACGGTCTCGGTGATTTCAAGTTCCAGCCAGCGGGCGTGCGCGCCATGCCGGGCCAGCGCGCTGCGCACCTTGTCGGTAAGCTGACCCTGGTGCAACTGATGGGCCGAAACGTTGATGGACAGGCGCATGGGCGTACCGGCATGCTGCCAGGTGGCGATCTGGCGGCACGCGGTTTCCAGCACCCAGTCAGACAGCGGCAGGATCAGCCCGGTGGCCTCGGCGATCGGGATGAAGCGGTCCGGTCCGACGCGACCCAGCACCGGATCCTGTCAGCGCAGCAGGGCTTCGGCACCCTCCAGCCGGCCATCGCGCAGATTGACCTGGGGCTGGAAATGCAGGCTCAGCAACTGCTCGCTCAGGGCGGTCTTGAGCCGCGAGTGCAGCAGCATGTCCTCATGCGTGCGGCGGTCCATGTCCAGCGAATAGCAGGCGTAGTCCCCGCGCCCGGCCTGTTTGGCCTGGTACATGGCCATGTCGGCATAACGCAGCAGCGTGTCGCTGTCGCGTGCATCGTCCGGGTAGTAGGCCAGCCCGATGCTGGCCCCGCTGTAGACCTGCTGGTCCGGCAAGTCAAAGGCGTCCTGCAGGCAGGCGAGGATCTTGAGGGCCACGCTGACGGCTTCGTCGGCATGGTTGAGGTCGGGCAGCAGGATGGAAAATTCATCCCCGCCCATGCGTGCCAGTGTGTCGCTGGTTCGCAACTGGCTGTGGATGCGCCGGCTGGCCTGCACCAGCAGGGCATCCCCGACGGCGTGGCCAAAGGTGTCGTTGATCGTCTTGAAGTGGTCCAGGTCCATGAAGAGCACCGCCACCCGGTGGTGGCTGCGTTCGGCCCGTGACAGCGCCTGCCGGAGCTGCAATTGGAAGAGCCAACGGTTGGGCAGGCCGGTGAGCTCGTCGTGCGTGGCCTGGTAGCGCAGCGATTCCTCGAGCTTCTTGCGCTCGGTCAGGTCGCGCAGGTAGGCAATCGCATGCGGCTTGCCGTCCACCTCCCAGTAGCCCAGGGAGATATCCACCGGCTGCAGGGAACCATCGCGCCGGTAGAGCCTGAGGTCCATGATGCCCATGGCGCGGCTGTGTGGCGCATGGAAAAAGTCGCGCATGGATTGCGCGTGCCGTTCGCGCAGGTGGGGCGGCAGGAAGATGGACACGTTCTGACCGATGAGCTCCTTGGGGAGATAGGCGCTGAGTACCTGCATGGCCGGATTGGCCAGCACGATGGTGCCTTCCTGATCGACCCAGATCACGCCGTCCGGGGCGGCCGTGAGCGTGGCATTCTCCCGCTGGTACAACATCTCCAGTCGCTGCATCGGGCGGCTCAGGGCTTCGTTGAAGGTCGCATGGAACAGGTAGAGATAAGCCGCCACCTGGTAGGCATTTCCTGCGGAATGCAGGCTGGTGTGCGACAGGCCGATGGAAAGGCTGAAGAACAGCCCTGCGACGGCGGACAGGGCCGCCGCAAAGATCAGGGCCATCAGGCACTCCTGTTCCAGCATCGAACGACGTTGCCAGAAGACGAACAGGGTGCTCAGGTGCAGGATGACGATGGCGACCTGCAGACTCCAGTAGAGGGCGGTCGGCCGGTCCTGCCCGTCGAGCAGGACCGGCGGCAGGGCCGACTGCGTCAGCACCAGGTAGCCGGGAAGGAGGACACCCGCCAGCACGATCCCGACCGCCATGCGCTTGCGGGTGCGGCTCACGTCGGGCACGGCGGGTAGTGCGGCGTAGACCAGCAGGACGACTGCGGCCACCAGCCGGGCAGCCAGGCCGAAGCCGAGCGAGGCTTGCCTGGCCGCGGGCTCGAGGTCTTCGGCCAGATCGGCATGGCTGGCCACGTTCAGGAACCCGAGCAATGCGACGCCGAGGAAACCGACGCCCAGCCAGACCACGGCGCCCTTGCGGGGAGACAGGATGGCGCGGTAGCCGGTGATGAAGATCAACAGGGCGACCAGCACCGTGATCAGGTCGGCCGCGATATGCCAATGCGGCAACCAGGTGCTGGCAAGTGTTGCCGAAACATCCTGACGCAGCAAGACCAGCATCAGCGGTATCGAAAGAGCCAGCAGGCCGATGCCGGCACCGAATTGATAGGGGTGCCGATGAGGGTGCAGGGCGACGCTGGCGGTCATCTGATGAGGGGGTATGGTGATTTCAGTTGTTCCTGGATTGCGCTATCAGTGCCTCTGCGATGCGGCGGGCCTGTTCCCGGCCCGCTTCATCCGTTTCGTCCAGGTGGTCACGCAGCAGCAGGGACGCCTTGATCAGCTCGTCGCGCGCCATCTGCATGGCCTCGATCATTTCGGCCAGCTTCTGCGGCGGAATGGAGGAGGGGGTGTCCACGGCGCGCGGTTCAGACGGAGAAGACGCGGATGGCTTCCATCAGGCGCTGGGCCTGTTCGCGCATGCTGCCGGCCGCGGCACTGCTTTGTTCCACCATGGCGGCGTTCTGCTGCGTCATCTCGTCCAGCTGTGATACGGCCTGTCCCACCTGCGCGATGCCGATGGCCTGTTCCTTGGACGCCGAGGTGATTTCCGCGATCAGGTCGTTGACGCGCCGTACCTGGCTCACCACTTCCGTCATGGTCTGACCGGCCTGGGCCACCTGGCGCGAGCCCGTGTCGACCTTGCCGACCGAGTCGGCGATCAGGCCCTTGATCTCCTTGGCGGCCTCGGCGCTGCGCCCGGCCAGCGATCGCACCTCGCTGGCCACGACGGCAAAGCCGCGCCCCTGTTCCCCGGCGCGTGCCGCTTCCACCGCAGCGTTCAGTGCGAGGATGTTGGTCTGGAAGGCAATGCCGTCGATGACGCCGATGATGTCGGCGATGCGGCGGCTCGAATCCGAGATGAGCGACATGGTGGAGACGATGTTGGCCACCGCCTCGCCGCCACGGCTGGCGGCCTCGCTGGTGGCGCCGGCGAGCTGGCTGGCCTGCTGGGCGGTGTCCGAGTTCTGTCGCACGGTGGCGGTCTGCTCTTCCATGGCCGCGGCCGTCTCTTCCAGGCTGGAAGCGGTTTGTTCGGTGCGACTGGACAGGTCGTTGTTGGCGGTGGCGATTTCCTGGCTGGCCACATGCAGGCCGGAGACCTGCTCGTTGACGTCGGACACCAGCGACTGCAGGTTCAGCCCGGCCTGGGTGATGGCGCGCGCCAGCAGGCCGATATCGTCACAGCGGTCCAGGCTCAGGTCGCTGGCCGCCTCCCCGCTGGCCACCTGCTGGGCCGTGCAGCGCACGCGCGCCAGCGGGCCGGTGACCTGCGCCTCGATGAACAGATCGGCCAGCAGCAGGCCCACGGCGAGGATGCCGGCCAGGCCGGGCTGGCCGCTTGCCGCCAGGCCAGCTCCCAAGAGGGCGGCCAGCACCAGCAGCGGCAGGCGCACGCGCCAGGCGGTTGGCAGCAGTTGCAAGGTGCTCATCCAGCGCAGCCAGCCGGTGCGCACCACCAGGCCGCGATGGAAGGCCAGACCGGCGGCCTTGCCCTCGCGAAAGCGCCGGTACAAGTCCTCGGCGGCCTGTATCTCCTCCCGACCTGGCTTGGTGCGTACCGACAGGTAGCCCACCACCTCGCCGTTGCGGCGCATGGGCGCGGCGTTGGCACGGACCCAGTAGTGGTCGCCATCCTTGCGCCGGTTCTTGACCAGGGCGGTCCAGGACTGGCCTTCCTTGAGGGTGCGCCACATGTCGGCGAAAGCCGCAGCCGGCATATCGGGATGACGAACCAGGTTGTGGGGCTGGCCGATCAGCTCATCGACGCGGTAGCCGCTGGTGCGGATGAAGGCCGCGTTGGCGTACTTGATGTGGCTGGAGGTGTCGGTGGCGGACAGCAGCGTTTCACTGCTGGAGAATTCATATTCCCGCTGGGTAACCGGTAGGTTCGTGCGCATGAGGTCCCTCGAACTGATTCCTGGGAGCTGAAACGCCATTGCGCGCTGGGCGCCGGTGGCGTTTCAACAAGGCAGGGTCAGGGCCTCATGAAGGGACGGCCATTCGCATGGCCAGTCCTGACAGTTTTTATAACACGATACCTTGATCGGTATCAATCAGAAACGATGTCAGCGCCCCGATTCCGTGTTTATTAACCACGGATGATCTCGGCCGCCAGATCGGCCAGCTTGCGGCGCTGGGTGCGTGCCATCTTGCGCAGCAGCTCGAAGGCGTCCTGGCGATTGAGATGGTGCTGCACCATGGTGATGCCGGTCGCCACGCTGATGTCGCGCTCGGCGTCCAATGCGGCCTGCAACTGGGCCCGCGTTTCCCGCAGGCCCTGCAGTTCATTGGCGCGCGCGAGTGCCGCCTCGATCGCCGGCACGAGCTGCGACGTGTCCAGCGGCTTCACCAGGTAGGCCAGGGCGCCGTGCTGGCTGGCCTGGCCGATCATGTGCTGCTCGCTGTAGGCGCTGAGCATGAGGAAGGGAATGTGGTCGAGCTCGCTCAGGCGCCGGGCCAGGTGCAGGCCGTCCTGACCGCTCATGCGGATGTCCACAATGGCCAGGTCGGGGCGCACGCCGCTGGCCAGCAGCACTTCGGCTTCTTCGGAGGATTCAGCCGTGCTGACGCGGTAGCCCGCATGCTGCAGGCCTGTGCTCAGCGTTGCAATCACGAGCCGGTCATCGTCAACCAGCAGGAGATGGATAGGCGCTGGCTTGTCCGGTGTCTTCATGCCGGAGCCTTTTCCAGGTGCAGTACCGGGGGGAGATCTCCAGCCGGGTGAGAACCTCGTTGTCCCGCTGTTCCCGGGTCAACCTGGCGCCCTCGCGCGGCATCAGCGAGGCCACCAGTTGCAGGCCGTTGTGTTGTGCGGTCGGGCGATCGGTGTTGGTCCGCAAGTGGCCTGAGTTGCGGATGCTGACCTGGATAGTCTCCGGATCTTCGCCTTTTCGCAGCGTCACGCTGACGTGGCCATGGGCCTTGCCACCATGCTTGACAGCGTTGACCAGCAGTTCGTTGAGCACCAGGGCGATCGGGACGGCCTCTTTTTCGGCAATGATGCCGGGCGTCCAGAGGGCAGGGATGTCCACGGCAATGGGGGTTTGCCAGACGGACTGGACATCGGTGGCGATGGCGCTGGTCAATTCGCACAGGCGCACGGTGTCCAGGGAGGCGTGGCCCTGCAGGCCATGCAGCACGGCGATGCTGCGGATCTGGCTCATGACCTGGTTGATGGCTTCGGTTGTCTGCGGGTTTTCCTGCGCAAACAGGCGCAGCAAGCCGGAAATGCCCTGCAGGTTGTTCTTGATGCGATGGTGAACTTCGCGCACCAGCGCGTTGCGGTGGGCGGTTTCATCGGCCAGGCGTTTGGCCTCCTGCTGCTTCTGGAGGGTGATGTCCGTGTGGGTGACGACGTAGTTGGTGATGACCCCGTCTTCGTTCTTCACGGCTGTACAGGTCAGCCATTGGGGGAAAACCTCGCCGTTCTTGCGTCGGTGCCAGACCTCGTCATTCCAGACCCCGTGGTCTCGCCCGGTGCGCCATGCATTCTCGTAAAAGCTGGCCGGATGGCGGTCGGAGCGCATGAAAGTGGTGGGCTGGCCCACCACCTCCTCGTTGGTATAGCCCATGATTTGCGTGAAGCTCTTGTTGGTGCGCAGGATGCGCATCTGGGCGTCGGTGACGATCATGCCCTCCTGGCATTCGAAGGCGGTGGCGGCGATGCGCAGGTCGGCTTCTGCGTTCCGGTAGCCCTTGATGCGCAAGGCCAGAAACATGATCATCAGCCAGCTCAGGGTGACAAAGAACCAGCCGTCGAGCAGGCGGGTCTCGACGTTCGGATGGGCCATGAAGCCGGTGTTGTCATGGATGCCGTGCATCGTTTGTGCGGCGATGATGCACAGGACGATGATCGCCCCATGCGGGCCCAGGCGGGTGGCGGCCCAGAAGGCCAAGGGTAGCAGCCAGTAGCCCTTGGGCATATAACCGGCCAGCGCTTCCGACAGCCATCCCTGGAGCACGATCTGACCTATGAGCAGGGTCAGGCCGAGGATGAGGGCCGCTTCGGTCCAGCGCTGGCGATCCTTCAGCTGCTCGGGCACCTGTCGCCAGATGAGGATCAGGGAGGTGATCAAAAGGATGCCCAGCGCATCCCCGATCACCCACTGCACCATGTTCCTGCCGAAGTCGTCTGAGGCCAGGCCGCCAGTGAGCGTCAGGCTGCCGACGCCCACGAGGGCGCTGAGCAGGCCGGCCGGAATGGCGGCCCAGAGGATCAGACGGGAAAAATCACCAATGCTCTGCAGCCCCGGGTTGAATCTGGCATCGCGCGATAGCAGCCAGTGGGCCAGCAGCGCACCCGCCGTTGCGCCGCCGGCGGTGGTCAGGGCAGCAGGTACGGTCAGGCCCAGCAGGAATTCGGAAAGCAGGGCACCGGCAAAAATGCCCCAGGCCAGGCGACGCCCGCCCAGCAACAGGGATGCCAGCGCCCAGCCGCTGGCAGGCCAGAAGACGCCGATGACACCCGCGGGCGAAAAGAGGTTCAGTGCCAGCCATGCCAGCAGGGCGTAGAGCAAGGCCACACCCAGCAGCTGATAAACCAAGGGAAGTTTCTGGATGCTTTTCAACCTTGCTCCGCGGCCATGTCCGGTGATAAACAAACGAGGCAGTCTTAGGCTGCCGATCCGGCAGTCTAACCTCGGGGACAATAGGGGCATGACTGAAGAAAGCAATAAAAACGCAACTTTTCCACCGGACAGCCTCCGTATCGAATCGCTCGACATCGAGGCCCAGGGCATCGCCCACCGGGCCGACGGCAAGGTGGTGTTTGTCGAAGGCGCACTGCCCTTCGAGGTGGTCAGTGCCAGCGTCAACCGCAGGAAGAACAACTGGGAGCAGGCCACGGTCACGGCCATCCACCAGGAGTCGTCCCAGCGCGTGCGGCCCGGCTGCCCGCATTTCGGCCTGCATGCCGGTGCCTGCGGTGGCTGCAAGATGCAGCATCTGCATCCGGCGGCCCAGGTGGCGGTGAAGCAGCGTGTGCTGGAGGACAACCTCTGGCATCTGGGCAAGGTGCGTGCCGAGACCGTGCTGCGCCCGATCGAGGGGCCGGCCTGGGGTTACCGTTACCGCGCGCGCCTGTCGGTGCGCCATGTGCGCAAGAAGGGCACGGTGCTAGTGGGTTTCCACGAGCGCAAGAGCCGTTACGTGGCCGACATGGAGGTCTGCCCGGTGCTGCCGCCCCATGTGAGCGCCATGCTGATGCCGCTGCGCGCCCTGATCGGTTCGCTCGACGCCATCGAGACCTGTCCGCAGATCGAGCTGGCCTGCGGTGATGCGGTGACGGCCCTGGTGCTGCGGCACCTGGAGCCCCTGAGCGCCGGGGATCTCGCGAAACTGCGTGCCTTTGCGGTCCTGAACCCGGAGGTGCAGTGGTGGTTGCAGCCCAAGGGGCCGGATACCGTGCACCTGCTGGATGACACGCCGGATGCCCTGCCGCTGAGCTACGCGCTGCCCGAGTTCGGCATCACCATGCCCTTCAAGCCGACCGATTTCACCCAGGTCAATCCGCACATCAACCGCGTGCTGGTCTCGCGCGCGCTGCGCCTGCTGGATGCGCAGAAGGACGAGCGGGTGATCGACTGGTTCTGTGGCCTGGGCAACTTCACCCTGCCCATCGCCACCCAGGCGCGCGAGGTGCTGGGCATCGAAGGCAGCGAGACCCTGGTGGCGCGCTCACGCGAGAACCTGCGCGGCAACCAGGTGACTCGCCCCGCCGGACAGGCCCTGGCGCCGACCGCTTTTGTGGCGCGCAACCTTTTCGAGATGACGCCCGAGTTGTTGATTCAGGACGGTGTGGCCGACAAGTGGCTGGTCGATCCGCCGCGCGAGGGCGCTTTCGCCCTGGCCAAGACCCTGGCCGACCTGCACCAGCAGCAGGTGGATCCCGCCAACCACCCGGCTACGCCGGGGGCGCAGGGCTGGACGCCGCCGCGGCGCATCGTCTACGTGAGCTGCAACCCGGCCACGCTGGCGCGCGACGCCGGTCTGCTGGTGCACCAGGCGGGGTATCGCTGCACGCAGGCGGGGGTGGTCAACATGTTCCCGCACACCGCGCACGTCGAGAGCATGGCGGTGTTCGAACGGGCCTGAGGAGCCCGTGCGGATCAGGAGGTTTTCTTGTCGGCCGGGGCGGGCTTGGCTGCCGGGGCCGGTTTTTTCTCGGCCGCAGCCGGTTTCTGCGCTTCGGCCGCTTCCCTGGCCTCAGGCGTGGGCTGGCCTTCGAGCTTGTTGTCCCGCATGTACTGGTCCATCTCGCGCCAGCCATCGAAGACGGCGGTCTTCAGGGCCTTGGGATTGAGCTGGTAGCACTCCTCGATGCCGCGTTGGGCGTAACGACAGGCGCCGCCGATGGCCCTGGCCTCGGCCTCGCGCTGGGCGATGCGCGGGTCCGGGCCCAGCCCGGGGATGTCGCAGGCGGCCAGCAGCAGGGCAAGGGCGGGGATGAGCAGGAGGCGCAGCGTCATGGGTAGGCAGGAGGGCGTTATTGACCTTATCGGCATCTCAGGGGACAGGTTGAGTGTCGCATAGCCCGCGGGATGAAAAAAAGGCCCCGCAGGGCCTTTTTCCCGGGCAGTTCTGCCCTTATTCGCGCTCGCCGCCGAAGATGCCCAGCAGGGCCAGCAGGCTCTGGAACACGTTGACGATGTCCAGGTACAGGGCCAGGGTGGCGCTGATGTAGTTGGTCTCGCCGCCGTCGATGATGCGCTTGATGTCGTAGAGCATGAAAGCGCTGAAGATGCCGATGGCCAGCATGGAGATCACGATCATGCCGGTGCTGGAACCCACGAAGACGTTGATGACCGAGCCGACCAGCAGCACGATGGCACCAACCATCAGCCACTTGCCCATGCCCGAGAGGTCACGCTTGATCACCGTGGCCAGGCTGGCCATGACGAAAAACACGCCGGCGGTGCCTGCGAAGGCGGTCATCACCAG